>CALXQP010000017.1 GCA_944390695.1 uncultured Clostridia bacterium
TAAAATCATGATTAAATCCTTTTACTTCATCATATAAAATTGTTAAAGACTTATTATATTCTTCTACACTTTCTAAATTCTTTCTGGTATCTGCTAATTTTATAATACGTGTAAAACTATAAATACTCGTACAAAAGAATAAAACAAATATTACAAAGTTGGCAAAAGTAATTATAAGAGGCACAACATTTATATAAAAAGTGGTAATAACTAATTGTAATATTAATGTTATAAAACCAGTAACAATATTCAAACAAAGTATTATCAAAGTTTTTTTATCTAAATTATCTATATAATCTAGTGATATTCTCTTATTCCTAAATTTTTTCAAAACAAATATAATCAATTGTATGATACTGTAAACTATAATTAAATAGAGAATTCTATATATAGGAATATTTAAGTATGTTTCAAAATCAATATTTAATAAGGTTATGTATGGGTTTTGAATTAAAATATTTATTATTCCAAATGTAAATGTTGAAAATATTTCTCCAATAAAAGTTTTTATAAAACTTAATTTTGTAAATAATTTTATGTACAAAAATATAAAAACATAATTTAATACAATATAATATGGTGCAGGAACAAATGCGGAAAGTAACATACTTGTAAAAGCAAGAAGTAAAGCGCAAATAGCCATTTTAGTTTTTGGCAGAGTAATATTAAAAATAACAATTGCTAGGCTAATGATTAAATAAGCTTCAATCAATCCAGCTGGAATTAATATAATATTCAATAACAAATCATTTTCACTATATAAAGCTCTCCAAGCAAAATTAAGAAACTGTGACAAAATCTAACACCTCCAATAAAGAATTTTTATATTTAGGACCAATATAACAAACAGATCCATTCTTAAAATGAATTAAATTATCATTCAGCAAAATATTGGAAATATTATTTACATTCACAATAAACGACTTATGACATCTTACAAAATTCTTCGGAAGATTAAGCTTATTAAAAGAATTATATGTAACATAATCCAACTTAAAAGTATGATAAATAAGTTTAGCTCCGTCTTTTTTCAATAAACTGAATATCATTCAAATCTAAAAAAGTATTTTTATTATCAATTTTCAAAAACTTAGTTTCAGTAGCTGAAACATCATTAAACAATCTAGTCAAAGAGGAAGTAAGAGTTTCAATATTAAGACAAGACTTAAAGATATAGTCAAAAGTTGTATACTTATAAGCTTCTGCAATATATTCAAAATGACTTGTAATAAAAATCAAATAACAATTTTTATTAATATTTCGTATTTTTTTAGCTATATCTAATCCATTTTCATGGTGACCATTAAATTCAATATCAAGAATAACTACATTAACTTTATTTGTAGAGATATAAGACAACAACTCTTTAGAATCAGTTGTTGTAAAAACAATTTTTGCATCAAAGTCATTAGTAATAATCACTTTTTCTAATAGAGATGAAATTCTATTAAGCATACGAATATCATCATCACAAAGTACGAAGTTTAACATTCTTTCTCCTATGTACATTCGATAGAATTAAAAAAATTTCGACAAATCACAAGTAAAAATATAAAATAAATTTCAAAACTTGTCAATACTCTATTTGCATAGAATGATACATTGGCGCAGTATTCAAGAATCACTTAAAAATTAATTAAATTTAAAAGGTAATATTTGAAATATTTTACACATAAAATTAAAAAAAGATATAGATAATTAAGCCTTAAGAAAGGAATGTGATCAAAAATGAAAAAAATCAAAATAAACCTCAAAACATCACTTGCAATGTTAATTATAATTGCAATTTTTACTATAAGTGTAATAACAACAAATCAAAACACTTCAATTTTAACCAATGTAGAAGCTACAGAAAAAACTATAGGGTGGGGAATAAAAAGAGCCCAAAACCATGAACAGCCAGATGTTGGAGAATCCAACAAAAAAACACTAGAAGAAAGTAACGGAATATGCTTAGGAAAAGAAAATGAAAAAACAATTTATTTAACATTTGATGCAGGCTATGAAGCAGGATATATGGATAAAATATTAGACACATTAAAAGAAAACAATGTAACAGCAACATTCTTTATAACAGCACATTACCTCAACTCTGCATCAGACAAAGTTCAAAGAATGATTGAAGAAAAACACATTATAGGCAACCATACATGCCAACATCCAAGCCTCCCAAGTATAAGTGATGAAAAAATAGAAGACGAAATAATGAAACTGCATCAAGCTGTATATGAAAAATTCGGATATGAAATGAAATATTTCAGACCTCCAAAAGGAGAATTCAACCAAAGAACATTGAAAAAAACATCATCATTAGGGTACAAAACAGTAATGTGGAGTTTTGCATACTGTGACTGGGACGAAAAAAAGCAACCAACAAATGAAGAAGCAATAAAAACAATAACAAACAATTTTCACCCAGGAGAAATAATGTTACTACATTCAAATTCCAAAACAAATGCAGATGTTTTAGACACAATAATAAAAGAAGCCAAAAACCAAGGTTATGAATTCAAAAGCCTAGACGAATTTGTAAAATAAATAGGAGGAGCATATGAAGAAAAACAGATTAGAAAAACTATTAGAATTACCAGAAGAAGTATATTCAAACGAACCAAAGATAACAATAACAGGTTTTAATGAAATAATATTAGAAAATTATAAAGGAATATTAGAATATGAAGAATTTTTTGCCAGTATAAGCACATATATAGGAGTTGTAAATATAAATGGATTTAATTTAAATCTTGAAAAAATGACAAATGATGATATTAAAATTACAGGGAAAATAGAAAGTATTGATATAGAAAGGACTGAAGGGTAAAATGTTATTAAAGATTTTGCTAAAGTACATATTAGGATATGTTAGAATAACAGTAGAAGGATACTATATAGAAAGATTTATAAATATATGTACAACTAGCAAAATCTTAATATGGAATTTAAAAAGAGAAAAAGGTGTAAAATTACATTTAAATATAGGAATAAATGATTTTTTTAAAGCAGTAAAAGTAGCCAAAAAACTAAAATGTAGAATAAAAATAACCAAAAAACGAGGAATACCATTTTTAATAAACAAATATAAAAAAAGAAAAATATTTTTCATTACACTAATAATAATAGTAATTTTAATCGGAGTAAGCACAAACTTTGTTTGGAATATCAATATAGAAGTAGAAGACAATCTTGAACTTCAAAATATAGAACAAGACATTAAAGAAGCGGGATTAGAAGTAGGAATGCTAAAAAAGAATGTAGACACTCAAGAAATAATAAATAAAATAAGATTAGATAGAAGTGACATTTCCTGGGTAGGTATAGAGCTAAAAGGAACAAATGCAATTGTAAAAATTGTAAAAGCCACTGAAGCGCCAGAAATAATTGATGAAAAAGATTATAGTAATATAGTAGCAAAAAAATCAGGAACAATAACAAAAATAATAGCACAAAACGGAACAGCACAAGTCAAAATAGGAGATGAAGTAGAAGAAGGCCAAATACTAATTCAAGGAACAATGGAAGGAAAATACACAGGAACAAGATATGTACATAGTTTAGGAGAAGTTGAAGCAATAGTTAAATACAGTAAGACAAAAAGAATTTATCTAAAAACAGTAGAAAAAGTCACAACAGGAGAAAAAGAAACGAAATATAGAATAAAAATAAATAATTTTCAAATAAATTTTTATAAAACTATTTCAAAATTTAAAATTTATGATACAATAGAAGAGGAAAAAAAGTTTAAGATATTTTCAAACTTATATTTACCAATTTCCGTAATCAAAATAACTAATGAAGAATTGGAAAAAAATTCAAAACAATACACAGTTGAAGAAGCAACGGAAAAATTAACAAAACAATTAGAAGAACAAATAGAGGCAGAAATAGAAAATAAAGAAAATATACTAGATAAAAAGGCAAATATAATAGAAAGTAATGAACAATATGTAGAAATAAGTGTAACATATGAAGTAATTGAAAATATAGGAATGCAGGAAAAAATAAATGAAATACAGCAGCAAACAGAAGATATACAATAACCTGCCTACCGAATAACTTTGGAAAGGAAGAGGAATTATGGAAGAGAGAAGTTTAAGAGTAGTAGGAACAGATAAAACATTTTTTAATAAATTAACAAATACATTAACCAAATTATTAATTCCAACACAAATAGGAATAAATGGAATGAGAATAAGCATGAAAAGAAATGCACTTATAAAAGCATATGAAGTATCAGAAGAAAATGAAGATACAAATAAGAAATATGAAGATTCATATACAGCATATTTAGAGGCATTAGATAAATATGTATTAGATACAATATACAAAAAAGTAAAAAATGAAACTGCATCAAAAGTAGAAAGTTTGGCATTATCACAATATTATGGAATAGTTCAATTAAAACAAACTGAATATGTAGAATATAAATATAGAAAACAAAAATATTTACTAGAATTAGATAAAGAAACTGTAATGAATTCTGGAAAACAAAAAATGATAGAAAAATATCAGAATTTTTATTTAGAAAAACAAGATTCATTATATAAAGGAATATTAAAGAACTATTCTGTAAAATTGGCAGATAATACTGATGTTTATGATTCTTCAAAAGAATATATATATGTAAAAATATTTGATACATTAGAAGATTATATAAAAAATATTTTACCATTAAAAATAAATGATCCAAAATTAGAAAAAGTGGCAAAAGAGTATGAAAAATACGAAAGATTTTCTGTAGGAAAATTAGACACAAGGGACAATATAGAAAAAAACATGATATTATTAGGAATAAGCAGAAATTTATTTACACATAGTTTACCATTAGTAGTTGCATCACAATGTTATATGAAATTATTAAAAGATGCTAGATGTTTAGTACAAGATACAAAAATAGCAGCAAAAAGAGAAAAAGCATATACAATGTTATTAAATTTAATAGAAGATTATAATATAAAACTTTTAGCAACAAAAGTATATTGGGATAATGCAAAAGAAAGAGAACAATTTAAACGTTTCCATGAAAAATATAAAGAAATTGAAAAACTAAAGGAAATTGATTTTATAGAATATGTAAAACAAAAAGAAATACTATTTATAAAAGAAGATATCAAAAAAATACAAAATGAAAAAACTGATTATAGTAGATTAGTAAAATATTATAAAAGGAAACTTGTAGACTATGGAGTAATGAAAGAAATAAGAGATTTTAAAACAATAAATTCAAAATATATAAAAAGAAAATTAAGTAGTGTAGAAGTTTAAAAAATATTTATAGGTGAGAAAGATGTATCAATTAGAATATTTAGACATAGAGGAAAATCCTGAATATGAAAATATAATAAAAAAAGTAGTAAAACAATGTTTTAAAGAAGAAAAATTAGAAAATTCGAAATTATATATAAGTATAACATTAACAACACCAGAACAAATTCATTTAATAAATAAACAATATAGAGATGTTGACAAAGAAACTGATGTATTATCATTCCCAATGTTTGAAAAAGAAGAGATAGAACAGAAAATAGAAAATCAAGATTTTGAGTATGAAGATGTACTTGGAGATATAGTAATATCAATTGAAAGAGTAAAAGGACAAGCAGAAGAATATGGGCATAGTTTTGAAAGAGAGCTTGCATATATGGTAGTACATGGATTTTATCATTTAATGGGATATGACCATATGGTAGAAGATGATAAAGTTCTAATGAGGGCAAAAGAAGAAAATATATTAAATAAATTAGAGATAAGAAGGGATGAAATATGATATGAATAAAGGTGTTAAATATTTACTGATAATTTTATCTATTCTTGTAATAGTTGCAGGGGGATTATTGATATATAAAATAATCACAAAAGAAGATACAAATAAAACAAATGGTATAATAAGTGAAACTGAAAATCAGGAAGAAGAAGCTCCATTAGTAGTGCCAGATAAACAAGTTCAAATATATAGTGGTACAGATAGACCAATAGCTGTAATGATAGACAATCATACAAAAGCTTGGCCACAAGCAAATTTAAATAAAGCATATTTAGTATATGAAATAGTAGTTGAAGGTGGAGAGACCAGACTAATGGCTTTGTTTAAAGGACAGAATTTAGAAAAAATAGGACCAGTAAGAAGTTCAAGACATTATTTCCTAGATTATGCTTTAGAAAATGATGCAATATATGTACATCATGGGTGGAGCCCACAAGCACAAAGTGATATACCAAAACTAGGTGTAAATAATATAAATGGAATTCAAGAAAGTTCAAAAGATTTTTGGAGAGAAAAAGGTAAATCAGCACCACATAATTTATTTACTTCTACAGCAAGTATATTAAAAATAGCTGAAAGAAAAGAATATGAACTAACATCTTCAAAAGAGAGTGTATTAAATTATGTGGCAGATGAATTTTTATTAAGTGATAAATATGAAAAAGAAAAATATGATGAAGATTCAGCTAATCCTACTACTCAAATAAATAATGAAGAACAAACAAATGACGAAAATGAAGAGATTGTAATTACTGCAAATAATATTACAATACCACATTCTGGACTACAAAAGGTAAGATATGAATATAACCCAGAAACAAAAACATATACAAGATATGCAAGAAACAAACTTCAATCAGATTATATTACAGGTGACCCTGTAACAACGAAAAACATAATTATTACAATGTGTGATAATTATACTTTACAAGATGCCGAGAAGAAAGGAAGACAAGGCTTAAAAAATATAGGAACATTTGATGGATATTATATTACAAATGGTGAAGCTATAAAAATAAAATGTACTAAATCTTCAAGAGAAGAACAAACAGTTTATAAAGATTTAGATGGAAATGAAATTACAGTTAATGATGGAAATACTTTTATTAATATTTGTCCAACAAATGCGAAAATAGTTATAGAATGATAATTTGGTGCCGGTTCTCTTTTTGCCTTTTGGGCTATAAGTCGCTTGGCTAGCGACTTTTGTCCATTTTGTTAATTTGGTGCAGGTTCTCTTTTTGGAATTTTGAATAATAGGAGGTATTAGTATGAATTCAAAAAGAAAAGTAGTATTAGTAGGAGCAGGATTTGTAGGAATGAGTATGGCATACTCATTATTAAACCAAGGAGGAGTAGAAGAATTAGTATTAATAGATGTAAATAAAGATAAAACAATTGGGGAAGAAATGGATTTATCTGATGGACTTCCATATTCACCACATAAAATGTCTATAAAGGCAGGAGATTATGCAGATTGTAAAGATGCCAATATTGTTGTAATAACAGCAGGATTAGCACAAAAACCAGGACAATCAAGATTGGAATTAGCAGTAGCAAATGCAAAAATAATGAAAAGTATTACAGAAAGTGTAATGGAAAGTGGTTTTAAAGGAATATTTATTATAGCAAGTAATCCAGTAGATTTGATGTCATATGTTGTTGCAGAAGTTTCAGGGATGCCAAAGTCTAGAGTAATAGGATCTGGTACTGTACTTGATACAGCAAGATTGAGATATTTAATTGCAGAATATCTTGAAGTGTCAAGCAAAAATGTTCATGCATATATTTTAGGAGAACATGGAGATTCTTCACTAGTTCCATGGGAACATTGTTATGTTGGATGTAAAAAAATGATAGATATAATGAAAGATAATAATCATCCAATGGAAGATTTGAAAAAAATACATGATGGAGTTTGGCAAGCAGCATATAAAATTATTGAGAAAAAGAAAGCGACTTATTATGGAATTGGTATGGCATTAAATAGATTGGTAAAAGCAGTTTTAAATGATGAAAATGCAATTCTTACTGTATCAACATATCAAAATGGTGAATATGGACAAGAAGGAATGTATATTGGAGTTCCTGCTATTATAAATAAAAATGGTGTTAAAGAAATTTTAGAGCTAAAATTAAATGAAGAAGATCAAGCTAAATTTAATCATAGTTGTGAAATTATGAAACAAAATATAGAAAATGAAATTAAACCTATAATTGAATAAAAAAATGCAAATAGGAGATAATTAATAGTCTCCTATTTTGCTATAAATTTATGGTAAATTATTGCTTTTTGCCATACAATATAGTAAAATAGCTATATGTAAAAGGAGGTATAAAATTGAAAGTTAGTAGAGAAGAAATATTGCATATTGCAAATTTAGCACAACTAGAATTAGAAGAACAAGAGATAGAAAAATACCAATCAAATTTACAAGATATATTAGATTTTGCTAATATAGTAAATAATGCACCAGTTGAAAATTTGGATATTACAATAGGTGCAAATGAAATGAAAAATGTATTTAGAAAAGATGAAGTAAAAATATTTAAAAATATAGATGGATTATTAAAAAATGCACCAGAACAAGAACAACACATGTTCAAAATACCAAAAGTATTAAATTAAAATTTGATATTTTTATTATAATTTGAAAATATAATTTTCTGTCAGATTAAAATTGATACTTTATTTTGTATAAAATAATTAAATTATATGAAAATTTATTACCAGGTTAGATTAAAATTAATACTTTATTTTGGGAGGAAAATAAATGGAAATTACAGAATTAACAGTACATGAGTTAAAAGAAAAATTGAAAAATAAGGAATTAACAATAGAGAAAATTAATAAAGCATATATAGATAGAATAAATGAAAAAGAAGAAGATGTACAAGCATTTATAACAAAATTAACAGAACAAGGTTTAGAAAGTGCCAAAAAACAAGAGTGGAATGGAGAATTGGCAGGAATACCAATAGGAATAAAAGATAATATTTGTACAAATGGAATAAAAACAACATGTGCCTCAAAAATGCTAGAAAATTTTGTATCACCATATGATGCAACAGTAATAGAAAAAATAAATTCTCAAGGAATGATAAATTTAGGAAAATTAAATATGGATGAATTTGCAATGGGAGGCTCAACTGAATATTCATATTTTAAGAAAACAAAAAATCCATGGGATTTATCAAGAGTACCAGGTGGTTCGTCAGGAGGTTCAGCGGCTGCTGTTGCAGCAAATATGGTACCATGGGCACTTGGAACAGATACTGGTGGAAGTATAAGACAACCTGCAAGTTTTTGTGGTGTAGTTGGACTAAAGCCTACATATGGATTAGTCTCAAGATTTGGAGTAGTAGCATTTGCATCTTCACTTGATCAAGTAGGTACATTTACAAAAGATGTTGAAGATTGTGCAATACTTTTAAATGTTATTGCAGGAAAAGATGAAAAAGATACAACATCAGTAGATGTAGGAAATAAAGATTACACAAAAGCCTTACAAAAAGATGTAAAAGGTTTAAAAATAGGAGTTCCAAAAGAATTTTATGGAGAAGGAATAAATCTTGAAGTTAAGGAATCTTTAGAAAAAGCCATTGAAAAATATAAAGAAATGGGAGCAGAAATTGAAGAATTTTCTTTGGATATTGCCAAATATGCATTAGCTACTTATTATATAATTGCATGTGCAGAAGCAAGTTCAAATTTGGGAAGATTTGATGGAATTAGATATACCTATAGATCTAAAAATGCAAAAACATTAAAAGAAATTTATAAAAAATCAAGAAGTGAAGGATTTGGAGCAGAAGTAAAAAGAAGAATAATTCTTGGAACATATGTATTATCATCAGGTTATTATGATGCATATTATAAAAAAGCTCAACAAGTACGTACATTAGTTATGAATCAATTTAATAAAGCATTTGAAAAATATGATGTAATAATAACTCCAACATCTCCAACAGTAGCATTTAAAATTGGAGAAAAATCAAATAATCCAATGGAAATGTATTTAGCTGATATTTGCACAGTATCTGTAAATATAGCTGGTTTACCAGGAATATCAATTCCATGTGGCGTAGATAGTCAAGGTTTACCAGTTGGAATGCAAATAATAGGAAATAGATTTGAAGAAGAAAAAATATTAAAAGCTGCATATGCTTATGAACAAGAAACAAAATTTAGGGAAAAATATAAACCACAATTTAGAGAATAAGGAGAATGTAAGTATGGGAAAACATACGGTAAAGAAAAATTATTATAAAATAATATTGTTACCAATAATAATATTAATAATAGTAGGACTTATATTTTTCAAACATGAAATAGTTGAACCAGAAAATAAATACATTACAGAAATTGCTGATAATAGTGATAACAATATAAAACAAGAGATGAAAGATGATATAGAAGAAGAATTAGTCAAAAAAGATATATTTGAAGATTACTATTCTCAAGCAGAAAAATTACTTGAAAATATGACGATTGAAGAAAAAGTAGGGCAGATGTTTCTTGCAAGATTTCCAGAAAGTGATGTAATGCAAGAAATACAATTAGAAAAACCTGGAGGATATATATTATTTGGAAGAGATTTTAAAGGTGAAACTCAAAAGTCAATAATAGATAAATTAAATGAATGCCAAGAAATAAGTAATATACCTTTAATTCTAGGAGTAGATGAAGAAGGTGGAACAGTTGTAAGAGTAAGTAATTATAAAGCATTTAGAAAAAGTAAATTTTTATCACCACAAGATTTATTTAAACAAGGAGGTTTAGAAGCAATAATTAAGGACTCTACAGAAAAGACAACATTATTAAAAAAACTTGGATTAAATATGAATTTGGCTCCAGTTGCAGATGTATCAACAAACCCATTGGATTTTATATATAAAAGGTCATATGGAAAATCGGCAGAAGAAACAGCCAAATATGTATCAGAAATAATAAAAACAATGGAAAGTGATGGAATAATATCAACAATGAAACACTTTCCAGGGTATGGAAACAATGTTGATACACATACAGGAGTTGCAATTGATGAAAGATCATACGAAATATTTGAGACCGCAGATTTTCTACCATTTAAAAGTGGCATAGAGGCTGGTGGACCAACAATATTAGTTAGTCACAATATTGTAAAAAGTATGGATCCAGATAATCCAGCATCTTTGTCAACAAAGGTTCATAATATATTAAGAAATGAATTAGAATTTTCAGGGCTAATAATAACTGATGACTTGGCAATGGATGCAGTAAAAGATTACACAGAAAATGGAGAAGCTGCTGTACAAGCAGTACTTGCAGGAAATGATATGATAATTTCATCAAATTTTAAGGTACAGAAACAAGAAGTCTTAAATGCAATTAAAGAAGGTATAATAGATGAAGAATTAATAAATATAGCTGTTAGAAGGATTTTAGCATGTAAATATTCATATGGAATTATAAAATAAGGAGGCAAATAGATGGCAAAAGAAAATTATGAAGTAGTAATGGGACTAGAAGTTCATGCAGAACTATCAACAAAAACAAAAATATTTTGTTCATGTCCAACATCATTTGGAGCAGCACCAAATACACAAGTATGCCCAATTTGTATGGCAATGCCAGGGACATTGCCAGTTTTAAATGAAAAAGTAGTTGAATATGCAGTAAAAGCTGGATTAGCAACAAATTGCGAAATTGAAAAAAATAGTAAAAATGACAGAAAAAATTATTTTTATCCAGATTTACCAAAAGCATATCAGATATCACAATATGATAAACCATTATGCAAAAATGGTTATATAGAAATTGAAACAAGTAAAGGAAAAAAGAAAATAGGAATTACACGTATTCATATTGAAGAAGATGCAGGAAAATTAAATCATGATGATTTAAGTGGAGGTGCATTAGTTGATTTAAATAGAGCAGGTGTACCTTTAATAGAAATCGTATCAGAACCTGATTTTAGAAGTATTGAAGAAGTTGATTCATATTTGAAAAAATTAAAATCAATATTAGAATATATAGAAGTATCAGATTGCAAAATGCAAGAAGGCTCATTTAGAGCAGATGTTAATACTTCAATACGCCAAATAGGTGCAAAAGAATTTGGAACACGTACAGAAATGAAAAATATGAATTCTTTTAGAAGTATTACAAGAGCTTTAGAATATGAAATTCAAAGACAAATAGATGTTGTGGATAATGGTGGTATAATAACACAAGAAACTTTAAGATGGGATGAGGTTTCTGGTAAAACATTTTCTATGAGAGATAAAGAAGATGCCCAAGATTATAGATATTTTCCTGAACCAGATTTAGTTGCTATTAATTTATCTGAAGAATATATTAATAATGTAAAAAATAGTTTACCTGAAATGCCTGAAAGTAGAAAACAAAGATATTTAGAAGAATATAAACTATCTGAAAAAGATGCAGGAATTTTAACTTCTTCAAAATATTTATCAGATTTATTTGAAAAAGCTTCAAAAGTCTGTGGTAATTATAAAGCAGTAAATAATTGGATTATTTCTGATATTTCAAGAATCTTAAATGAAACAGAAATGGACCCTATTGAAATCCCTTTTGATGCTAATCAATTAGGAAAATTAGTTATTTTAATTGATAATGGTACTATAAGCTCAAGTATTGGAAAAAAGGTACTTGAAGAACTTTTTGAAAATCCAAGAGATCCAGAAGATATCATAAAAGAAAAAGGCTGGATTCAAATTTCAGATGAAGGTGCTATTAAAGAAATTGTACTAAAAATTATTGAAGCAAATCCACAATCTGTTATTGATTTTAAGGCAGGTAAAGATAGAGCTTTAGGATTTTTAGTTGGACAAGCTATGAAAGAAACTAAAGGGAAGGCAAATCCACAATTACTAAATAAATTATTTCTGGAAGAATTAAAAAAATAATTTTAAATGCCAATAATTAGTGATTATAGATTATTTAATTATAACTATTACCCAGTATAGCTGGTGGGGACTTGAAGAATATACAAAAAACGTGAGTTTTTGATGCTCACGTTTTATATATTTTGTTTTTTAATACAATCTACAACAACTCCACAAATAACAAATTCAACGGAAAAAGTGAAACTTGCTTCCATTAATACGATACCAAGATGATATAAAAAATTGCTTCCAAAAAATATGTAAGACAGTAATACTGCTACTGCAATTAGTGCAATAAATCCGGAAAATAAAAATCCATATCTCATAATTTTATATGTAATTTTATCCAGACTTTTTAAACCCGAAATTATTTTTTGCATAATATTCACCTCTTATAATTAATAATACCATAGCAATAAAATAAAATCAAAGGAAATATATACCATATATAATAAGTTCAAATATTAATTTAAGTTTCAGCATTTTCCGTGAACATCCCTCAACTGTTTAGATAACATTTTCTATTTTTTTACTCCAATCAAACACAAGAATTTTTGAATTAGATGATAGCTTGGGATGTCTAAACTAATTTGAAAAAAATACTGAAACTAACTATATACAAACTGGTATAATTATGTTATAATTTTAAATATTTTGAAATTATTAAAAGATAAAAGGATAATATAATTTGTAAGAAATTATCCAAAGGATTCATTACTATGTGTGCATTTGAGAGAAACAAGAAAGGAATGGAATTTTGTATGAAATTAGTAATAAAAAATCTGAAAAAGAATTTTGAAAAAAAAGAAGTATTAAAAGACATAAATTTCGAATTTGAAAAAGGAAAAATATATGGATTATTAGGAAGAAATGGAGCAGGAAAAACTACTTTTTTTAATTGTTTAAACGAAGATTTAGAAATAGATGGAGGGGAATTTTTTATTGATGAAGGAGGTTTAAGAAAAATTGCTCCAGAAGATATAGGATATGTACTATCAACACCAAATGTTCCTGAATTTCTAACTGCAAGAGAATTTCTTAAATTTTTTATAGAAATAAATAAAAATAGAATAAAAGAAGAAAAAACAATAGATCAATATTTTGAATTTATGAAAATAGAAGAAGAGGATAGAGATAAACTTTTAAAAGATTATTCACATGGTATGAAAAATAAAATGCAAATGCTCGTAAATATCATAGCAAGTCCAAATATTTTATTATTAGATGAACCATTAACATCATTTGATGTAGTAGTAGCAGAAGAAATGAAGCAAATGCTAAGAGGAATAAAAAAAGATCATATCATTATTTTTTCAACACATATAATGGAACTTGCACTTGACTTATGTGATGAAATAGTAATATTAAATAAAGGTATTTTAGAAAAAATAGACAAAAATGATTTAGACAGTGAAAATTTCAAAAATAAGATAATAGAAGCATTAAAGGAGGATTAAATATGATAAAATCATTTATTACATCCTTTAAACTAAAAAATGCATATAGAGTAAATAGTATAATATATTCTATAAAACAATTGCCAATAATAAATAGAATTTTACCAAATGAATTATATAAAAGTAAAATTTTAAAAATAATTGGAAATATTATAAGTATATTAATAGAAATAATCGGTATATTTATAGGTAAATTTTTATATATATGGTTAATGATAATATCAATGTTAGTAATATATAAGACAAATATGTCTGACACATTTTTGCATATATTTACTTTTTTAACATTATGTGGTGGTTTATTAAATACATATATGTTTAATCCAACAAAAGATAAATATTATGCAATGTTTACTATGAATATGGATGCTAAAAAATATACATTATCAAATTATTATTATTCATTATTAAAAGTTATTATAGGATTTTTGCCATTTACAATTATTTTTGGGAAAATGGCACAAGTTCCTTTATGGATGTGTATTATACTTCCAGTATTTGTAGTAATGGTAAAAATGGCAGTAAGTGGATATAGCTTATATGATTTTGAGAAAAATAAAATTGCAAAAAATGAGAATTTACCAACAAAAATATTATGGATAGTTTTAGCATTATTACTTGCTATAAGTTATGGATTACCATATTTAGGTTTTACAATAAATAAAACAATATTTGTTATATTTTTCGCTATAAGTGTTGTTTTTGGTGTATTAAGTTTTAATAAAATAAATAAATTTAAAGATTATAAAAAAATATATAAACAAATATTAACAAAGGAAAATATGTATGCTGCACAAAATCAAACAATTACTAAAGCTATAAAAGATAATGTTGAAAAACAAATTCAGTTTGATAGTAAATTAACAAGTAACAAAAAAGGTTTTGCATATTTTCATGATATATTTGTAAAAAGACATAAAAAGATTTTAACAGAAGCAGTAAAGAAACAATCTGCAGTGATCTTTGTAATTATGATATTAGTCATAATAGTTGCTTATTTTAATAAAGATTTTGCTAATCAAACTAATAAAGTATTATTAACTTATTTACCTTATTTTGTTTTTATAATGTATTTATTAAATAGGGGAACAACAGTTACACAAGCAATGTTTATGAATTGTGACCATAGTATGTTAACATATAGAATATATAGGACTCCAAAAGTAATTTTAGGATTATTTAAAGAAAGATTAAAAACATTAATTAAAGTAAATTTATTACCAGCAATTATTATTGCAATTGGATTACCATTATTATTATTTATAACAGGAGGAACTGATAATATATTAAATTATATAGTTTTATTTATATCAATAATAGCAATGAGTATATTCTTTTCTGTACATTATTTAGTAATGTATTATTTGTTACAACCTTATAATGTAAATACAGAAATGAAAAGTAGTACATATAAAGTAGTTCAAGCTGTAACTTATTTTGTATGTTATTATATGATACAAATTAAATTGCCAACAATATCTTTTGGTATAGCAATGAGTGCATTTTGCATATTATATAGTTTAATTTCTTTAGTAATAGCTTATAAATACGCACCTAAAACATTTAAACTAAGGATATAAAAATAAGTTAAAAATCAAATTTTTAAAAGGCACTAATTATATTTAGTGCTTTTTATTGTATAGGAAAAAGTGCTTTTTAGTATATAATAAAAAAGTCGATTTCTCGACTTCTTATAAAATTTATTCATTTGCTTCATTTTCTAAAGCTTCAATATCAATGTCTTGTAATTCTGGGTATTTTTCAAATATATAAATTTAATAAGTTTCTATATATAAAGCTTTAGCTAAATATGGAGTAATTTCATTAATATTATACCAACCAGAGCTTTTACTATCATTTTCAAGACCATTTGGGTTAGAAACATAAACTTTTTCATCATCAGTAGCAGCTAGTAAAACCATATAATGAGAAGCAGTTGTCCATCTATTATTATTAGGTTGATTCCATACACATATTAAAATAGGTCGATTAGTTTTTAAATGTTCTATTATAGATTTATTAGACAAATGAGTAGAATCATAATAGAAATCAGAATTTTCGATTCCGAAAGTAGATTCAAGTTCAGAAGATATTTTATCAGAAGTTAGAACAGGAAAATATTTTTGCCTCAAATCTTCTGGAGTATAATTTTTATTATATCCACTTAAAATTATTGAAAGTGAAGTTATACCACAACCGTTTTCTTCCATTGTTCCACCCCAATATTCTTTACTGCTCCAAGATGAATTTCCATTTTGTTTATATTCTTTATAAATTTTTTTATTTTTTTGTTCTGTTGTAAAAGTTGTAAAATATCCATCTGAATCACTAATTTTTTCTTGTCCTATTCCTTGATAATTTGAATTAAAATTTTGTTTAATGATTTTATATTCAGAATCATCATTTGTATTTGAAATGATTTTAGCAATTACTTGATTACTACTTTTAAATATATCAGTATTTTTATAAAGATATAATATCGAAAATATTAAAATTATTATAAAAATGATTTTTTTAATAGTTAGTTTTTTTCTACTTACTTTTTTCATCAAAATTCCTCCCTTTGACTACATAATTATATATCATAAAAATTAAAAGTGTTTTAAGAAATAATTAAATAAATCTTAAAATTTTATTAAATGTCAAAAAGAGAACCGGCACCAAATTAACAAAATAGCCGAAAACAGCCAGCCAAGCGGGACAAGGAGAAAAAGGCAAAAAGAGAACCGGCACCAAATTAACAAGCCAGCCAAGCGGAAAAGAAGAAAAAAGGCAAAAAGAGAACCGGCACCAAATTACCCTATTGACAAGAAAAAAGATTTGAAGTAATATATATTATGGAGGGGTTACAATGGATAATGAAAAAAGAAGAAGAAAAAGAGGAATATTTATAAGATTAACCAAAAGTAGAGCTAAAGAATTAATAAAAAAGCGTGAAGAGAAAAAAGGAAGAAAATTAAGCAGAGAAGAGAAAAATATAATTATAGAAAGAGTAGCAAAAGTAGCTAGAAATAGAACGATAGCAGTAGCTTTAGCATTAGGAGTATTAGGAGGAGGAGTAGCTATTGGACATGGTTTGATAACAGATGGAAGTGATACAAAAGAGCCAGCAATAACAACAGATGATAATTCAAGTTCAAAAGAAGAGTCAAGTTTTATAGATGGTATAAAAGTTGATGTGCCAGAAGATGAAAAAAGTCCTATAGAAGAAGAGATAGATAGATTAGATACATCTGATGAAGTATTAAAATATTTGAAGAATTTATATATAGATGAATATCAAGAAATTACAGGAATAGACTTAATGACACCAGGTAGTATTAAAATCATATCAAACCGCCAAAATTATATATATAACTTAGATAACGGGAAAAATGTAACACATGGAGATGATCCTGCATTAACAGAACAAGCATTAGAGCAAGATGGGCAAAATTATGTAAAAGAACCAAATGTTGATGTATATAGAGTAGAAAGAAAATCAACTGGAAAGATAATAGATGCAATGACAAGTGATGGAAGAGCTGTAATACCGGGAGAATTATATTATGAATTGAAAAATCAAGAATCTGCACTTGAAAACATGAGCTCAATTGTACAAACTTCATTTGACCTAATAGGATATTTCGATGAATTAGAGCATAAGCCAGGAAATGAGTATATAACTAATTTATGTGAAGAAGCAAAACAAGAATTAGTAAAATTGGTAACAGAAAGAGAAGAAGAAAAACAAGAGCAATCTAATTTAAAATCACAAGAACAAGATGAAGAGAGATAATTAAAAAATGTATAAATAACCACTTTTTGCAAACAATATTGTAAAACATAGTTTGCAAGGAGTGGTTTTTCTTGAAAAAATATCAAAAATTAGATATAGAAGTAGCAATATTAGATGAAGAACAATTAAAAAAGCAATTGGAAAAAATGGCGATGAAACATATTTTAAAAGCAAGATCAAATAAAAGCACATATCCAGTGCCACAATTGTTAGAAAATTATATCAAAATAAAAAATGTTTATAATTTGTTAAATGAACATATAAAATTAGGAATAAACATACATCCAGCAGGGGAATGGATATTAGACAATTTTTATATAATTGAAGAAGCTGTAAGACAAATAGAAAAAGAAATGACATTAAAAAAATATAAAAATTTTGTGGGAATACAAAATGGTAAATATGCAGGTTTTGCAAGAGTTTATGTATTAGCTTCAGAAATAGTTGCATATACAGATAATAAGATAAATGGAGAAAACTTAGAAAAATATTTACAGGCTTACCAGACTAAGAAAACTCTTAATATGGAAGAAATTTGGAATATTGGGGTATTTTTGCAAATTGCAATTATTAATAATATTGCAGAAATAAGTGAAAAAATCTATAGTACTCAAATACAAAAATACAAAGTAAGAAATATAATTGAAAGATTAGTTGAAAAAAAAGAAAAAAATGAGTTACAGTTTAATAAAATATCTGGCGATAAATTAAAAAATAATGAATTTAAAAGTATGAGATATCCTTTTATAGAATATATGTCATATTCATTAAAAAAATATGGAAAAAAAGCATATGGATATTTGAATATTTTAGAAGAAGAAGTTGAAAAAATAGGAACAACTGTACCAGAAGCTATACAAAAAGAGCATTTTGATATTGCAATTAGAAAAATATCTATGGCAAATTGTATAACAAGTATTAAAAAAATTCAAAGAATAAATTTTATGGATATTTTTGAAAAGATAAATGGAGTAGAAGAGATTTTAAATAAAGAGCCAGCTGGAATTTATGAAAATATGGAATATAAAACAAAAGAATATTATAGAAATTCTATAAAAGAAATTGCTAGAAAAACAAATATGTCTGAAATTTATGTTGCTAAAAAAATAATTGAATTATGTAATTCAAAAGAACTCGGAGCTAAACAGAGTCATATAGGATATTATTTAATAGATGATGGGAAAGAAGAACTTTTTGAGAAATTAGAATACAAGTCTAAAAAATTGAGTAATGAAGCAAAATCTAAGATTTATATTACATTAATTTTTATATTAACAATTGTTTTATCATTAATTTTAGCAAAAACAGTAACAAATAGTTTAATTAAATATATTTTAACAGTACTAATTTTACTTGTGCCAATTTCAGAATTTGTAATTCAAACAATTCAATATATACTTGGAAAAATAGTTAAGCCAAAACTTATACCTAAAATGGATTTTTCGAAAGGAATAGATAAAGAAAATGCAACATTTGTAGTTATACCTACAATAATTAAAACAAAAGAAAAAGTTAAAGAACTTTTTGAAAAAATGGAAGTATTTTATTTAGCAAATAAAAGTGAAAATTTATTTTTTTCAATATTAGGAGATTGTTCTGAAAGCAACACACAAGAAGAAAAATTTGATAAAGAAGTCATTGAAGAAGGTTTAAAACTTGCAGAAAAATTAAATCAAAAATATTCTAATCCAGATTTTCCAATTTTTCATTTTATTTATAGAGAACGAAAATTTAATGAAAGCGAAGAAAAATATTTGGGGTGGGAAAGAAAAAGAGGTTTATTAACACAATTTAATGAATATATTTTAAAACATGAAAAAAATAAATTTAGAATTAATACTATAAATCAAGAGAAATTACCAAAAATAAAATATGTTATTACATTAGATGCAGATACAGATTTAGTACTAAATACTGCATTTGAGCTAATAGGAGCAATGGCACATATTTTAAATAAACCAGAAATTTCAAATGGAATTGTTCAAAAAGGACATGGTTTAATACAACCACGAGTTGGAATTAATTTAGATGTAAGTCATAAAAATTTATTTACAAAAATATTTGCAGGTAGTGGAGGAATTGATAGTTATACAAATGCTATATCAGATATATATCAAGATAATTTTGGTGAAGGAATTTTTACTGGAAAGGGAATTTATGATGTAGAAGTATTTTCAAAAGTATTAAAAAATGAAATACCTGAAAATAAAGTATTAAGTCATGATTTATTAGAAGGAAGTTATTTAAGATGTGGACTTGCTACAGATATAATGTTAATGGATGGATATCCGACACAATATGCTAGTTTTATGAATAGATTATCAAGATGGACAAGAGGAGATTGGCAAATAATAGGATGGCTAAAAGGAAAATTAAATTCACTTTCTAAATTTAAAATTTTTGATAATTTAAGAAGAAGTATTTTTGAAATAAGTATAATTGTTTTAATTTTATGGTCAAGTTTTATATCTGCAAATTGGCTAATATTAGCTACTTTAGGCATAATTATTTATCCATTTCTTCTAGAGATTATTAGTCTTGCATTTTCTAGAAAAGAGGGAGAGAAAAAACAAAAAACTTTTACACCACATATTGTAGGGTTTAAAGGTGCAATATATAGAGCAATTTTAACATTAGGATGTTTACCATATAAAGCATATGTAGAATTAGTATCTATATGTAAAACAATTTATAGATTAACTATTAGTCATAAACATCTATTAGAATGGATGACTTCAGAAGAAGCTGAGAAACAAGCTAAAACAAGTGTATTAAATTATTATAAAATGATGGCAGCAAATGTAGTATTAGGATTAATATTAATTTTGATATCTATAATTCAAAAAAATAAATTTGATATTATTTTATTAACAATTGTTGGGATTTTGTGGATAATTACACCATATATAATGTGTAAAATAAGTATGGTTGTGGAAAAAAAGAAAGTCCAATTACAAGAAAATGAATCTAAATATTTAAAAGAAGTTGCTAAAAAAACATGGCAGTTTTTTAAAGATTATTTAAAACCTGAATATAATTATTTAATGCCAGATAATTATCAAGAAGATAGAAAAGAAGTAATAGTTACAAGAACTTCTTCAACAAATATCGGTCTTTCTATGTTAGCAGTAATTTCAAGTTATGATTTAGGTTTCGAAAATTTGTCTGAAACAATTGAATTATTAGGAAATATTATAGATACAGTTTATGATTTACCTAAATGGAATGGCCATTTATATAATTGGTATGATATAAAAACTAAAAATCCATTAATACCAAAATATATATCAACAGTAGATAGTGGAAATTTAGTTGGATATATGTATACAACTAAATCATTTTTAGAAAACTTAAATGATAAAAATGATAAAATTGAAATAACCGAAGAAACAAAAAATAGAGTAATTGAATTAAAAAACAAATTAACAGAAATGATTGATAAAGCTGATTTTAAAGTATTATATTGTGAAGAACAAAGAGTGTTTTCAATTGGATTTAATATAGAAGAAAATAAATTAACAGATTCTTATTATGATTTATTAGCATCTGAAGCAAGACAAGCAAGTTTAGTAGCAATAGCTAAAAAAGATGTACCTTCAAAACATTGGAATAATTTAAGTAGAACTCTAACTGTATTAAGAAAATATAAAGGACTTGTATCTTGGTCTGGAACTGCATTTGAGTATCTAATGCCAAATATAAATATCCCAAGATATGAAGGAAGTTTATTAGATGAATCTTGCAGATTTGCGATTATGAATCAATTAGAATATAGCAAAAAATTGGGAATTCCGTGGGGAATATCAGAATCAGCATTTAATTTAAAAGATTTACATTCAAATTATCAATATAAAGCTTTTGGAATTCCATGGCTTGGGTTAAAAAGAGGACTTGCAGATGAAATGGTTGTAACAACATATGGATGTGTTCTTGCAATTACAGACAAACCTCATGAAGTTGTGGAAAATTTAAAAGTTTTAGAAAAAGAAGGAATGTTAAATAAATATGGATTTTATGAATCAATTGATTATACACCTGAAAGAGTATCAAAAGGGAAAAAGTCAGAACCTGTAAAAACGTATATGGCACATCACCAAGGGCTTATATTACTTTCAATTGACAACTTTTTTAATAATTATATATTTCAAAAAAGATTTATGAAAAATCCAGAAATTAAAGCAATAAGTATTTTACTACAAGAAAGAATGCCTGATACTTTTATAATTACGAATGAAAATAAAGAGAAACCAGAAAAGATTAAATATCAAGATTACGAAAATTATTCTGTAAGAGAATATAATAAAATAGATGAAAGAATTATGAGAGGAAATGTAATTGGAAATGAAAAATATGTTGTAGCTATAAATCAAGCAGGTGAGGGCACGAGTATATTTGGCGAAAATTATGTAACAAGATATAAGAAAACAGATGATTATTCACAAGGAATATTTATATATATAAAAGATATTCAGACAAATGAAATTTGGTCAGCAGCAGGGGAAGAAAACTGTGATCAATTTACAATACAATTTATGCCAGATGCAAATAAAATTGAAAAAGTTAAAGATAAGATTAAGACAAAATTAAAGATTACAGTAGATGCTAATGAACCTGTAGAATTAAGAAGACTGAAAATAGAAAATAATTCAAAAGAAGAAAAAATATTTGAAATAACTTCATATTTTGAACCAGTATTGTCAAGAAAAGAACAAGATTATGCACATCAAGCTTTTAATAATTTATTTTTGGTATATGATTATGACCAAAAAAATGATTTTTTAACAGTAAAAAGAAGAAATAGGGAAGATACTAAAAAAGAATTGCATTTAATTGCAAAAATGCAAACAAATTGCGAAAAAATAGGTGAAACAGAATTTGAAATAGATAAAGTAAAATTTATTGGAAGAAATAATTTAGGAATTCCTGAATCAATAAAAAATTCTACACCATTATCTAAAAAGATAGGACTTACAACAGAAGGAATTGTAGCATTAAAAAATACTATTAAAATAAAACCTGGCGAAGAAGCATATATTGATTTGATTATTTCTGTAGAAAGTGATAAAAATTTAGCAATTCAAAATATAGAAAAATATAAGATATTAGAAAATGTTTCAAGAGAATTTGAAATTGTAAAAGCAAAAACTGAAGCAGAAACTAGATATCTTGAAATAAAAGGTAAAGATATTGATATTTATCAAACAATTTTATCATATATATTATTTGATAATCCATTAAAAAATAATGCAAAATTAGCTTATAAAACTTATGAACAGCAAGATTTGTGGAAATATGGAATATCAGGAGATTTGCCAATAATAACAGTTACAATAAAATATGCAAATGATTTATATGTTATTAAACAAATTATAAAAGCATATGAATTTTTCAGAACTAGAAATATAAAAATAGAACTTGTAATTATTGATGAAGAAAATTATAGTTATGAAAATTATTTAAGAGATGAAATAGAAGGTGTAATATTAAATAATCATTTAACATTTATGAAAAATACTTATGGAGGAATTTTTGTACTTTCAAAAAGTGAAATGGATATTCAAGATGTTAATTTAATTAAATTTGTTTCAAGTTTAGTAATAGATAGTCATTTAGGAAATTTAGAAAATGTTATAAAAGACATGGAAGAAGAAATTCTTGATAATTATAGAATAATAGAAGAAGTACCAAAAGTTGTAGATGAAGAAGATCAAACAAAAGAAATAGATTTAATTAGTCATATGCAAAATCCAAAATATTATAATGAATATGGTGCATTTACAGAAGATGGAAAAGAATATATTATAAAAATAAATAAAGAAAATAAAATTCCAACAACATGGAGTCATATAATTGCAAATGATAAATTTGGTTCAGTTGTTACTGAAAGTGGTGGAGGATATTCATGGTATCAAAATAGTAGATTAAATAGAGTTACTAGTTGGCATAATAGTATAGGAATAAATATACCATCTGAAATAATTTATCTTAGAGATGAAGAAAATGGCAAAACTTGGACTCCAACAGCAATGCCTATGCCAGATGATAAAAATTATAATACAATATATGGTTTCGGATATGCAAAATATGTGCATTCTAGTGGTGAGTTGATGCAAGAATTAGAGATCTTCGTACCACAAGATGAACCTTGTAAGATTAATATTTTAACACTTAAAAATAATGCTCCTAAAAAGAAGAAAATAAAAATAGTTTATTATGCAAAACCAGTTATAGGTGAAGATGAAATTAAATCTGATGGATATATAAAATTACAATATGAGACAAATTCAAATATGTTGATTGCCAAAAATTTATATAAAACAGAAGTATTTGATAATTTTGTATATGTTTCAAGTAGTGAAAAAATTAAAACTTTTACAGGAAACAAAAAAACTTTTTTAGGAAAAGGTGGAGTATCAAATCCTAGTGGATTAAAACACATGAGACTAGATAATGATACAGGAATTGGAAAAGAATCATGTATTGCAATTGAATTAGAAGTTGAAATAGAAAGTTTTTCTGATAAAAAGATTTCTATAATTTTAGGTGCAGATAATAATTTGATGAATGCAAAAGACATATCATATAAATATTCTAAAGTGCAAAATTGTAATATAGAATTAGGAAAAATTAGAAATAAATGGTGTGATATATTAGGAAAAGTTCAAGTAAAAACCCCATATGAATCTCTAAATATAATGTTAAATGGATGGATGCTATATCAAACAATATGTAGTAGATTAGTTGGTAGAAGCGGATTTTATCAATCTGGAGGAGCATTTGGGTTTAGAGACCAATTACAAGATAGTTTTGCAACTAAGTTTGTTGACACAAAAATATTATATAATCAGATTATTAAACACAGTAAGCATCAATTTATACAAGGAGATGTAGAACATTGGTGGCATGAAGAATCTAGTAAAGGTACAAGGACAAGATTTTCAGATGATTTATTATGGCTACCTTTTGCAGTAATTCAATATATTAATCATACAGGTGATTATAGTATTTTAAATGTAATTACACCATATTTAGATGGTCCTGAACTAAAAGATGGAGAAATGGAAAGATATGATAAATATTGTGAGTCAAATATGAAAGAAAGTATTTATAATCATTGTAAAAAAGCTATTGATAGAGCTTGCAATTTTGGAGAAAATGGATTACCTAAAATAGGTATAGGTGATTGGAATGATGGATTTAGTAATATTGGACCAAAAGGAAAAGGAGAAAGTGTTTGGCTAGGATTTTTCTTATTTGAAATTCTCCAAGAATTTGCAAAAATAGCAGATTGGATTAGCAAAAATGTAGAAGACCCTAATAATAAAGAACTTTGTGCTAAGGAAGCTGATGTTGCTGAAAAATATAGACAAATTGCAGATGAATTAAAAATAGATTTAAACAAAAATGCTTGGGATGGTAGATGGTTTAAAAGAGCTTTTGCAGATAATGGCGATGTTTATGGAAGTATGGAAAATGAAGAATGTAGAATAGATAGTATTGCTCAAAGTTGGTCTATTATTTCTAATGCAGGTGAAGAAGACAAAATTCAAACAGCAATTGAGAGTTTAGAAAATCATTTGGTTGATAAGGAAAATGGTATAATTAAATTACTTGACCCACCTTTTGAAAAAGGTAAATTAGAGCCAGGATATATAAAAGCTTATTTGCCAGGTGTACGCGAAAATGGAGGACAATACACACATGCAGCTATTTGGGCAATTATAGCTGAAGCAATTTTAGGAAGAGGAGATAAAGCTGTTGAATTATATAGAATGATAACACCTATAGAACATGCTAGAACAAAAGATGCAGCTAATAAATATAAAGTAGAACCATATGTTATAGCTGCAGATGTGTATGGAGCTCAAAATCTAGCAGGTAGAGGTGGCTGGACTTGGTATACTGGTTCTAGTGGGTGGTATTATTTGGCAGGAATTCAATATATTCTTGGGTTAAATATTAATAATAATATCATGAGTTTTAATCCATGTATTCCAAAGAATTGGGAAGAATTTGAAATTAGATATAAATTTGGAGAAAGTATATATAATATTAAAGTGAAAAATCCTAATAGAAAAAATACTGGAGTTTCAAAGATTTTAGTTAATGGAAATGAGTCAGAAAATAAGATTTCTTTAAATTCTTCAGGAAAAATCTTTAATATAGAAATTATAATGTAATAAGAGGGTATCCTAAATTAGGAACCCTCTTTAACTTAATTCTAAAGTTATAATTATTACATAGTTATACTGGTTGATAATTATCTTTTCTGATTGTATAAGTAATTAAATTAAAAATCGCAATTATTTGGTGTTCTAGGAAATGAGATAACATCTCTAATATTTTCAATACCAGTAATATACATAAGAAGTCTTTCAAAACCTAGACCAAAGCCAGAGTGAATGTTAGTTCCAAAACGTCTTAAGTCAAGATACCAATATAAAGGATCTGTTTCAATTCCCATTTCTTTCATACGAGAATAAAGTTTGTCATAATCTTCTTCTCTTTGAGAACCACCCATTATTTCACCAGCTCCTGGAACTTCTAAGTCAACAGCAGCAACTGTTTTTCCATCTGGATTTACTTTCATATAATATGATTTTATATCTTTAGGCCAATTTTTTACAAAAACAGGACCATTAAAATATTCAGTAATATATTTTTCATGTTCTTTTGCTAAATCTTCACCATAATCAGGTTCAAATTCCCAAGTTTTATCAGCTTTTTTTAGGATATCTATAACGTCTTTATGGTCGATTCTAACAAAACTAGAATTAATAATTTTATTTAATTTTTCTTTTAAGCCTTTTTCTATAAAACTATCACAAAAATCAATTTCTTCAGGACATTTTTCTATAACTTTTTTAACAATATATTTTAAACAATCTTCTTCAATATCCATTAGACCATCTAAATCGCAAAAAGAGATTTCTGGTTCAATCATCCAAAATTCATTAGCATGTGTTTTGGTATTTGAATTTTCACTTCTTAATGTTGGACCAAATGTATATATTTTTCCAAAAGCAGAAGCATAAGTTTCTCCATGTAATTGGCCAGAACCTGTTATAAATGATTTTTTGCCAAATAAGTCATCAGAAAAGTCAGTTTTTCCATCTTTTTGTGGTAAAGGTTCATCAAGATTTAATGTAGTTAATTTGAACATTTCTGCAGATCCTTCACAATCAGCACAAGTAATTATTGGTGTGTGAACATATACATACCCATTGTTTTGAAAATATTCATGTATTGCAAATGCTGCAACACTTCTAATTCTGAAAACAGCATTAAATGTATTTGTTCTAGGTCTTAAATGAGCTATTGTTCGTAAATATTCAAAAGAATGTCTTTTCTTTTGAAGTGGATAGTCAGCAGGACAAAGGCTTTCAATTTCAATATTAGATGCTTGTATTTCAAATGGTTGTTTTGCATTTTCTGTTATAACCACAGTTCCTGTAACTTTTATTGTTGAACTAATTGTTAGTTTTGCTATTTCATTAAAATTTGATAATTTATCATTAAAAACAATTTGAACATTTTTAAAAAAAGAACCATCATTTAGTTCTATAAATCCAAATGTTTTTGAATCTCTAACTGTTTTTACCCATCCTTCAAGAGTTACTTCTTTATTTGCATATTCAGAAGTTTTTCTAAATAAATCTTTTATTACTAAGTTTGTCATAAAAATCCCTCTTTTCTATATAGATACAATTATTTGAAAATACAGTATTTGCAGTAAATTCCAAACTATAATTATTATGTAAAGATTATACAATATCAAATCAAAAAAAACAAGGAAAATACTAAAAAATATTGAAAAAATAATGTATAAATAGTAAAATAAATCTAAATATTAAGAAAATGAGGTAGAATTATGTCTAAAAAAGTTAGTATAATATTAATTTGTATAATAATTTTAATAAGTCTAATTATATCAATATATATACCAAATAGAGAAAAAATAGCAGAAGAATTAGAAGATACATCAATAAATTATTCTGTAATAGAAGAAAATGGTAAAGTAGGAATTGCGCAAAATGGTCAAAATATAATAGAACCACAATATGATAAAATAATAATTCCAAATTTACATAGAGCAGTATTTTTGTGTCAAAAAGGTGAAGATAAAAAATTTGTAAATTCGAAAAATGAAGAAATTTTTACTGAATATAATAATGTAGAATTAATAAAATATGATGAAAATCAGTATCAAAAAAATATCTTAAAATACGAAAAAGATGGCAAGTTTGGACTTATAAATTTTTCGGGTAAAACTGTTACAGGTGCAAAATATGAAGAAATTTCTGGAATTGGACATAAAGAAGGGGAAGTACTTATAAAAAAAGATGGCAAATATGGAGTAATTGATGAAAATGGGAATGTCAAAATAAAAAACAAATATGATTCAATAGAAATTGATGAATATTACACAGAAAAAGATGGTTATAAAAAATCTGGATATATTGTTTGTATCACAACAGATGAAGGTTATAGATATGGATATTATGATAATGAATGTGTACAAGTTTTGAATGAGGATTATAATCAGATTTCAAGACTAGCTCAAATAGAAAATGAAGATATATATTTACTTGTTGCTGAAAATGGGCAATTTGGTGTATTTGTAAATAATACAAAAATAATTGATACAAAATATCAATCAATAGATTATAATGTTGATCTTGAAATGTTCATAGTTGAAAGAACTGGAAAGTTTGGAGCAATTAATCTAAATGGTTTAGAAATTTTAAAAACTGAATTTTCAAATTTGCAAATAAATGGAATATATATATATGGCACTAAAGATGAAGAAAATAAAGTTTATGATTCATCAGGAAAAGAAGTAGACATTCCTTTTGATACAATTATTCAAAAAACAGATTCAGAATATTTTATAAAAAATGCAGCTGGAAGTTTCTCAATTTTGAATTCAGATTTTGAGCAAATTTCTACACAAAGCTATATGGGACTTGATTTTGCTTTTGATAAATATTTTATTGCTACAAATGCAGAAAATAAAGTAGGAATTATTGATAGTCAAGAAAATACTAAACTCGAATTTAAATATGATGTAATTCAATTAATTAAAGATACCTCTCTTATACAGGCAATAGATTTTGCAACTCAAACTACTTATATATATGATTATAATTTTGAGTTAATTGTTCAAGTAAATAATGCAAATATTGAATATTTAGATGATGGAATAAAAATATATAATAATGAAACTGAGTATTTGTTAGATGATAAAGGAAAATTAAAATAAATATATTTGTATTGATAAATTTTTCTTTTTGCTTATATAAAAATTTAATAAATATAATATTATTTATGAACAAATAAAGTTTAAAAACATAGAAAATAGTAAATAATGATAGAGAATACAAAATTTTGAGTTGGAGGATTTTCTATGGGAATAGGTATTGCCTTAGCAGGTGGAGGTATTAGAGGTATTGCACATGCAGGAGTTTTGAGAGCGCTAGAAGAAAATGGAATAAAAATAGATGCAATTGGTGGAACTAGTGCAGGAAGTATAGTTTCAGCACTATATGCAATGGGATATAAACCATATTACATATATGTTGTATTTAAAAAATATGCTCAAGAAATAATAAATATAGGAAATGTACCAATAATAAATGGGATAGGAAATTTTGTTAAAAACAGGAAAATAGGACTTTCAGGACTTAATGAAGGAATATCATTAGAAAAAATGTGTAATGAATTAGCTGAAAGAAAAAATGTGAAATTAATAGGAGACATAAAAATGCCACTTGCAATTCCTGCTGTAGATATTTCAGAAGCAAAAGAATATATATTTACAAATTGTGCACCAAGAGATAATTTAAATGACAATTATATTACAGAAATTGAGATTGGAAAAGCTGTAAGAGCAAGTAGCAGTTTTCCAGCAGTATTTTGTCCATGTGAATTTAAAAATCATATGTTTATGGATGGTGGAGCATTAGATAATATACCTGTAATTCCATTGAAAAACATGTGTAATAAAAAGGTAATTGCAGTCAATTTTGAGGCAGATAGTGTTCAAAAAGATAGTGATGTTATGGATATTGTTATGAGAACTATTGATATTATGGGAAATAAAATTGCTGAAAAAGGTTTAGAACAAAGTGATTTGATTTTAACAGTTCCTACAGATAAAGCTGGTTTATTTGATATTCAAAAACTTGATAAATGCTATAAATTTGGATATGATACTGTGATTAAAAATTTAGATAAAATAAAAAAATTAATAGAAAAATAGTCAAATTAAAGTAACTCTGAATATAAATAAATTTATATTTATATTTGGAGTTACAATTTTATGATACAATTAATTATTATATTAATTTAATTTTGTCACTTTAGTTGAAGTTAAATCATATAATAAATAATAGAAGATTAATAAGTGGAGAAAATTTAATATTTTATTCAATATTCTAAGGAGGGCTTATTATGAATATTATTTATTTTGATAATAGTGCAACAACAAAAATAAAAACAGAAGTATTAAATGAGATGATGCCATTTCTAACTATAAATTATGGGAATGCATCATCTTTATATTCATTAGGGAGAAAGTCAAAAAGAGCTATAGAAAATGCAAGAAAACAAGTAGCTAATTTGATAAAATGCAATCCTAATGAAATTTTTTTTACAGGTGGAGGTTCTGAAAGTGATAATTTAGCATTAAAAGGTGTAGCATATGCAAATATGGAAAAAGGAAATCATATAATAACATCTAAAATAGAACATCCCGCAATATTAGAAACATGCAAAACTTTAGAAAGACAAGGCTTTGAAATATCATATATTAATGTAGATGAAAATGGAATAATAAGACTTGACGAATTACAAGATGAAATAAAACCATCAACGATTTTAATTAGTGTGATGACTGCAAATAATGAAATAGGTACAATTCAACCAGTAGAACAAATTTCTAAAATAGCACATTCACACAATATTTTATTTCACACTGATGCAGTTCAAGCTGTTGGAAATATGGAAATTGATGTTTCTAAGATGGGAATAGATATGCTTTCACTTTCAGGTCATAAAATAAATGCACCAAAAGGAATTGGAGCATTATATATAAAAAATGGTATTAATATAGAGAGAATTATAGATGGGGGACATCAAGAAAAAAATAAAAGGGCTGGTACTGAAAATGTTGCAGGTATAGTGGCTCTTGGAAAAGCTTGCGAAATTGCTGGGAATAATCTTGATATACATGTAAATCGTTTAAAAAGATTAAGAGACTATTATTTATTTAAATTGCAAAAAGAATTACCTGGAAAATTTCATATTAATGGTTCAATGGAACATAGATTGCCTGGAAATGCTAATGTTTCATTTGAAGGTGCTAATGCTTCTGAACTAATTTTTAAATTAGATGAAAAAAATATTTGTGTATCTAGTGGTTCTGCTTGTTCATCAGGTAATACTGCTCCATCACATGTGTTAACTGCAATTGGTCTTCCAGATAAATATTTGAATTGTGCAATACGTACTTCTTTTGGAGATTCTAATACTTTTGAAGAAATTGACTATTTTATAAAATGCATGAAAATGATAATTTAGTGCCGGTTCTCTTTTTGCCTTTTTTCTTCTTTTTCGCTTGGCTAGCTGGTTTTGGCTATTTTGCTAATTTGGTGCCGGTTCTCTTTTTTGCAAAATTTTTAATAAATTTTGTAAAAAGGCTTGCAAAAAAATAAGAAATGTATTATTATGATATCGAAGTGGAGAAAAGTGGTACGAAGTGGTGAAAATGGAAATGAGGTGTGATTCAATTGTTAATTGGTGAATATGAGCACTCTTTAGATACTAAAGGTAGGTTAATAATGCCTGCAAAATTAAGACAAGACATAGGAGAAAAGTTCATCATAACAAAAGGATTAGATGGATGTTTATTTGTATTTTCACAAGTAGAATGGCAAAATTTTGAGACAAAATTAAAATCACTTCCATTATCAGATAAAAATGCAAGAAATTTTGTTAGATTTTTTTTATCAGGTGCAACAGAATGTGAAATAGACAAACAAGGTAGATTTTTAATACCATCAAATTTAAGAGAAGCAGCAAAGTTGGAGAAAGATGTAGTAATTATTGGAGTTGGAACAAGATTAGAAATTTGGAATAAAGAAATTTGGCAAAATTGTGATGAAAATATTTCAGCAGATGAAATTGCTGAAAATATGACAATGTTAGGTATATAACTTGCAAAAGTTTATATAAAAATACTAAAGAAAAAAGTACAAAAGAAATTAAAAAATACAAAAGATAAAAAATCAAAGGAAAACAAAAGAAAAAAATACAAAAGATAAAATTTCTAAAGATAAATTCCAAAAAATACAAAAGATAAAATAATTAGTTAAAAAGAGGTGTAAAATTGGAATTTTGTCATAAACCAGTATTACTGGAAGAAACAATAGAAAATTTAAAAATAAAAGAAGATGGAATATATGTAGATGGAACTTTAGGTGGAGCTGGTCATAGCAAAGAAGTTTTAAAAAGATTGTCACCTAAAGGTTTACTTATTGGAATCGATAGAGATGAAGAAGCTCTTAGAGCTGCTAAAGAGAATTTAAAAGATTTTCAAAATGTAAAATATGTACATGGGAATCATGATGAAATAGAAAAAATATTCCAAGAACTTGAAATTAAAGAAGTTGATGGAATTTTATTAGACTTAGGAGTATCATCATATCAATTAGATGAAAGAAATAGAGGATTTAGCTATTTAGGGAATAATGAGTTAGATATGAGGATGGACAAAACTCAAAGCCTAACGGCGAAAAAAGTCGTAAATTCATATTTAGAAGAAGATTTAGCAAATATTATTTTTGAATATGGAGAAGAAAGATTTTCAAGACAAATAGCAAAAAATATATGTGAATATAGAAAAAATAAGGAAATAGAAACAACAGAAGAATTAGTAAAAATAATAGAAAAATCTATTCCATCATTTGCGAAAAAAGATGGACATCCTGCAAAACGAACTTTTCAAGCAATAAGAATAGAGGTAAATGATGAGATTAAACCATTATATAATACAGTTAGAACTTGTATAAGATATTTAAAAAAAGGTGGTAGGTTATGTATTATAACTTTCCATTCTCTAGAAGATAGAGCAGTTAAAAATGCTTATACAGATGCACAGGGAAAATGTACATGTCCAAAAGATTTGCCATATTGTGTGTGTGGTGCAAAATCTGAAGGAAAAATTGTGAATAAAAAACCAATTATAGCAAAAGAAAATGAACAAATAGAAAATCCAAGATCAAAAAGTGCAAAATTAAGGGTTTTTGAAAAGATTTAATTAAATTTTTTTGACTAAAGATGAGGAGGTGATAATATGCCAAGAATGTCATATCAATATGAAACAAGTCCAAGAAAATATGAACCTGATTATACAAACAGAAAAAAGGTTAGATCTACTACAAGTAAAAAGACACAAAAAGCTTCTACAAAAGAAAAGAAAAAAATACAAAAAAATACAGAAACTAAAAAACGTGCAGAAAAGCAAAATGCCCAAAAAGCAAAAGAAAGAAAGATTAAAGCACAACAAGTTTTTATTGTTATGACTGTTTTTGTCATGTTACTTGCCGTAAGCTATAGAGAAACTGCAATTATGGAAATGTTTAATCAAAAAAAGGAAATGGAAAATCAATTATCTGTAATAGAAAAGGAAAATGGCCAAGTTGAAAAGAGTATAAAAGAAGTTGAAAGTTCTTTGGATTGGAACAAAATAAAACAAGTTGCAACAGATGAACTTGGTATGCAAGCAAAAGAAGCAACACCATTAGATTTGGAAAAATCAGATAATGTAGAGACAAAACATGAATTTATAAAAGAAGAAGAAAAAAGTATTTTAGAAAAAATAGTAGAATTTTTCGTTATAAAATAAAAAGTTTATAAAATGTAAAAGACCACATATTATTAGAAATAAAAGTTTAATAATATGTGGTCATTTTAAATTAATCTCTCTTTTTAATGTAATTTTATTTAAACAACAAGTTTTTTTACATTTTTAATTTCTTTGTGTAAATTACTTAAAATTTCTTTTCTAAGTATATAAGCATCTTTAACTTCTTGATATAAATTATCAAAATTTTCAAGAGATTCACCAGCATGTAATAATAAATCAATATATTGTTCATAATATAATTGCTTATTTTTATTTTTTGTAGAATTTCTTTTTTCTATGTAATGTTCAATTTTTTTATATCTTTTTATCTCATCTTGTAAATGTTGTACATAATCTATAACACAAGAAATTTCGTATTCAATATCATCTATAACAACTTTAAGCAATTTTTTAACAATTTTTTTATTGATTTTTCCTGCATATGTATATCCTGTATGTTTTGGAGCATTTTCAGATGGTTTTGTATGTTCTATTATAATTTTTAAAGCATCTGTAATTCCAATATGTGATTTATATTGCCTTTTATGAACAAGTGCATCATATTCATCAGCAACTCTAATGATTTGTGCTTCAAAAGGAATGTCTTTTCTTACTAGACCTTGTGGATAGCCTGTACCATCAAGTGATTCATGATGATAATAAGGCCCTGCATAATATGGTCTAAGTTTTGTGTCTTTTATACATAATTTATACCCTAATGTGGTATGTTGTTTCATAACTTCATATTCTTCTTCTGTTAATTGTGCTGGTTTTTGAAGTATTTTTGATGGGATAAATAATTTTCCTATATCATGTAAATATGCACAAATTGTACAATATTCAGTAAATCCTTTTGAAAGATGTAACTTTCTACATAAGTTACAGGCTATTGTTGCAACATTTTCAGAATGTTCTCTTGTGAATATATCTAAAGAGTCTAATAGATTAAGCTGATATTGTATTGCTTTATCTAAATTATATGATTTTAAGTATGTTTGGTCATAAAAATTAAATTTTTCTTTTAAATCTTTCATTTGTTTTTCTCCCTTAAAATAAATGTGCAAATTGATTTATATTATTTTTATTATATTTTAATGATACCATTAAAAGAAAAAATATGCAATATATTTTTTACTTGAAATATGCTAATTTAATTGAAAAAATTGTATATTATTGGTATAATTTGTGCATAATAATAAATTTATAAAGGAATGATGCCTAAATGGATAATAATAAATTAGAAACAATTTCAAATCTTTTTGAAGGAAAAGAAATAAGAAGTGCTTGGGATAGTGAAAAGGAAGAATATTATTTTAGTATAGTTGATATTATTGGAGCATTAACTGATAGTAATATTCCAAGAAACTATTGGAGTGATCTAAAAAGAAAGTTAAAACAAGAAGGAAGTCAGTTGCACGAAAATATCGTGCAACTGAAAATGAAGTCACAAAAAGATGGAAAAAGTTATTTAACAGATACATTAGATACACATGGAATATTAAGATTGATTGAGTCAATACCAAGTCCAAAAGCAGAGCCATTTAAACTTTGGCTAGCTCAGATGGGAAAAGAAAGAATTGATGAAGTTTTTGACCCAGAACTTGCTGTTAATCGTGCTGTTGATTATTATAGAGCTAAAGGATATGATGATAAATGGATTAAGGCAAGATTAACAGGAGTTGTAGATAGACGAAAACTAACAGATGTATGGAAAGAAAATGGAATAACAAAAGATTATGAGTATGGAATACTCACAAATGAAATATACCAAGAATGGTCTGGAATGAAAGCTTCTCAATATAAAGAATATAAAGGTCTTAGAAAAGAATCTTTAAGAGATAATATGACAGATATAGAAGTAGCATTAACAGACTTAGGAGAAATTGCAACAAGAGAACTTGTAAAAGAACATAAACCTTATGGCTTAAAAGAAAATAGAGAAATGGCAAAACGTGGTGGAAGAATTGCAAAAAATACGCGTGATGATTTGGAAAAAGAGTTAGGAAGAACAGTAATTACAAAACAAAATGCATTAAATTATAAATACATAGATTCGAATAAATTAGATAAGAAAAAATTGCCAAAAGGAAAAAGTGAGTTAGTGTAAAATTAATGTAGGCAAAATATAAAAAATTGCCTACATTTACTTGACACATACTTGTCGAAGAATGTCGAACGATTTTTCTTGACAAATAGATAAAGTGATGTTAACATATTTTTAGAATTTGAATCAAACAATTTTTTTCGAAAAAAATTAATTCCAAAAACAATTTTATAAATGTGAGGTGATAGTAAATGTATGTTTAAATTTACTAAAACTGGTTTTGCATGTATTTTTATATCAATAATATTTATTTTATTCGAAATATTCATAAAAAGATATTCTATAGAAACAGAAATTGGAAAAGAAATTATGAATCCAAATTCAGATATTGTAAATGAAATAAGTGATGAAGAAAAAAAGCAAGAAGAGCCAGTAAATGAAAAAAAGATATGGAAATTAGAAATACCAAAGATATCACTTAATGCAGAAATAGCAGAAGGAACTACACAAGAAGTATTAAATAAATATATAGGTCATTTTGAAAATACTCAAAGAGAAAATGGAAATATCGGACTTGCTGGGCATAACAGAGGGTATGAAGTAAATTATTTCAAAGACCTAAAATTATTAAAAGAAGGAGATGAGATAATATACAAATATAATGAATTTGAAAAAATATATGAAGTAGAAAAAAGCAGAATAATTCGAGATACTGAATGGAAATATTTAGAAAATACAGAAGATAATATGTTAACACTAATAACATGTGTAGAAAATGAGCCGGAATATAGAAGATGTATACAAGCAGTAGAAAAAGAGGAGGAAGAATATTGAAAAAAACGATAAAAATAGTATTAATAATATCACTACTACTAATAATGAATTGCGGAATATTAGTAAATGCAGTACAAGCAGTTGAAGGAGAACAGATAAAAATATACACAAAAGGATATTTTCCAAGAATAATAAGAAATAATGGAATAATAATTAAAACTGCACATGCTGTATATGAAAAAGATGGTAAAGAATATCCAGTATATTGCTTAAACAGAGAATTACATGGAGTTGGAGAATATATAGCAACATATGATGTAACAGATCAAGGAAAAATTACAGATTTAGGTTTATGGAGAGTAATTATAAATGGATATCCATACAAAACAATTGAACAATTAGGAGTAGCAAATGAAGGAGAAGCATATATGGCTACAAAACAGTCAATATATTGTTATATATATAATACAGGAACAGAAGGATATTCTGCTATAGATGAAGCTGGAAGTAGAGTTATAAATGCAATGAACAAAATATTAGAAAATGCAAAAAATTCAACAGAAAGTTTTGAAGATCAAGGAATAGAAGTAATAAAAGATGAAAAATGGCAAGTAGACAATCTTGAAACACAGTATGTATCAAAACAATATGAATTAAAAAGTAAAATAAATATAAGTAAATTTACAGTAAGTTTAGTAAATCAAGTAAAAGGAAGTAAAATTACAAATTTAGAAAATCAGGAAAAAAATGAATTTAGTTCAAATGAGAAATTTAAAATCTTAATACCAATAATCAATTTAGAAGAATCAGGAGAATTTGGTGTAAAAATTCAAACAGAAATGGAAACAAAACCAATATTTTTTGGAAAATCCCCTAGTGCAGATTTGCAAGATTATGCATTAACAGCATTTTCTTATGAAAATAAAGATATAGAATTCACCCAAGATTATGAAAAAAATAATACAAAAATAATAGTAGAAAAACAAGATGAAGAAACACAAGAACCATTACAAGGAGCAAAATTTGAGGTACTTAATGAAAACAGAAAAGTAATTAGAGTAGTAGAAACAGATGAAAATGGGTTAATAAAATTAGAACAAATAATGCCAGGAACATATTACATAAGAGAAGTAAAAACACCAGATGGATATGAAGCAGAATATATTGAACACAAAATTGAAATAAAATTAAATGAAGAAAAAGTAATAAAAGTAACAAATAGAAAAATTGTAATAATTGAAGAACCACCAGAGGAACCGCCAGAAGAGCCACCAGTAGAAGAACCTCCAAAAGAAGAACCACCTAAAGAGGAGCCACCAATAGAAGAAATACCCAAATTACCTAAAACTGGTATGTAATAATAATTTGATAATAAAGAAGAAAGAAGGAAATAGATTTGAAAAATAAAATAAAAAAAATAATTAAAATTTTAATAGCATTAATATTAATAATTGCATTACAAATAATGGGATTTACATATGCAAAATATATAACACAAGATAAAGGAACAGGGACTGCAGAAATAGCAAAATGGGCATTTAGACTTGAAAAAGGAGAAAATGAGTCACAAACAATAAAATTAATAGATACAGTTCATACAAATAATATAATACCAGGAAAAATAGCTCCAGGTTCAGGAGGAAAATTACCAATAACAATAGATATGACAGGCTCAGAAGTTGGAGTTGAATATGAAATAAAATTTGCAAATGAAAAAAATAAACCTCAAAATTTAAAATTTACATATGCAGGAAGAACATATGATTCACTTTCAGAGATAACACCTATAACAGGAATGATTTCACATAGTAATGAAAATAGAAAATTAACTTTTAATATAGACTGGATGTGGAATTATGAAACTGGAAAAGATGAAGAAGAAATTAATCAAAATGATATAATAGATACACAAGATGCAAATTTAATTACAGAATATACATTTGATATAATTGCAACAGGAACTCAAAGTTCTGACTAGTGATAAAAAATAAAAGGAGGAATAAATATAAAAAATAAAAAAATATTAGTTTTTGTTACTATATTTATAACAATATTAATTTTAATGACTTTTATACAAATAACATATGCAAAATATATAAGTGAAGAAAATAGTAGTTTGAAATTTGAAATTGCAAAACCAATTTTTATAGTAGATGGAAAGCAAACCACAAAAATAAGTGAAATAAATAATATAGGATATTATGAATTTTCTATAAAAAATTTTGATGAAACTAATATAAGTGAAACAGGATTTTTCTATATAATTGAAATTGTTTCTAAAACAGATGATTCAATACAATTCGAATTATATAATGAAGAAAAAATGATGCAATTAAATGATTTAAAAACTGAAAAAATTTATATAAAAGGCAATGAAAAAATAGAGCAAAAGTACAAATTAAAAGTAATATATGACAAAACTAAAGGAACACAAGGTAAAGATATTTTAGAAGAAGTACAAATTAAAGTTCATTCAGAACAGGAGAAAATTTAATGAAACTAAAAAGATATATTATTATTCTAATCATTTTATTTCTAATAATATTTATAATTCTCAAAATTAACAAATTAGATAAAAATATTTTTAATGATATCATGATTTTTGGTCTTTGGAATGATGAATCAAGTGAAAATGAATATGAAATTGATTTAAATAATTTAGTTGAAATAGATGTATTTGAAAATATACATAATAAAAATAATATATATAAAAAAATTGCTCCAGGAACTTATGGTAGTTTTACAATAAAATTTAAGAAACCATTAGATTCAGATTTTGAAATTAATATAAATGAAAAATCAGAAAAACCACAAAATTTGATATTTACTTTAGATAATAAAAATTATAAAACAATGAAAGAAATGGAGGACATAATTAGCAGTAAATTTGAAACACAAAAAGAAATTACTATAAATTGGTATTGGAAGTATGAAATTAATGAAATGGAAGATATACAAGATACTATAGATGGAATGAATTTGAACAAATATGTTTTTGAAATAAAAGCAACTACTTTGTTTGATTGATATAGAAGAAATTGAAAAGAAAGGTATATTAAAATGGCAAAAATAATCACATCTTTTATTATAATAATTATATTAATTAATATATGTCATATTAGTTATGCGAAATATGTATATGAATATACAATTACAGCTGCACAATTGACCATAGATAGAACTCCTTTAGAATAATTAATGAAAATACAAAAAATTGCAATGTAATAAAAAAGTTGTGATTTTTTGTATTTTTATAATAAATAAAACTTGTATAAAACTTTTTAAATTGGAAAAAATTATTATATAAGATTTTCCAAAGGAGTGATATAATGGAAACAAGTGATATGAAAAACATGTTAGTACTTAAAAATCTTCCATCTAATATGGTAGAAGAGGCTATTATAATTTTTAAAGAGACTCAGAAAGTTAAAGAAAAAGAATTTGTTGATAAAAGTAACAAAGAAAGCTTTAGAGGTACACAAGTAAAGTCAAAAGACTATATTGTGAAAGAAGCGGAAATTCTTATAACAGATTATATAAATAAAATAGAAAACAAGAAAAGTTTAGAAAGAAATAGAAATACAAAAACAAAATATAAGATACTAAAATATTATAGTATAATTTCGACAGTTTGTTTAGTTATCAGTTTAATAATAAATTTCATATAATAACATAAAACACTTTATCATTGCATAGACATTAGTAAATGCAAGATATAAAGTGTTTTTTTATATAATAAGAAAGTTAACCTTTTCTATTATATAAAAAGGAAGGGATTAGATATGGAAAGAGCAATGTCAGTTGAAGATAAAATAAGAAGAGCAGAACAAAGATATTATATGAGAAGAGAACAAGAAATGTCACCGAGAGAAACTAGAATAGGAGAATTAAAAAGATCTAGTAAGAAAAAAGACATAAAATTATTTAAGAAAATGATTAAACAAATAATTGTATGTTTATTTATATATGGAGTTTTTTATTTAGTTGTTAATAGTAATTACATATTTTCAGAAGATTTTACAAATAAAGCAAAAGAGATATTATCACAAGATATTAATTTTGCAGAAATTTATTCTACTATATCTTCAAATATAAATGATATATATAATAAAATGATATCTAATGATAATACAAAAGGCTCAGATAATCAAGAAAAAGCTGTTACACCAAATGATGATACACCAAATAATGAAGTGAAACAAGATGAAGAGTCTAACCAAAATGCTCAACCAGAAGCACAGCAAGAAAATAGTGGTGAACAGGTTCAGCAAGAAAATGTGAGTAAAGAAGATATACAAAATAATCAAGAAAATATTGGAGGAGCAGCAGAAGAGACAGAAGTAAATGTGGAATTATCACAGATGGAGAAAGATGTTAATTATATAAAAAGTGTAACAAGTTTCATAAAACCAGTAAATGGAACTATTAGTTCTATGTTTGGACCGAGGAATCCTACAACTGCATCAGTTCCAAAAAATCACACCGGAACAGATATAGCTGCTGTTACAGGTACTAAAATTGTTTCTGCTACAGATGGAACTGTTATATATACTTCAAGTCAAGGGGATTTTGGAAATCATTTAAAAATACAAATAAATGATGTAATAATTTTATATGCTCATTGCAATAAAATATATGTAAAAGAGGGAGATACAGTGAAACAGGGACAAGAGATAGCAGAAGTTGGCTTAACAGGTAATACAACAGGACCACATCTTCATTTTGAAGTTATTTATCAAGATAGAAGAGTAAATCCACAACTTTTAGTAGAACTTTAATATAATAGTTAATAATTTAGAAAGAGGATAGAGAATTGAGAATAAGAATAGATTTAAAAATACTTATTTTTTTATTTGTATTTTTCTTGACAAATCAAATAGAAATTTATTTAATTATAATGTTTTTTTGTTTATTACATGAATTAGGTCATATAATTATGGGAATTATATTAAAAATGAAGCCAGAAAAAATAGAGTTAATGGCTTTTGGATTATCATCAAGTTTTAAAGCAAATTCAAAAGATGGTAAAATAAAGATTAAGAATGGAAATCTATTGCAATTAAAGGAGATTTTAATTGCACTTGCAGGGCCAATTCTGAGTATTGTTTTAGTAATAATATATATGTATATAGAGCCGATTTATATTACAAGAGAAGTAGCAATTTATTCGAATTTATTAATAATGATTTTTAATTTGTTACCAATATATCCATTAGATGGAGGAAGAATTATAAAAGGTATTTTACATATTGAATTTGGAGAGAAAAAGGCTGATATTTTAGTAAATAAAATTTCTAATATAATAATGATTTTAATGACAATTATTAGTAGTATTGCTGTATATTATTATAAAAATATTGCTATTTTCTTTATTTGCATATTTTTGTGGATAATTTTATTACGTGAAAATAAAAAAATTAATTTGAAAGAAATGAATTCAAATTCTTAAGTTTAGATATTTTTAAACAAAAATTCTTGATATTTTTAGCAAAAAATAGTAGAATATAAGTGGAAAAATAGGAAAGAAAGGTAGTGGCGAGATGTCGAAACCAACAGTAGCAATTATAGGAAAGCCAAATGTAGGAAAATCAACATTTTTTAATTATATAGTAGGTAGTAGAATATCAATAGTAGAAGATACACCAGGAGTAACAAGAGATAGAGTATATGCTGAAACAAACTGGAGAGGTAGAAATTTTACAATTGTGGATACAGCAGGAATAGAGCCAGAGTCAGATGATGTAATAATTTCTCAAATGAGAGAACAAGCTAAAATTGCAGTAGAAATAGCAGATGTAATTGTATTTTTAACAGATGTAAAACAAGGTGTTACTGCAGCAGATGAAGAAATCGCAATAATGCTAAAAAAATCTAAAAAGCCAGTTGTATTAGTATGTAACAAAGCAGATAATATGAGTCAAGATAAAAATCAAATTTATGAATTTTATAATTTAGGAATAGGTGATCCATATCCTGTATCAGCAACAAATGCATTAGGAATAGGTGATGTATTAGATGCAATTTATGAAAATCTTCCAGAAAAACAGGATGGAGAAGATCAAGATGATAAAATAAAAGTGGCAGTAATAGGAAAGCCAAATGTAGGAAAATCATCATTAATCAATAAAATTTTAGGTCAAAATAGAACAATAGTAAGTTCAATAGCTGGAACTACTAGAGACGCAATAGATACAGAATATGAAAATGAATATGGAAAATATGTACTAATAGATACAGCAGGAATTAGAAGAAAAAGCAAAGTAACAGAATCAATTGAAAAATTTAGTATAATGAGAACTTTACTAGCAATTGAAAGATCAGATGTGTGTCTAATGATGATAGATGCAAATGAGGGTGTAACAGATCAAGATGCAAAAATTGCAGGAGAAGCACATGAAGCAGGAAAAGGTATTATAATAGTTGTAAACAAATGGGATGAATATGAAAAAGAAACAGGAACATTAGAAAAATATAAAAAAGAAATTTATAATAGATTATCATATTTGTCTTATGCACCAATAATATTTATATCAGCTAAAACAGGTCAAAGAGTGGACAAGTTATTTTCAATGATTAATAATGTTGCAGAACAAAATGCAATGAGAATATCAACATCAGTGTTAAATCAAGTAATAAATGAGGCAATTGCAATTGTTCAACCACCAACAGATAAAGGTAAAAGATTAAAAATATTTTATGGAACACAAGCAAGTACTAAGCCACCAACATTTGTGATATTTGTAAATAATAAAGAATTATTTCATTTTTCTTATGAAAGATATCTAGTAAACCAAATAAGAAAGGAATTTGGACTAGAAGGAACACCAGTTAGAATAATCGTGAGAGAAAAAATAGAATAGAAATGGCAAAAAGAGCAAAAAGAGAACCGGCACCAAATTAACAAAATGGCCGAAACCAGCCAGCCGAGCGGAAGAGAGACGAAAAGGCAAAAAGAGAACCGGCACCAAATTAACAAAAAAGGAGTAGATAGATATGGTAGCATATATAATAGTAGGGATAATAGCTTATTTATTAGGAAGCATAAGTTTTTCAATAATAATTAGCAAAAAAATGGCAGGATTTGATATAAGAAAAAAAGGAAGTGGAAATGCAGGGACAACAAATATGTTACGTTCTGTAGGAAAAAAAGCTGCAGCATTGACATTATTAGGTGATGCATTAAAAGGAGTAGTTGCTATTTTAGTAGCAATAATAGTAGGTGTAATAGTAAAAGACATAGATAAAGCGTTATTAGTACAAATAGCTGGTATTGCGGTTGTAGTAGGCCATACATTTCCAATATTTTTCGGTTTTAAAGGAGGAAAAGGTGTTGCAACATCATTAGGAGTATTATTAATGACTAATTGGAAAATAGGATTAATATGTTTAGTATTTGCTCTAGTATTAATGGTACTTACAAAAATGGTATCTATGGGTTCAGTTGGAGCAGCTATATTATTTCCTATATTAGTATTATTTATTAATACTGATTTTACAGTTTCAGAAGGAAGCGGATATTTTATATATAGTATAATACTTGCATTACTTGTTGCATTTAATCATAGAAGTAATATACAAAGAATATTAAATGGAACTGAAAATAAAATAAGTTTTAAAAAATAAATGGCAAAAAGAGAACCGGCACCAAATTGACAAGAAAGGAAAAAAGAGAACCGGCACCAAATTGACAAAATGACGCAAACCAGCCAGCCAAGCGGAAAAGAAGCAAAAAAGCAAAAAGAGAACCGGCACCAAATTAACAAGGAGGAAATGTATGAAAAATATAGCAATAATAGGAAGTGGAAGTTGGGGAGTTGCACTAGCAATTCATTTAGCTAAATTAGGAAATAAGATAAACATATGGTCTTTTTCAGAAGAAGAGAAAGATATGATAAATAATGAAAAAAAGTGTAAGTTTTTACCACAAGCACAAATTCCTGAAGGGGTAATATGTACAACATCATATGAAGAGGCAATAAATGGTACAGATTTTATAATACATGTTACACCATCAAAGTTTACAAGAAGTACGGTAAAAGAATATAAGAAATATGTAAAAAATCAGCCAATAGTGATATGTTCAAAAGGATTTGAAAAAGATACAATGCTTACATTAGATGAAGTAGTCCAAGAAGAAATGCCAAATGCTAAAATAGCGGTACTATCAGGTCCTAGTCATGCTGAAGAAGTTTCTATAGCTATGCCAACAGTATTAGTTGTAGCATCAAAATATGATGCTATATTAAAATTAGTTCAAGATACATTTATGAGTAAAAATATGAGAATATATACTTCAAGAGATGTAAAAGGTGTTGAACTTGGAGGAGCCTTAAAAAATATAATTGCTTTTTGTGCAGGTGTTGCTGCAGGAATAGGGTTAGGAGACAATACTTTTGCTGCTCTAATAACAAGAGGTTTAGCAGAACTTTCAAGATTAGGTGTTGAATTAGGTGGTCAAAAAGAAACTTTATATGGTTTAAGTGGACTTGGAGACCTTATAGTAACTTGTTTAAGTGAACATAGTAGAAATAGAAAAGCTGGCAAGTTGATTGGTCAAGGCAAAAGTTTAGAAGAAACTAAAAAAGAAGTTGGAATGACAATTGAAAGTATTGATAATATAGAAGTTGCACATGAATTATGTCACTTGCATAATATAGAAATGCCTATAGTAGAAGCTGTTTATGGAATTTTATTTGAAAATTTAAAACCAGAAGATGCTGTAAATAATTTAATGAGTAGAGCTAAAAAGAAAGAAGATTAAAAGTGATATTCTAATTAAAAATAAGAATATGTATAATAATTTTGTAAATAATAAAGTTTAATGGAGGTGTGATTTGTAATGGGATTTTTTGATAATTTAGGTAAAAAGGCAAGTGCTGCTTATGATGCAACTGCTGAGAGGACTGGAAGAATTGCAAAAGAAGCAAAACTTAAAATGAAAATTAATGAAAATAAATCTGATATTAAAGATTTATATATAGAAATTGGAAAAAAAGTTTATGAAAAACATGTTAGAGAAGAAAACATAGATATTAATACAGAATTAGAAGAAGAATGTACAAAAATTGATGTATTATCAGCAGAAATTGAAACATGCTTGAAATCAATTTTAGAATTGAAAGAAAAAAAGCAATGTACAAAATGTCATTCAGAAATAGAATTAGAGTTTGCTTATTGTCCAATTTGTGGTGAAAAGCAACCAGGCGATAATTTAAAAGAAGATAAATCTGCAGATGAAAATTCATCAGAAGAATCAGAATTAAAAGAAGAAAATACTTCAGAGAATAGTATAGAGAAAATGACAGAAATAATGGCAGTTGAGACTCAACAAAATGCAATTCAAGAAATGAAAATAGAAGAAGAGGAAACTATTCAAGAAAATAGCGAAAATGAGCAATAAGAAGGGAAAATAATGAAATTAGTAATACAAAGAGTAAAAAATGCTAGTGTAGAAGTAGATAAAAAAATAGTAGGTAAAATAGAAAAAGGTTTTTTAGTATTAATAGGAATAAAAGTAGGAGACACAAAAGAACAAGCTGACTATTTAGTTAGAAAATTATGTAATTTGCGAGTCTTTACAGATGAAAATGATAAAATGAATTTGAGTTTAAAAGATGTAAATGGTAAATTACTAATTGTATCGCAATTTACACTTTACGGAAATTGTAATGATGGTAATAGACCGAGTTTTATAGAGGTTGCTCGTCCTGAAGAGGCAATTCCTTTATATGAATATTTTTGCAATGAATGTTCTAAAAATGGAATTGAAGTCCAAAGAGGAATTTTTGGAGCAGATATGAAGGTCCAACTTTTAAATGATGGGCCTGTAACGATAATAATAGAAAAGTAGTAGAAATACCAATATTAGATAAAATTTAATATTGGTGTTTTTTTGATGCCAAAAAGGAAAAAAGAGAACCGGCACCAAATTAACAAAATGGCCGAAACCAGCTAGCCAAGCAGCCCAAGAGCAAAAAGGCAAAAAGAGAACCGGCACCAATTTGTCGAAAAGTTTTAAGAATTCGACAAAACTTCTAATTTTTAACTCTTGGAAAAATATGTAAAAGGTTGTATAATACGGAAAGAGAAAGGAGAAGTATATGGAAAGTAAGTTTGAGAAAAAGGACAAGAGATTAATCTTCAAAATAGAAGAAGATATAGATGAATGTTCAGTACAAAAGATGAGGAGGAAATTAGATAATGAAATTGAAAGATATATGCCAAAAGAAGTTATATTTGATTTTAACAATGTTTCTTTTATGGATAGTGCAGGAATAGGCTTAATGATAGGAAGATATAAATTAGCAAATATGCTAGGAGGAAAAGTTGGAGTAGCAAATGTACCTTCACCTGTAAGGAAAATATTTGAAATGAGTGGGATATTAAAAATAATGCCAGAAGTAGAAATCGAAAAAGGAGGGAAAATATGAATAATATATATGATAATGAAATGAAAATAGAATTTTTAAGTAAATCAAATAATGAAGCATTTGCGAGAATATCAGTAGCAGCATTTGTTGCTCAATTAGATCCAACACTAGAAGAAATTGCTGATATAAAAACTGCAGTATCAGAAGCTGTTACAAATTCGATAATACATGGATATGAAGAACAAATGGGAATTGTAAAATTAATTTGTAAAATAAGAGAAAACGAGATTTTTATTGAAGTATCAGATACAGGTAAAGGAATTGAAAATGTAGAAATAGCAAAACAGCCATTATATACAACAAAAGCGAATTTAGAAAGGTCAGGAATGGGATTTACTATTATGGAAAGTTTTATGGATAGTATAGAAGTAGAGTCAGTACTTGGATTAGGTACAAAAGTTACTATGAGAAAAAAGATTAAAAGTAATTCTAATAAAGAAGAAGATTTTGCAGTTTCTACAACTGCTACTGCAATAAGGGGAGAGGAATAGTGTATGAAAATGATATGAAAATCATCGAAAATGCTCAAAATGGAAGTAAAGATGACATGACAAAATTAATAGAAGATAATAATGGTTTAATTTGGAGCATTGTTAGAAGATTTAATGGAAGAGGATATGATATAGAAGATTTATATCAAATTGGAAGTATTGGTTTTATAAAAGCAATACAAAGATTTGACACAAGTTTTGAAGTTCGACTTTCAACATATGCAGTACCATACATTTTAGGTGAAATAAAAAGATATATAAGAGATGATGGACCAATTAAAGTTAGTAGGAGTATAAAAGAATTAAATGTAAAAATAATTGAATTACAAAAAGAATATTTTAATAAATATGGGAGAGAAATAACATTAGATGAAATTTCGAAAGAACTTAAAACACCAAAAGAAGAAATTACAATGGCTTTAGATTCTACAAGACCAGTAGATTCTATTGAAAGTGCAAAATTTGTAGATAACAAAACAGATAAGACAATTAGTATTTTAGAACATATTTCTACAGGGAGAGATGAACAGACAGAAATAGCAAATAGAATAACAATTAAAAAATTGATTAGTGAACTTGATGTGAAAGAAAAAGAAATAATTATGCTTAGATATTATAAACAAAAAACTCAAATGCAAGTTTCTAAAATTTTAGGAATAACCCAAGTACAAGTTTCAAGGATTGAACGCAAGGTGCTTGACAATATGAGGAGGAAACTAACAATATGAAAAAATTGATAATATATTTTTGCGTATTTTTATTAGTATTTTTTATAGCTCCTGCAGTTTTAACTGCTACACCAAAAGATAAGGTTCAAGAAACAATGGCAAATGAAGAAAAAACGGGAGATTTAAAAAATGAAGAAGGAGCAGTATCTGAAGAAGAAAAAAAGCCAGAAGATGAAGAACAAGAAGAAAATAAAGATTATGAATATCAGCAATTTAAAACAATAAAATTGTTACATCAAGATACAGGACAAGTAGAAGAATTGCCAATTGATGAATATTTATATGGGGTTGTTTCAAGTGAGATGCCTGCAGATTTTCAATTAGAAGCATTAAAAGCACAAGCAGTTGTTGCAAGAACATATACAATTTTTCAAATAAAAAATAGTCCTGGAAAACATGGAGATGCTGATATATGTGATGATTCTGGTTGTTGCCAAGCTTGGATTACAAAAGAAGGAAGACTTGCAAGATGGGAGCCAAGTATTGCAGAAAGCAATTGGAATAAAATAGTGGAAGCAGTTGATTCAACTAAAGGAAAAATAATTACATATGATGGAAATGTAATAAATGCATTTTTTCACTCAAATAGTGGAGGAGTAACAGAAAGTTCTTTAAATATTTGGGGTGGAGTGGATTATCCTTATTTAAAATCTGTAGAAACAGCAGGAGAAGAAGGGTATACGCAATATAGTTCACAAGCTAGTTTTAATAGACAAGAATTATTAAATAAAATAAGAGAAAAATATCCTGATTGTGAAATTGATTATTCACAAAATAATTGTATAGAAATCTTGGAATATACTACAAGTGGTAGAGTTAAAACAATCAAATTTGGAAATAAAGAAATTGCAGGCACAGAAGCAAGAACATTACTTGGCTTAAGATCAACTAATTTTACTTTAACAATTGATGGTGAAAATATAATTTTTTCTGTAACTGGATATGGTCATGGAGTTGGAATGAGTCAAACAGGAGCAGATAGTTTGGCTAAAACAGGTTCTAATTATGAGGATATTATTAAACATTTTTATACAGGTGTAGAAATTATAGAAGTAAATTCCTTAAAATAATTACTTTTTCCATTTATATGAATAATCTTTGGAAAAAAGTACATACTTTTATTAATAAAAGTAAGGAGGGAATTTATGAAAAGAGGAAAAAGATTTTTTGAAAATGACAAGTTGTTAATATATGTAGGAACAGCAATATTTTTTATATTAGCAGTAGTCTTAGGAATTATTATGTATATGACAACAAAAACAGGTTTCAAAATGGAAAATGAAACTAATCAAATTAATCAAGAACAACAAATTGGGAATGAGACAGAAAGTGTAAATACTGATATTGGAAAAACAGTAGAAGAACAGACAAGCAATACAAACTCAAATGGTACAGACGACGTAGAAACTGACAATACAGGAAAGCTTGATACAGAAGAAAATAAAGAAACAACTAATATGGAGAAAGAAGAGGTAATGCAAAATAATGAAGATGAAACGACAAAGGTAAATGAAGATATAGAAAATAACGAAGAAACTGAAGCTAAAAATGAAGTTGATGAGCCAGATGTTCCATCAAACGAGAATCAAGATGTAAATCAAACTACAGAAACTAAAAATGAAGTAAATTTTGTAAAACCAGTAGATGGAGAAATAATTTGTGATTTTGCAAAAGATAATTTAATATATTCAGAAACACTAAAAGAGTGGATAACTCATACTGCTATAGATATAAAAGCAGATAAAACAAGTGTAATAAAGTCAGCAGCAGATGGAGTTGTAAAATCTATTGTAAATGACCCAAGATATGGTTTAACAGTTGTTATTTCACATGATGATGGATATGAAACTGTTTATTCAAATTTATTAACAGCAGAGTTTGTTGTTGAGGGTGAAGAGGTAACTCAAGGACAAACTATAGGAACAGCTGGAAATACAGCATCTTTTGAAAGTAATATGGAATCACATTTGCATTTTGAATTAATAAAAGATGGTGAATATTTAGACCCTAAAATATACTTAAAATAATAATTGTATAAAATTACCTAGAATTTGGTTAATCAACAAAGTTCTGGGTAATTTTATTGTAAAAATATTGAAACTTAAATATATATAAACTTGAAAATTATGTAGGAAAATTGCAAAAAATGTGGTAAAATATACTAGAAAAATAAATTAATAAAAGGAGGAGCACATGATATATTTAATTTATATAATAGAAAAGTTATAATTCACTATTATATAAAAAGCTACAATCGCTAGCACTTTGAGATTTTCTACTTATAGTCGAAAACTCAAATCGGCAAGAATAAATTAAAAAGAAAAATTGAAAATTTTTCTTATTTGTTTTTAAATATATCATAAAAGCAAAAATGTTAGAACAAATAAATTCGCCAAAAGATTTAAAAAAACTTAATTTAAAAGAAAAACAAAAATTAGCAGAAGAAATAAGAAAATATATATTAGAAGTAGTAGCAAAAAATGGAGGACATTTGGCATCAAATTTGGGAGTTGTAGAATTAACAATTGCACTACATTCAGTTTTTGATGTGCCTAAAGATAAAATTGTTTGGGATGTGGGACATCAAAGTTATGTACATAAAATAATAACAGGAAGAAGAGAAGAATTAAAAAATATAAGAAAACTAAATGGAATAGCAGGTTTTCCTAAAACTAAAGAAAGTGAATCTGATTGTTTTAACACAGGACATAGTAGTACATCAATTTCAGCAGCTTTAGGTATGGCAAGAGCAAGGGATTTACATGGAAAAGATAATAATGTAATAGCTGTAATAGGTGATGGTGCATTAACTGGAGGAATGGCATTAGAAGCATTAAATGATGCAGGTTCTAGTAATTCACATATGACTGTAATTTTAAATGATAATGAAATGAGTATATCTCCAAATGTTGGTGGCCTAAATAATTTTTTAGGAAAATTAAGAACCAAAAAATTATATACAAGAACAAATAAAATTATAAAAAAACAAATAAGTTCTATTCCAATTGTTGGAAAAACAGCAGTCAAAGCAATACAAAATATAAAAAGAGCAATAAAACAATTAGTAATAAATAGAATGTATTTTGAAGATGTTGGATTTACATATTTAGGACCTGTAGATGGCCATAATATAGAAAAGCTTGAAAGTATATTAACATTAAGTAAACAAGTAAAAGGGCCAGTATTAGTACATGTATTAACTAAAAAAGGAAAAGGATATGAAATAGCTGAAAAAAATCCAGACAAATTTCATTCAATACCAGCATTTGATATAAATACAGGAGAGCCAAAAAAGAAGAAAACTAAAGATTATTCAAAAGTTTTTGGAGATAAATTGGTAGAATTTGCTAAAAATAATGACAAAATTGTGGCAGTAACAGCTTCAATGAAATCAGGTACTGGTTTAACAAGATTTAGCCAGGAATTTCCATATAGAATTTTTGATGTAGGAATTGCAGAACAACATGCAATTACAATGGCTGCAGGAATGGCAAAAGAAGGGATGATACCAGTTGTACCAATATATTCATCATTTTATCAAAGAGCATATGATCAAGTAATTCATGATGTTGCTATGCAAGATTTACCTGTTATTATGTGTGTGGATAGAGCAGGAATTGTCGGAGCAGATGGTGAGACACACCAAGGAACTTTAGATATGGCATTTTTTAGGTTGGTGCCAAATTTAGTAATTATGGCTCCAAAAGATTTTAAAGAACTTGAAGATAGCCTGGAATTTGCAGTAAATTTAAAAAAGCCTGTTGTAATTAGATATCCTAGAGGAGGAGAAGATGAAAAAATCAAGTTTGAAAAACATGAAAAAATTGAGCTTGGAAAATCTGAAATTCTACAAAAAGGTGATGATTTAACTATAATTGCTATTGGAAAAATGGTTTCTAAAGCTGTGAAAATTGCAAAGAAAATAGGAGGTTCAGTAGAAATTATTAATGCAAGATTTCTAAAACCTTTTGATGAGGAAGTTGTTAAATGTTCTTTAGAAAAAACTAAAAATGTTATTACTATTGAAGATGGAACTAAAATAAATGGACTTGCTACTACTGTTAAAGAATTAATTGTGGATAATGAATTACAGGGAATCAAGTTTAAATCTTATGCTTATCCTGATGAATTTATCCAACATGGTAGTGTGGAAGAATTAGAACATTTAAAATTAGATAAAGATTTATTTTAGAATATTCAAGCATTTATGATTAAATTCATATTTTTTCAATTGAGAGGGGCTCAGCACCAATAATGCAGTGATTATATTTTGAACAAATTACGAGTGTGACCGGAGTAGTGTTACAAATTCTTAAGCAAAAGGCATAAAGGGTCCTGTCTTCGGGTATTGTTGTGCCTTTTGTTTTAGAATTTGTTAACGTAACATAGGGTAGCCGAGAAATTTGTTCAAAATATAATCACTGCATTATTGGTGCTGAGCCCCTCTCCATTGAAAAAAATATGAAACTTAAGTATGAAAGCTTGATTTTTGGGTAGATTTAAAGTATAATCATATACATAAAAATGTAAGAAATAGAAAGGATTTCATATGAAAGCAATAGAAATAAGAAATAAATATTTGAATTTTTTTAAAAATCATGGACATGTAGTGATTCCATCAGCACCATTGATTCCAGAAAATGATCCATCAGTATTATTTACAACAGCGGGAATGCAACCACTAGTGCCATATTTGTTAGGTGAAAAACATCCACAAGGAAAGAGATTAACAGATTATCAAAAATGTATAAGAACAAATGATATTGAAGAAGTTGGAGATAATCGTCATTTAACATATTTTGAAATGTTAGGAAATTGGTCATTAGGGGATTATTTTAAAGAAGAATCAATACAAATGAGTTATGATTTTTTAACACAAGAATTAAATATACCAGCAGAAAAAATATCAGTAACATGTTTTGCTGGAGATGAAGATTGCCCAAGAGATGAAAAAACTGCAGAATGTTGGAAAAAGGCAGGAATTCCAGAAGAAAGAATTTATTATTTTGGAAAAGATGACAATTGGTGGATAGCAGGAGAAGAAGGACCATGTGGACCAGATACAGAAATGTTTTATGATACAGGAAAACCAAAATGTTCAGAAAATTGTAATCCATCATGTGGATGTGGAAAATATGTAGAAATTTGGAATAATGTATTTATGGAATTTTTCAAAAGTAAAGATGGTAAATACACAAAACTTAAGCAACAAAATGTGGATACAGGTCTAGGATTAGAAAGAATGACAATGATACTAGAAGGAAAAGAAACTCCATTTGAAACAGAGCTTTTTTCAGCAGTGATGAATAAATTAGTGGAATTAGAAAAAGTAGATAATATAGCAAGTAGAAGAATAATTGCAGAACATTTACGTTCAAGTATGATGATAATTTGTGATGGTGGCAGACCAAGTAATGTTGATAGAGGATATATTTTAAGAAGATTAATACGTAGAATGATAAGACATATAAATAAATTACAAATATCATTAGACGAATTATCAACATTAATAGATATAAATGTGGAAAGTTTAAAACAATTATATCCGGCACTTGAAACAAATAAAGAAATAATCAAAACAGTTATATTAGAGGAAAAGGACAAATTTGTAAAAACTCTAACAAAAGGAGAAAGAGAATTTGCAAAAGAAATAGAAAATGTAAAGCAACAAGAAAAAGAAATAATTCCAGGAGAAATTGTATTTAAATTATATGATACCTATGGATTTCCTCCAGAAGTAACAGAAGAGCTAGCAACTGAAAATGGAATGAAAATAGATAAAAAAGAATTTGAAAAATTATTTAAAGAACATCAAGAAAAATCAAGAGCAGGAGCAGAGCAAAAATTTAAAGGAGGACTTGCTTCAACAGGAGAAATGGAAACAAAATATCATACAGCTACACACCTTTTAAATGCAGCATTAAGAGTTGTTTTAGGTTCACATGTACATCAAAGAGGAAGTAATATTACTGCAGAGAGGATGAGATTTGACTTTTCTCATCCAGCTAAAATGACTGATGAAGAAAAGAAAAAAACAGAAGATTTGGTAAATGAATGGATAAAAGAGGCAATACCAGTAGAACATCTTGAGATGAAAAAAGATGAGGCTATAAAATTAGGAGCAGAAGCTATGTTTATTGAAAAATATGGAGATATTGTTTCTGTTTATAAAATAGGAGATAAATCTATTGAATTATGTGGAGGTCCTCATGTATCAAATACTTCAGAATTAGGACATTTTAAAATTCAAAAAGAAGAATCAAGTTCATCAGGAATTCGTAGAATTAAAGCAATTCTAGAATAAAATTTTAAATTTAAAGAATAAAAAAGGAGAAAATGTTGGAAAAGAATTAAATTTTGACGTAGCCAAAATTGTAATTATTTTTCAACCGGATTTGTGCCTTAAGAAAGGAATAAGATTAGTTATGAAAGAAGATTGTATATTTTGCAAAATAATCAAAGGAGAAATTCCATCAAGTAGAGTATATGAAGATGAAGAAATATTAGCATTTAATGATATAAACCCAGCTGCTCCAATACATGTATTAGTAATTCCAAAAAAACATATAAAGTCATTAGCTGATATGGAAGCTGGAGATGAAGAAATTATTGAAAAGATTTATAAAGTTATAAATGATATTGCTGAAAAACAAGGTTTTAAAGAAAATGGATATAGAGTAATAGTAAATTGTGGAAAAGATGGAGGACAAGAAGTAGGACATTTGCATTTTCACTTATTAGCAGGAACTCAATTAGGGGAAAAAATTGTCTAAAATACTACCAATTTTTATATAAATATGTTATAATATATTATATATAGAAAATAATGGAGGTATAACAAATGAATAGAAAATATAGTAATTTTTTAACAATACTTCTAATTGTGGTAATAATAGCAATAATAGGAATAATAGGTTTTTTAGGATATAAATATTATGAAGCATATATAATAAAAAGTAGTGCAGAGGAATTTGTTAACTCATGGGATTCTGATAATAATCCTGATACAATAGGAGGCAATACAAATAATACAGGTGAGACAAGTAATGATATGTTTGAAGGTGTAGAGGAAGGAGAGAATACAGGAGGAAGTTCAGGACCTAAAAAATATAATGGATTTTTAACAGCAGGAACAATAGAAATACCTGCAACAAAATTGAAATGTCCAGTATTAGATCAATCTGAATATTCTCCAAAAGCATTAGAAACATCAGTAGTAGTAATATATGGTGTAGGTTTAAATCAACCAGGAAATACAACTATAGTTGGACATAATTATAGAAGAAATGGAGTATTTTTCTCAGACAATAAAAAATTAAATGTTGGAGATAAAATATTCATAACAGATGGAGAAGGTAGAAGATTAGCTTATACAATATATGATAAATATGAAACAACAGACAATGATGCAGAATATATGACAAGAGATACACAAGGTGCAATAGAAGTATCATTATCAACATGTACAGATGATAGTAAATCTAGAATAATAATATTAGCTAGAGCAGATGTTTAAATAATAGGACATGTTTGAAAAAAAGCATGTCCTTAATTTGTGTTTATATAATAAGAAAGTATAACTTTACTGTTATATAAAAAGCTACAATCGTTAAAACGATCTTAAGAGAGGAATTGATTGAAAATGAATAAAGAACAAGCAAAAGAAAGAATTGAAGAGCTTAGAAAAAATGTAGAATATCATGCAAAAAAATATTATGATGAAGATAAACCTGAAATATCTGATTTTGAATATGATATGATGATGTTAGAGTTAAGAACATTAGAAAGTCAGTTTCCAGAACTTATAACAAAAGATTCATTAACTCAAAAAGTAGGAGGAACAGTAAAAGAAGGTTTTGAGAAAGTAGAACATGAAGTTCCTTTACAAAGTTTGCAAGATGTATTTAATTTTGAAGAAATCGAAAGTTTTGAGAAAAGAGTAAAAAAACAAGCAGAAGAAAATGGTATAGAAAATCCAAGATATGTCGTAGAAACCAAGATAGATGGATTATCAGCAGCATTAGAATATAAAAATGGAAAACTAGTAAGAGGTGCAACAAGAGGAAATGGATTAGTTGGTGAAGATGTAACTCAAAATTTAAAAACAATTAAAACAATTCCACAAGAATTGCCTGAGAAAATAGATATAACAGTAAGAGGAGAAGTTTTTATTTCTAAAAAAGATTTTGAAAAAATGAATCAAGAAAGAGAAGAAAATGAAGAAGAATTATTTGCAAATGCACGTAATGCAGCAGCAGGTTCGTTAAGACAATTAGATAGTAAAATAACAAAAACAAGACCATTAGATATATATATTTTTAATGTCCAAAAAATAGATGGAAAAGAATTTAATTCACATTTTGAAGAATTAGAATATTTAAGAAAAATTGGGTTTAATGTAAATCCTGTATGTATATATTGTAAAACAAAAGAAGAAATTTTTGAAGCTATAAAAAAAATAGGAGAAGATAGAGAAAATTTAACATTTGGAATAGATGGTGCTGTTGTAAAAGTAGATGATTTGAATTTGAGAAAAATTATGGGTACAACAAGCAAAGTTCCTAAATGGGCAATTGCATATAAATATCCACCAGAACAAAAAGTAACAATATTAAAAGATATTGTTTGCCAAGTTGGAAGAACAGGTGTTATTACCCCAATGGCTATATTAGAACCTGTAAAAGTTGCAGGATCTACAATATCTAAAACAACATTACATAATGAGGATTTTATTAAAGAAAAAGATTTAAAAATAGGAGATAAAGTAATTATACAAAAAGCAGGTGATGTAATTCCTGAAATTGTTGAAGTTGTTGTGTCAAAAAGAACTGGAGAAGAAAAGAATTTTGAAATGCCAAAAGCTTGCCCTGTATGTGGTGCAGAAGCAGTTAGAGAAGAAGGAGAAGCTGCAATAAGATGTACAGGAATTGAATGTCCTGCAAAATTATATAGAAATTTGGTACATTTTGTTTCAAGAGAAGCAATGAATATTGATGGACTTGGTGAAAATATTATTGGAATATTACTTGAGAAAAAAATGATTTCAAATATTGCAGATATATATGATTTGAAGTTTGAAGATTTTGCATCTTTAAAAAAGAAAGGTGAAAAATTTGCACAAAATTTAATAGATAGTATTAATTTAAGTAAAAAGAATGATTTATATAGATTAATAACTGCATTTGGAATAAGACATGTTGGAGTTAAAGCTGCAAAAACTTTAGCAAAAACATTTGGTGATATTGATAAATTATCTGCAGCAACTGTAGAAAATTTAAGTGAAGTAGAGGAAATAGGACCTATTGTGGCGAATAGTATAGTAGAATTCTTTAATCAAGAACAAACTAAAGACTTAATTTCAAGATTAAAAAATGCAGGAGTAAATACAATTAGATTAAAAGAAGAAAATGATGATGACAGATTTGCAGGAAAGACTTTTGTGCTTACAGGAAGTCTTGAGAAATATTCAAGAGAAGAAGCTTCAAATATAATAGAAAAATTTGGTGGAAAAACATCAAGTTCTGTTTCCAAAAAGACAAGTTATGTATTAGCAGGAGATGATGCAGGAAGCAAGCTAACAAAAGCACAAAGTTTAGGAGTTCAAATTATAACAGAACAAGAATTTGAGGAAATGTGTAAATAAATTGTCACATAGAAAGGAATTTATATGGATAAATATACATTTGAAGATATGTGGTTAGACTTAAAAAATGGATATCAAATATATTATACTTATGTGCGAAATAGATATGTACTATTTAAAACTGCAAAAAATTGTTATACACAAAAATTATTATCAGATGATCCAAAAAATCCGCAACCTAAAATGACAATGCTAACATTAAAAAGAGTGAAAGAAATGTTTCCATATATGGAAGATATTGAATATAAAGTAGGAATATTTGAAAATGAACAGTAAAATTACAAATATATAAATATTTTATTTCTTTTTGAAAGGAAGAGAAAAATGGCTGAAATAATAGATGGAAAAAAATTAGCACAAAAAATAAGAGCAAAATTAAAAATACAATGTGATGAATTAAAAGAAAAAGGTATTAAACCAAAATTAGCAGTAATAATGGTAGGAGATGACAAAGCATCACAAGTATATGTTAGAAATAAAAGTAAAGCATGTGATGAAATTGGAATAGAATTTGAGGAATTTATATTAAAATCTGAAATAAAGCAAAAAGAACTTATAGATTTAATAGAAAAACTTAATAAAGATAATACAATAAATGGAATATTGCTACAAAGTCCAATACCAAGCCACTTAGATATAAATGAAGCATTTAGGACAATAGATCCAAAAAAAGATGTTGATGGATTTAATCCTGTAAATGTAGGAAAATTATGTTTAAATCAAGACACATTTGTATCATGTACTCCATATGGAATAATGAAAATGTTTGAAGAATATAATATTGATTTAACAGGCAAAAATGTAACAATTTTGGGTAGAAGTAATATTGTAGGAAAGCCATTGATACAATGTTGTTTAAATAAAAATGCAACAGTAACTGTATGTCATTCAAAAACAAAAGATTTAAAACAATGCACAAAAAATGCAGATATAGTTATAGCTGCTATTGGAAAATCAAAATTTGTTACATCAGATATGATAAAAGATGGTGCAGTTATTATAGATGTAGGGATAAATAGAGGAGAAGATGGAAAATTAACAGGTGATGTTGATTTTGAAAATGTGAGTAAAAAAGCAAGTTTTATTACACCGGTTCCAGGTGGGGTTGGACCAATGACTATAGCAATGCTTATGAATAATGTTATAAAATCATGTTTAATTTAAAATTTAATAATAAAATAAGGGGGCAATTTTACAAATGCCTTCTTTTTTTGTAAAAATTTTGATTGACATAGAGAAAGGATGAGAATATTGAATATAAAAGAAATATTAATTGGAGATGAAAGATATCCTAAAATTTTAAAAGAAATATATGATCCACCTAAAAAATTATATGTTTTGGGAGATGAAAAGATTTTGAATGAAATTGGAATTGCAATTATTGGGGCAAGAAAAGCAACTCAATATGGGAAAAAGATTACATATGAGTTTGCAAATGATTTAAGTAAATTGGGATTTAATATTATTAGTGGATTAGCAGTTGGTATTGATAGTTTTGCACATTTGGGAACTTTGCAAGAAAATTGTATCCGGCAAAACAGTTGCAGTTTTAGGGAGTGGAATTGATGTATTATATCCTAAAGAAAATATTGAATTAGCTAGAAAAATTGTTAAAAATGGTGGTTGCATAATTTCAGAATATCCTAACCGGTACAAGACCACTTGGCTCGAATTTTCCGCAAAGGAATCGCATTATTAGCGGATTATCTAGTGGAGTTTTGGTTGTTGAGGCTAGTAAATCAAGTGGTGCTTTGATTACTGCTGATTTTGCTTTAGAACAGGGCAAAAGCGTTTTTGCAGTTCCTGGAAATATAACGAGTGAAACAAGTGAAGGATGTAATGAATTGATACAACAAGGAGCCAAGATGGTTATTTCGATTAGAGATATATTAGAGGAGATATGTTAATTTGGTGCCGGTTCTCTTTTTGCCTTTGTCAATTTGGTGCCGGTTCTTAAATTATCAAAATTTGATAAAAGCTTGAAAATAATAAATAAAATGTGTATACTAATTTTATAAATAAAAGAGAAAGGGATTGAAGGTTGAAAAATAATTATGGATAAAAATGGTATAGAGAATTTAGAAAATTTGATAAATAAAATAAAAATTACAGAAGATAATAAAGCTGATGTAGAAAAGATGAAAGAATTAATAGAACAAAAAAGATATTTGGAAATTATTCCAATATTAAATAATTTAAAATCTGGAGAAAAATTAAAAAAACCAGAAATTGAATTAGAAAGAATAAAAAAACATGAAGTGCTAGAAGATGATGAAGAAGATATTGAAAAAATATATGAAGAAGAAGAAAAAAATGTAAAACAAGAAGATGATGATAAAGATAATGAAAAAAGTGTATTTCCAGAGAAATTGTCAAATATAGAATTAGAAGAAAGATATATAGGTTTATTATTAGATAATCCTAAAGCAATATCAATGTATTATATTTTACATGATGATTGTTTTTTTGAGAGTGAAAAATTACTTAATTTGTATAAAAGTATATTATTTACTGAAGGACAAGCATATGCACCGCAAATAGCTAAAAATGATTTTAATTTTGCCAAAGAAAGTCCAAATACATATATACAAAAAAACAGATTAAAAGAAAAAGTAAGATTAGGAAAATATGATTTTGAAAAAACATATGTAGAATTAGTAAAATTATTTGAAATAAGGAAAAATTATTTGTCAAATCCGATAAAAGAAACTCAAGAACAAATAATGGATATTTTAAAATATGAATTATATGATAAAATGACAATTCAAGAGGTAAAAGGAGCTATAGAACAAATAACAGCAACAGAAAAATTTAAAAAATCGGTTCTTAGTGAAAATATTACAGATTTTTTAATAACAGGTGAAAATAGTTTGACAACAGGTTTAGAATTACCATTTCCAATATTAAGCAGTGTTTTTAAAGGAATAAGAAAAGGTGAAACTATGGCATATGCTATGCCATCAAATTCAGGAAAAAGTAGATTTACAATTAATTTGGCATCATATTTAAGCTTTATACATAAGAAAAAAGTATTGATAATATCAAATGAGATGTCAGAAGAGAAAATGAAATTATGTTTTATAACTACAATTTTAAATAATAAAAAAATTCAAGAATTACATGGGCAAAATATAGCAAAAACAGAGGGAGAATTACTAGAATTCAAATTTAGACCAGATGAAGGGATTGATGTAGAAACTGATGAAAATGGGTTTGTAAAAAAAGCTGAAAAAGAAAGTCAAAAAGAATTTGCTAAAAGATTAGAAGATATATCTACTGAATTTAAAAAAGTTATATCTGTAACTGAATGGGCAGAAAAACAAATAAAAAATTCACTATATTTTGTAAATATTACAAATCATACAAATGATGAGTTAGAGAAAATTATTTTAAATTATTATTATAAAGAAAAAATAGAATATATTTTTTATGATACATTAAAAACTGATACAGATAATATAGGTAATGGTGAAGAATTGAAAAAGACAGCAACAATACTTTCAAATTTAGCTCAAAATTTGAATATATTTATAGCATCTTCATTGCAGTTGGCTGAAAGCAATACATTACCGATTAATTTGAATATTAATGATTTAGCTGTAAGTAGAACAGTAAAAGAAGTATTAGATACATTATGTTTAATAAAACAAATACATAATGAAGATCTTGATAAATATGAGTATTCATTAGAAGAAGTAGATACTAAATTTTATGATTTGAAAAAATCAGAAGATCCTGATGTTAGATATTATGCTTGTGTTGTTGATAAAAATAGAGCGGGTGCTAAACCAAAAGTAGTTTTTAGATTAAATTTAGCTTATAATTTCTGGGAAGAATTAGGATATTTGAGATTAAAATAAGTTATAAAATAATATTACATTTTATAATCCTAATACAGAAGAACAAATAGTGCAAGCTATGGCTAGAGTTTTGGCATATAATTTGGCAGAGAGTGATGAAGAAATAAAATTCGATTATAATTTTCAAAATTCTCACGAGAATATAGAAAATGAATCAGAATTGCAAAATTTAATAATATTAATTGAATAAAATAATCATATATGTTAAAATCAAAACAGATAATATTTTCATTATATATAGATAAATATGTTAAAATGTAGTATAATATAAAGAAAGGTTGGTTTTATGCTAAAATTATATTTAGATAACTGTTGTTACAGTAGACCATTTGATGATTTAACACAAGAAAAAAATAATTTGGAATCACAAGCAATAAAAGTAATTATTAATAAGTATTGCAATAATGAATTTAAAATTTATACAAGTGATGTTTTAATTTTTGAAATAAATAAAATCAAAGATGAAATTAAAAGAAAAAAGGTTTTAGAAGTATATAATAAATTAAAATTAACAAGTATAAAAGCATCAGATAAAATTATAAAAAGAGCTTATGAAATAAGAAAATATAATATAAAAGATATGGATTCATTACATATTGCATATGCTGAAAGTTTTAATATAGACTATTTTATTACAACAGATAAGTTACTAATTAATGCGTCTAAAAGAGCAGAATTAAAAATGAAAGTTATGAACCCAATAGAATTTGTTATGGAGGTGATTTAAATGGGAGGAACATTAAAGGAATTAGAGAGAGTTAGAGATAAAGGTTTTAAAATATTAAAGGAAAATTTAACACCTGTAGAATTGATAGAATTCCTACAAATTATAAGTAATGGAACAGGAGATTATACAAAGGAAAAATATGAGAGTGATGAAAAATTAACAATAGAAGATTTTGAAAAGTATTTAGCAGAAAATAACTAATCTGATACAATTTAAAACTATTCTCAAAAAGAGAATAGTTTTTTGGGTATTATTCAATATATAAAAATAAATAAGTTCTAACGCCCAAGCTAAAAGAATACAATTAAACAAAAGTATTCTAAATAAAAGGAGTTAGAACAATGAAAGATGTGTCAATAGAAGAACGTGCAATAAATCTAGCACATTATATAATAGATTCAAAAGATACAGTAAGAGGTGCCGCCAAAAAGTTTGGAATAAGTAAAAGCACGGTACACACCGAAGTAACATTCCAGAACGGTAAAAATAAATCACCTATAATCCCAGAAAGTATTGAAATTAAAAAGGTTTTCTTAGCAGAGAAGAATCCAGTTGTAAAATTAGGA
>CALXQP010000018.1 GCA_944390695.1 uncultured Clostridia bacterium
GCCTCTCTCACTCCGGCCAAATCCTGAAATATATTACTTTGACAAAGGCTGAGCCTGGTACGAAGACCCTGGCATGGTTCAGCCATGGAGAAGTAATATATTTCAGGATTTTCCGTGAGCATTCCTCTATTTTTTAGATAACATTTTCTGTTTTTTTACTCCAATCAAACGCAAGGATTTTTGAGGGAGAATTATAGCTTGTAAGATCTAAGATGGGCTCCTGAAAATATCGAAAATTAAATACATATTTTTAGAACAAACAAGAAAAATACACCTATTTTTAGGAAACACTTTTAATTGTATTTCTAAAATTAGGTGTATTTAATTTATTCTTTAAATATTATGGTTCTTCATCTGTTGTTTCTGGTACTTTTAGTTCCAAATTGAATTTTATATCTGAACCTGAAGCTGTATTTTCACAGTCAACATCTTGTCCTTCAACCCACATATAAATTCTTACTTTTGTTACACCTTCTGCCAAAGAAAATGCATTTTCATGATCAGTCATTGCTTCTTTAGTAGAATATGTAGGATTCATTAATGTAAAATGAGTTGTATCAGTTCCATCATTTGCCTCTAATAGTGGAACTGGAGTAGTTACTGCTTGGTTTATTCCATAATAAGGTATTAAAGGTGAGTCAGTTGTTTTTATTTCGTCATCTGTTAATTTATACGTATCTTTACCTGCTCTTACAGCTGCTTCTGTATGTACATCACTATTTGGTTCCCAAATATATGTTTCTTTAGCTGCTAGTCCTGCAGCATCATCTGTTTCCCCAAATGATAATGCACCATTTTGACCTAAAAATGCTGTATTTATATCTTCTGAATCTGCAGGAGCATTACCTTGTTTCAAAAATGCTACACGTGTTGCATTTTGTAAACCTTTATTTGTACTACTTTCTGCCCCATTAAATACTACTGTAGAATTTGCACCTAAAATAACATTAGGTTCATCTTTATTTACTCTTAAGAAAACATCAAATGCAACATATCTTCCTGTTGTACCTTTTACTTCAGTAGCTTCTTTTGTTGCTTTTAATGCATATTCACCTGTTGATGAATCTACTTCACCATAGAACAATTCCATTTTACCATCTACTACTTTTCCTACTGTAGATACTGGTTCTATTGTTGATGGAATTTGGTTTGTATCTCCATCATATCCTGCTAGTAAATCATCGATTGTAAGCATAGATTTCCAATCAACACCATTTGCTGAAATTTGCAAACCACTTTTAGCTTCAATATGAACTTCGATATCAGTAATTGTTACAGTTTTGTTTGCAGTAAACCATGCATATGTTGAAGTAGTTAATAATGCTGCTAATAATATTAGCAATAATATTGCTGACTTTAAATCAATTTTTCTTTTGCTTTTTTTACTCATTTTTCTCTCCTTTTCTAGTATAACTTATTTAAACAGTTTTACTTCTAATTTATTACCATAAAAATATCATATTAGTATTTTTTTGTCAATTGATGTTACAAAAGTAATATAAATGTAATTTTTTATATTTTTTGTAATATTTCTGTAATATTTTTGTAATTTTTATTAAAAATTATTCTTGCAATATATGTTCTTCCGTAATATCCATATGCATTTTCATTTCTCCTCCAATTATGTTGTCTAAACAATCTGGATCATCGCCTTCAACAAAAACAACTATTGTAAATTTATCAACATCTCCTGGTTTAAAATCTTTTCTTTGTTCTACAGCTACTTCTTTATTAGAATAAAAAGGAGTTGTTCCTTCTTCTGGTTGTCCTGTTTTACTATTAATTTTTGCATATATCTTTTGTTCATCATTTCTATAAATCATTACCCTTACTGCTTCATCTGCATTTTTTATTACATCATCTATTAGTATCTCATACCAATAATTAACAATTTCACTTCCTTTATTTTTTATAAAAAAACTATATGCAAAATAATTCTCACCATTATGACTTCCACCCTCTTGTTGATTTATATCTTTTGGAAGCCATTTTACAGATATATTATCAATAAAATCAGAAGGTATAGCTTTTAAAATACGTTTGTCATCATTTTCATCTTTTTCATACATTACAAGTCCACTTTTTTGTGCGAAATTTGGATCTAATGAAATGGTAAAATTTCCTCCTTCATAAAAAGATACTAATAGAAAATATATTATAATTAAAAATAAAGTCATAATAAGTAAACTTGTTTTTATAACATTAATTTTTCTATCTCTTTCTAGAATTTTTTCAGAATTTAATTTAACAATTTTAGCATTTTTTATTTTTTTCTTTTTGCTTTCTTTTGTCATCTAATTTCTCCTTTTTAGTTTATTTTATTAAAAAATGTTTAATTAAAGATTTTATAATTAATAAATAATATATTTCATTATAATACACTATTGCTTTTACATCTTATATTATGTTAGAATATAGAAAAAACAAAAGAAGGTATTACTATGAAAAATAGCAAAAAATTTTTTATACTATTAATTGGAATATTAATTTGTTTATTACTGTTTTCAATAGCTAGAATTTATGCAAAATATTTAACTTCTACATCTGGTCAAACAGGAATAACAATTGCAAAATGGAATATATCTGTTAATAATAAATCCATAAAAAATAATTCAGATATTTCAGGAGATATTGTCCCAATATTTACTGGGAATGAACATATGTCTCCAGATATTATTGCTCCAACTGCAGAAGGATATTTTGACCTGGATTTTGATTTTTCTGATGTTGATGTATCATTCAAATATGAGATAAATGTATCTGCTGATGAATCAAGTTCAGTTTCAGATCTTGTTACAACAGGATATTCTATTGATGATGGAGAAATAATCTCATTTGATGAATTTAATCAGACTATATCTGATAATATATTATTAAATGATAATATCACTCAAAGAAAAATACGTGTATATATTCTTTGGAATGATGATGAGACTACTTCAAATATGACAGATGAAGATGATACTATATCAACCAAACAAGATAATCCCGCACTTCTTAATGTTAATATCTCTTTTACACAAATTGCAGAATAAAAATTTTATTCTGCTTTTTGTATTGCTTTTAAAACCATATCTATTTTTATACTACTTTCTTCAGGATATAATGAATAAAATTCATAAGCCTTATTTCCCCAATAAGTATCTGCTTCATCATCACCTGATTCAAAAGGCCATTCAAGACTAATTATAAATTTTCCATGACCTGTTCCATTTTTCAATTGTTCATCATCAGTTTCAATTTTTATTTTAAATGGATATTCTGTATTTATTTTATCAATTATATCTTGTGTTGTAGGGCCATCAATTTCATTTACATTAAATGTTTCTCCCATTATAAATAATGATTTTATTTCAAATCCTAATTGCGCTTTTGTTTCTCCTTTATTATGTACTTCAACTATTTTTTTAAACTTTTTATCTTCTTCCATTCCAGGGTAAATTCTTCCTATTTCTACTGATAAATTTGTAATAGCTTCTCCCTCTGCTCCAACAAATTCTACATTCCAAGAACTTACATGTGCTGTTATTTCAGTATTAACTCTAGTTGCATATATAAACCATGCATATGTATTAAATATTAGTAATAAAATTAAAATTAATATATTTTTAATTTTTATCTTTTTTATAATTTTAATAAATTTATGCATGTTTTTCTCCTTATACTAATTTTTATTATCATCTTCTTTATCATTATTATCTTCTTCTTCATCTTCTTCACTATATATTGCATTTCTCATTTGTCTAAATGTAATTAATGCAATTGGAACAAATATAATAAAAAAGAAAATGTAATTATTTGATGCTGCTTTTTGAAAAATACTTAATAATTTTATTTTATAAATTACTTTTCCTATTATTTGTTCTTGTGTTATCTCTGGGTCTTCAGCTGTATTTGCAAGACCTTTTGTAGTAATTCTAAAATTCTCTTCTTCTTTATTTATAGCAACAATTTGATGTGTTACTATTTTGCCTTTAAAACTACCCTCTTTTCCATTATATACTATATCATCTCCTACTTTAAGTTCCTCGGGATTTACTTCTTTTGCAAGTAATACATCACCTACCTGATATTTAGGCACCATACTTTCTGTTGCTACTACAAATATTCTATATCCACCAAATGCAATTTCATTATTACTTGTTCTTTGCATTATTACTATAACTAACATTAATACTACAGATATAAAAAGAATAGTATATATAATATTTGATATTATCTTTAGTATTTTATTATTTCTAATTTTTTGTATTTTTTCTTTCATTTTTCATCCTTTCGTTTCTACATTTACTTCATATTGTTCAATATGTTTTTTAAATATCTTTTGTATATCTTGTAATATTGCCATTTTCTTGTATTTGATTACTTCATATTTTTCAGCAACCATTTGTTGTAACTGCTCTTCTGTTATATTTTCATCTAAATCAAGCATTTTATCTATCATTTGCTCTAATACAATTGTTTGTACTTGTTTTTTTATTTCCTTTTTTTCTGTTTCATCTTCATCTAATGTTTTCATTGCTAAATATTGTAGTAAAAATGCTTCATCCATCATATTTTTTAATTTTCCATTATCCATATAATCTTTACATTCTTCTACTATATTATTTTGTTCTTCAAAAAAATCTTTTAAATATTCCCATAATTTCATTACATATTGAAAATGTACATTTTTTAAGATTACATTTGTTTTTCTAATAGGTTCTCTTACCAAAAGTACATTAGACGAATCCAATATTTTATAGACATCTGTTGACTCTATATCTGTCATTTGTCTTTCTATTTCTGAAATTCTCTCTAATATAATATTATTTCTCTCTTTTGAATTCGTTATTTGAGAGTCTAATTTAGAACTTATAGAAACATTTATATCTATATCTTCATCATTTAATTTTGATTTAGCATTATATTCTAATTGTTTACTATCTTCATTTTTATTATTGTTTTCCTTTTCTATTTGAGCTTCTTTTTCTAATATTGTTTTTCTTTTATTTATAAAGAATTTCATATTTTGTATTAATGTATATGCTAAACGATTTTCATATGTATCATAACTTTCTTCTTTTCTTACATTTAATAATTTTGATGGAATTACATCTCCTGTTTGTTCATCAATTTTTTGTATAAAATTCGTATTTTTTGATAAATGTTTTATAGATTCAACTGATACTTTTCTTGTTTGTTCTATTTTAACAACTTCTTCCTCATTTTTAATAAAACGATTAGGCTTCCTAAAAATACTATCTAAATGTGGAATTACTTCTTCTGTTAAGTCCATCCATTCTGAATCACTTGTAATACATTTTTTATCTATCTGTACTTTTAAATCAGATTCAGCAGATTCTATAAATTTTTTCATTTTATTTTTATTAGCATTTTCATATAATTTGATTATTTCTAAATCTTCCAATTTTTTCTCCTTTCATATAATTAACTTATGACTAGTTATGACATTTTCTTTAATCTTAATAAATATTCTATACATTCATTCATTTTATTTTTTCCAAATGTTGTATTTAAAAATTGGATATATGGATCTATTTCATCTCTAATATAAGACATATTTAATTGTTCAAATTTCCTTAATATTTTTTTTGCTATAAAATAATCAACTCCTGCTATCTCATCTCCACCACATGCCACATAAACAGGCACAAATTTTTTCATATGTGAAACAATACGGTTTCCAAATGCAATTCTAAAATGTTGAATAACATAATTATCCATTTGTTCAATTTTATCCAAAGTTTCTTGAGATATTGGATTATTATTTATTGCATTTTTAAATAAAATATCTAAATAAGAAAAATTAATTCCTTGTGCCTCTGTATCAATTGGTTCAAATGGCACACTTTTATCATTAATATCTATAGGCATAGCTCTATCATATACCTTATCTGTTACTGCAAATGTTGAATCATCATTATTTATTGTTCCAATATACCACATATTTGAAGGTACTTTTATTTTTCCTCCAGTAATATATTTAGGATCTGTTTTCCAGCTATTTGGTACTAATTCTATAATCCATTCATCTCTATTAGGCATTTCCAAAATAGAAAGCATTTCTGCAAAATAATATTCAACACGTGATAAATTCATCTCATCTAATATTACTGTATAAACTTCATCAACATATCCTGCTGTATACATTTCTTTTAACATTTCTGTTTCATTAAATTTTTTGGTAAATTCATTAAAATATCCAAACATATCTGTTCTATCTCTCCAAGATGGTTGTACAGATGCAACACATGAATCATGTTTCATAAATTTTCCCCATGCATATGCAAGAGATGTTTTTCCTGTTCCTGAAATTCCTTGTAATATTATTAATTTAGTTGATGCAAGTCCAGAAATAAATACTCTTATCATTTCTGGTTTATAATATAATTTCAATTTAGATGCAGCAAAATTTCTAAAATTATCACATAATTCTGGTAATGAAAATGAATTTTCATAATCTATTTGTTGATAATTTTCAAATTGCAAATCTATTTCATGTAATTTAGAAAATCTAATATCTGAATCATCAATATTTTCATCCTCTTCCTGAATGTCAACTTCTGATGATTCTCCCGGTTTTAATCCTAGTTGAGATACTTTCATTGCCATAATATTTTCTTTTTCTTTCATTAAAGTTTCAACTTGCTTATTTAATGAGGCTACTTCTTCTAATAATTCCTCTTGATCAATTGCCTTTTTTCTAATTTTTGTATATTTTCTAAATAGTAAATAAATTAGTGTTATTATTAAACCAACAAATATCACTATACATAAAATTGAAATAACTACTAATATCCATTCTGGCACAGATAAATCATTTTTATATGTATTTATTATTTCTTGATATGATTTAAAATTAAATGTTTGCTCTATTCCTGTAGCAATACCTTTTACTATTGTTATAGCTCCTGAAAAAAATTGTTTCAAAAATTGGTATAAAAATCTTGAAAATGTTTCCACTATATTTTCCTTTCTTATATTTCAATTATTTCATTATTTATCTCATTATTTAATTGCATTATTTCATTATAATTTTGTAACTCTTTATCTAAAATTACATATTTAAACATCTTTAAATTTTCCATATTTTTATAATTAATTTCAAATGAATCATCTAATATTACACAAAATCTATAACCTTCTCTCATAAGGTCATAAACAGGTTCTTTATTTTGTAAAAAATCTTCATATCTTATTTTTAAACTAATTTTATCTTGAATAGCAGAATTATCTATACAATTTAATATACTTTTTATTTTTTTACTTTTAATTAATAAAGATGCTGCAAATTCCACTATATATTGTTTTTTGAAATTTTGTCTTATAATATCTTTTATTACTTGTACAACAATTAAATAATACTCTATAGTTAATTTATCTTCACTTGTAATTCCTGTATTAAAAACTTTATTTATTGCCATTTCACTATATTCCATAGGAAATTTAAAATTATATTTTAAATTGACCCTATAAATATTATTTTTTTGTTTGTAATTTGTTATTTTTAAGAAAAATTCTTTTGTATCAAATTTTGACAATAATTTTTCTTTATTTTCATTTGCTTCTATCATTTCATTATATAAATTTTGTTCAAATAAATCATCTTCTTTATTTAAAATTCTTTTTCTAAGTTTAGCTATTTTTACTATTTTAGTTCTTATATCTTTACAATATACAACATCATCAAAATACAAAACATAGCAGAAGAAAACATGTATTTTTTCAATAATTTCTTTATTATAAAAATTATTTGAAATAGCATATTCTTGTGTTTTTTTAAGTTCATTTAATATTATTGTTCTAATTGTTGTAGATTCACTATCACTAAAAAAATTGTAATATCTGGAATTTATATATTTTTCAATATATATATTATTAATATTTTCATCATACTTGTCCTCAAATACCAACTTTAGATATGTAGATATTTGTTTTTTGGTTATTTCAATATATTCATTCATTATATTAATTGTCATCTTATTTTTCCTTTCTGATAAATTTATTGACTACTTACAGTAACAACAGATTTATTATCATTATTTGGATATGTATAATCTTTATTTACATCAACTTTATAAAATCTTATTTCTTTACTAGAAATTGCATCAATTTCTATCGTAAAACCATTTATATAAGTTTTTCCATCTATTATTGTTGTTTGTATATCATATGAATCTATATATGTACTATTTGTAATATCAACTAACACTTTTTTAGGGTCAAAACTAATTGTAGCTATTGCTGAATAACATTTCCTTTTTTCATCATCTGTTAAACTCAAATATGTATCAATATCTATTTTATCACCTATATTATATGAACCAAAAGCTTCTCTTACATTATAATATGTTAATGTATTAGTCATACTTAATAACATATATGGATTTCTCGCTTTATCAGTTATTTGATATGAAAGTTTCTCTTCTCCTACAACTAGTGTAAATTTCCCTTTTAATGTTTTTTTATAAGGTGCTGTTGAATTTACTTCAACTTCAACTGTAACTTTATCTCCTGTTGATAATTGAGTATTTGGAGTTATTATTATATTAAAAAAATCAGAATTTGTGTCAGCATATATTGTTCCTTTGGTTTTACTTACATTGCAAATCACATTATCACTATATGTATATGATATGTCATATCCTATATCATATGTTGCTGCTTCTATATTATTTTCTCTACTATTCATATTTATTGTAATCAGATAATCATCTACCCCAGACCAATTATCTACTTGGTATACTGAATTTTCTTCAGAAAGTTTATCACTATAAAAATAAAATTCTTTACTTCTTAAAAAGAAATTATTTATAGTATTTGTAACATATCTACCAAAAATAATTACAAATGATATAGAACAAAGCAAAATAAGTAAAATAATAGTTAATTGCTTTCTTTTGTATATTTTTCTTATTTTCATATTAAATTCCATTCCTTTCTCGCTTCGCTCAAAGGCACATATAGGAATGAAAGCCTTGAGATAATTTTTTCAAACTACTCCTTTTCATTTTTAAGATATTACTTGATGAGAATCTACAATAATTTCTAGTGCTTCTATTATATTTTGATAATTTGTAGTATTATAATTTTCTGGGAAATTTATAATCAATTTATAAATATTAGTTTTTGGAGTTTTATAATATAATTCTTCAGAATTTGTTGTAATTGTTCTAAAATATGTTCCATATTCATCAGCTTCTATTGTATTAATTTCTACAACATCTATCTCCCCTGTATCTGTTACTTTTTTTATTTCATATTTAAGTGGCAAATTAGTCGTTGTTCTAATTGTTAAATCATATATTAAATCTATTTCTGCTGATTTACTTCCATCTTGGTTTCCTATTGAAAATGTATATATATATGAATCATTTTGTGGAAAAATTGATGCTAAATTTAATGTCATTGTTTTATAATCTTCTTGTAATAGATAAAAAGCAATATCTACATTAGCTGTTGATTTTGCTTCACTTTCATATTTTGAAAGCACAAGATTAATTATTCTTAAGAAAATAAGAAAACACAATATAAGAATTACTAATTTGAAATATAATAATCTAATTTTTTTATTCATTTTTCTTATCCTCCGTATTTTGCTCTTTGTCTGTTTTTGTCGAAACTTGAAATACAATTCCTAATAAAAATAATAATATTATAATAAGTCCAATTACTTCAGGATTTAACAATATTTTTCTCCATGTTCCTAGTTTTGGAATAATATAAATAACTTTACCTAATATCTGTTCTTCAGTTATAGGCTTATCTTCACTATTATTAGCATCTCCTTTTGCAACTAATTTATCTCCGTCTTTTTCTATTAATCTATGAGTAATAAAATTTTCTTTTTCTTTATAAACAATAATATCATTTTCATTTACTTCTTTTGTTATTTTTACTATAACTACATCTCCTATTTCAATTGTATCTGACATACTTCCAGTTGCTACTTCAAAAAAAGTGTATCCAAACAGGTTAGAATAATCATTTTGGAACACTTTAATTTGTACAATATAATATATACCTATAATTATTAAAATAAAAACTATAAATAATAATACATCAAGTATATGTCCTATTATAATGCTTAGTGGCTTTTCTTTATCTTGTTTCGTCATTTTTTCTCCTGTAATATTATTTTTAATTTTCTGCATGAGCATTTAACTCTTCTCCAAAATATTGAGAAACATGTACAGTTATTGGTATTTGATATTCAAAATTCCATTTTGTTCCCAATTCTAAATCTTTTTCATTGTTATTTTCGTTATCTACCCATTCTACTTCTACTGTAATTTCATTTATATTTCCTGCTTTTATTTGCTCTAATGTAATAATTCCTGCATAAGTATTATCACCTATTTTTATTAATTCATTTCCCTGCTGTGTTTCAGTTATAGACTTTATTATTAAGTTACTATTATCCAATTCTTCTTGTTGTAAACTAACTTCATATTTTATAGATACATCTGTATCTTTAGGATCTATTCTTATTTTAAAGCTTCCAGTTAAACCGAGGAGCTATGTTCCCTGGTTTAACATGTTCATTTTCATCTACTGTTACATTATCAATTACAAAATTTATATCAGCTCCATTTGTTATATCAGTTTCATTTACAAAAATATTCCAAGCACCATTTTTAAATTGAATTTTGGCACTTAATTCACTATGAAACAATGCATAAATTCGTGCAGCTCCATATATAAGTAACAATATTATTATTAAACAAACTAATAATAAAAATTTTCTTTGATTTTTTCGCTTAATATTATTCTTCATTTTCTATTTTCCTAGCTTCTTTTATTCCAGCAACTACAACCATTATTTGATTAACAAATGCTAGAAGAGCTGGTAAAACTATTAAAAATAAAAATCCCCATTTTGACTCTAATATTCCTAAAACAGTTCCAACTTTTTGTATTGAACTTGCTGTTGAAACTGGTCCTATCATAAATTCACTTGATATTAAATGTTCACCATCATCTATTGTATATATTATTTTTGAATTATTTTCTTCAGTAATCTCAGTAACTGTTCCTATATTTACTTTTATTTGTTCATTATATGTATTGTAATAGAAAATTTTTTCTCCAACCTCAATTTCATCTGAACTTTCTACAAAAACTAAATCTCCTTTATTGTAATCTGGCTGCATTTTATTATCTGATACTATAATAAGTGATGTACTACCGAAAACTGTAATTTTGTAATCATTGTATGATAATAAACATACTGTTACAAATATTGCTATAATAAGATAAATAATAAATATTATATTTAAAAAGAATTTTTTCATTTTTAATCTCATTCCCCCCACATCATTCTCAAAATTACATCTTCAATATAACATATAATATTTTTTTTTTCAACTTTTTTTTACTTTTTTCTTAAACTAATTTTATCTTAAAATTTAAGTATTTTTTGAGATCATTTCCCAAGCTTCTGAAACCTTAAGCTCACTCCAAAATCCCTGCTGCTCATTACGTAAAAAAAGAAAATGTAATCTAAACAGCTGCGCCTCTTTCACTCAGGCCAAATCCTGAAATATATTACTTCGACAAAGGCTGAGCCTGGTACGAAGACCCTGGCATGGTTCAGCCATGGAGGAGTAATATATTTCAGGATTTTCCGTGAACATCCCTCAACTGTTTAGATAACATTTTCTATTTTTTTACTCCAATCAAACGCAGGGATTTTGGAGTGAGCTTAAGGTTTCAGAAGCTTGGGAAATGCTTTCAAAAAAATAGCTAATTTTTAATTTTTCATTTACTTTTTTAAAAGGACATGTTATAATTCTTTATATATTACGGAGGTTACAAATGATTAGTTTTTCAGATGCAAACAACAGAGAAAAAATGTTAAATTTAGATAAAAATTCATTAAATGCTACATTATCAATTCAGAAAAATCTGAATCGTCAATTGTTGACTTTTATGAAAACTTACATGGGAAATGTAGAAATAAACATGAATTCAAATTTAGATAGTAAATTTTTTTATTATATAAATACAACTGTCACTATGTTATCAAAATCCAATTATAATATTAAACAATTACAAGATTTATTGATAACTCTTAATACATTATCAGAAAACATGAAAACTCACAACTATGATAATTCTATTAATATTGAAATTGAAAATTATAATAATCAATTTAGTGAAGCACTAAACTCTATTTATGAAAATACTTCTTCTATTGAAAAATTCATACATGAAATTTCAATAATTAATATACCAGAACTTTTAAAAGAATACTCAAATGAAATTGCTGAAGAACAAATTATCAAATCAGATAATAGTACTATTTCTAGTGATGAGCTAAATTCATCTTTTATTGAAAATACTCTAATAATATCAGACTTACAAGGTAAAATTATTTTACCTTATACTATAGAAAAAATAAAAAATATCCTACAAAATGACAAACATAATAATTATAAATCAATTTCTGATGTAATAGAAAAATTATATACTAAACCAATAAAATATTATAAATTCTCTGCTATTGCGCGTTTTAGAGAAGCTTATAATTTAATGATAAAAAAAGAACATACAACTAAATTTAAAGCATTATGTTTAGCAAGTGAATTATTTACAAATTATAATTTACATCCAGCAATTATTACAGCTTGTGAATCTTTAGACCAATTAGATATCTATTTAGCTTGTTTAGAAGATAATACTTTAGATGAATTTCGCTTTTTTGATATTAAATACGAAATTCTTCCTGTGATGGTTACAGAGCAATAGAATGCTTTTTATATATATTTATACTATTTTAAAGCACAAATAATTATATTCATCTATTTTAAAAAAGTTCTATTTCTTGTGCATAAGCAATATAAAATTCAAAAATAAAATTATCTTAAATATGAGGATTTTCAAAACAGAAATCCTCATATTATCATATATATTAGTACTAAATTCAATATTAATAATAGAAAAATATACAATATTTCTGATTTTTTATTTAAACACAAAAATAAAATATTTAGTAATATCAAAAATAATATTCCTAATGGATTAAGCGTTCTTTGAATACCATGAAAAAATATGGATAATATAATTCCTGCTATTAATCCAATAATTATAAATATTTTTTCTTTTTTATTTCTATTTTTTAAGAAAATGATATTATTAGGAATTAACAAAAACAAATATGTAACAATTGTTGCTACTGCCAAATATGTTCCAACTCCATCATCATCATCTACAATAAAAGCATATGTAAGTAAAAAAGAAAATAATGACCAATAACCTATTAAGATATTATATAATATTTCTTCAATTAATTTTATTTTTTCTTTCATAATCTGTTCTCCTATTTTTTATATGATAGAAAAGTTATGCTTTCTTATTATCTATATAAAAAGTATAACACAAATTATTAAAATATATCAACCATTTAAATTTTAATTAATCACTTATTTTTTCATATTTGCCATTAATTACTTGATATTTTCCCTCACCTTCAAAACTAGATGCTGTAAAATCAATATCTTCTATAGTAGTTTTACTTCCTTCAGTGAGATCTTTTAAAAATATGCAGCCATCAAGTTCAAAAGCTTTATAGATATGTCCTTCTTTTTTAAATTCATTATTTCTTTTTTCTTCAATTTCTCTTAAATGTTTTACTTTTTCACTTGCTAAATTTACTATATTTTCTCTTAAATCAGCTCTAACTTTTATATTCCCTTTTTTATCTTGCTGAAAAATTATATCTTCACTTTCAAAAGCCTCTGGAATTTTACTTTTTGGTATAGTAATATTTGTAATCTTTCCATTTTCAAATTTATTTACATTGTAAAATTGTTCTCCAGTCATAGAACCATTAGGAGGATATTTTTTTCTATATAAAGTTCCTTCTTGTTCTGATAATTCTAAAATACTCTCTTCAATTGCTTTATTTAATTCTTTATGATAAGTCATTTCAGCTCCACTTCTCGATAATCCAATTGTGGCTGCCACACCATCTTCCATAATATTTTCATATGTCCAATAATCTGCATATTTATTTTCTTGATTATTTATAATATTTGTGTTTTTATTTTCGTCTAGATAATTTTTTAGTTCATTTATAAAATTACTTACAAAATTAGATAAAACATTGTTCTCTAGTAACTCTTTCCCTAGATTTTTAAGATTGAAATCACTTAAATTCATATATAATTTGCCTTCTTTCTAAAAATAAATTGTTTGGAATAATTTAGAATCAATATTAAGAATAAAAAATTTGATTGATTTAAATTTGTGGTTTTATATTAACATAATTCTCAAGAAATTGCAACAATTTTTCAAAAATTTTATAAAAATTTCGAATAACACTTGAAAAATCAATGAAATCACAGTATAATAAATAATATGATATTTGCGCTCGTAGTTTAGTTGGATAGAATGCAAGGCTACGAACTTTGAGATCGGGGGTTCGAATCCCTCCGGGCGCACCAATGACGTTTCTGTTCAAATGCCATCAAACAGATAGATATATATATCTTTCTGAAAATGATGGTGTTTTTTTGTCGCAACAAAAGGAGCTACTTTATAATATAAATGACAAAAATTTTATTTTTTAGAAAATAGGATAAATTTTATTTGACTTTTTCGTATAATCTGTGTATAATAAATATAGGAAATGACAAATCCACAAACGTGGTTTTGCCAATATAGATAGAAAAAACTCACATCTAAATCGTCAAATTTTACAGATGTGAGCTTTTATTATTTATGTAGTTGCTTATCAATCCAGTTCTTATATAGAACTGCTGCTAAGGCAACGTTTAATGTTAAAGATAACATAAAGGATATTATAAAAAAA
>CALXQP010000019.1 GCA_944390695.1 uncultured Clostridia bacterium
AAAGAAGAATTAATAGAGAAAAATACTAAAATGTCTAGTATGATGCTAATAGAAAAATGTAAGACAAAAGAAGAGGTCATAGATATACTACTAGAATTAATAAAATTAGCAGATGAAGAAAGATTGATATGGATAGCAAAAATAGTTGAATATATTTTAGATGAGTTGCTAGGAGAAGTGAAAATACTAGTACTAGAGCTAATATCTAGGATGTTAGAGAAGGAGGAAAAAAATATGGATGAAGAGTGGATTGAGAGAATTAAGAGAAATGAGAGGAAAAAAGAGAAAAAACTTACAGAAGCAGGAATTATTATAGGAAGAAAAGAGGGAAGAAGAGAAGGATTGCAAGAAGGGAAAAGAGAAGGATTGCAAGAAGGGAAAAAGGAAGGACTGCAAGAAGGAAAAAGAGAGGGCGTAAGAGTAGGAAAGAAAGAAACAATTATAGAAATTGTTAAAAATATGCTTAAGTTGAATCAAGATGAAAATACAATAATGAAATTTACAAATGCGAAGAGGGAAGATATAGAGGAAGCAAAAAGGCAAATGATATAAAATATGGTGTAGAGCTGTTCCTATTTTTAGGGGCAGTTCTTTTATTATGAGAAAATGGCAAAAAGAGAACCGACACCAAATTAACAAAATGGCGCAAACCAGCTAGCCAAGCGAGCCGGGAGCTAAAAAAGCAAAAAGAGAACCGGCACCAAATTGGCAAAAAAAAGTAGTTGACGAAAATATAAATAATGTGTATAATTGTAGTAGTAGAAAAATGTCTAAAAAGGCAAAAGAATATCAAAAGAAAAAGAAAAGGAGAACAAAAAGATGAAACCTGAAAGACTTGGGGCTGTACACACCGGTATAGTTAGAAAAAATAAAATATATAGATTTAAAAGCAGTAGAAATAGTGCTTTATTAAGTGAAAATAATAAAAAGGCTTTGGATGTATTATGCAATTAATACAATACGCAAAGCCTTTTTGTCGTATATAGAAATGGTAAAAACTAGGAAAGGAGACACAAATGAGTAAAAAAGAAGAAAAGAAAAAGAGAAAAATGAAAAGGAAATCAAATGAACCAATAGTAATAAGATTAAATTTAAGTGCAACAATGATAACAGTAATTCTTGTAATTGTAGCAATAACCACAATAACAGCAGTAGAAGTAATAACAACAGTGATAGGAGGAGAAGAAAAAAATGTAATGGCAGAAGAAGAAGAGATGAATGAACATGTGGTATGGGTAGAAAGTAGTGAAATAGGAGAAGATGGAAGCCCAATAAAAGTGCCAGTACCAAAGGGATATTCAGCGTCACAAATAGAAGGAGAGACAACAGTAAGTGGAGGATTTGTAATATATGAGGGAGATATAGATTGGAACCAGGTTTTGGCAGAAGAAACAATTGAGACTCAAACAGAAGTACAGGCTGAAATACAAGATGAAAATGCAGAACAAGAAGAGATAAACGATGAAAACAGTACAGAAGAATCAAAAGAAGGAGTAATTGAAGAAACAGAAGAAGTTGAAAAAGAGATAATAAATGAAGAAAATGGAGAAGAGTCAACAGAACAAATAGGAAATTATGGAAATATACAAAAAAATGAAGTAGAAAATATAAATGAAATAACAGAAAATAATGTGATTCAAGAAAAAGAAGGAGAAGAGAGAGACTTAGTAGCAAGTAATGAAAAGCAAGTAAATGAAATAGAACCAAGTAATGTAGAGACAGATAATGAAATACAGATAAAAGAAGCAGAAGAAAGTAATATAGAAGAAAATAATGTAGAGAAATTGAATGAATTAGAAGAGAAAAATACAGGAAAAAGTGAAACTCAAGTAGAACCACAAGCAGGTGAAGAAGTAGAAGCGAAAATATTTGAATTGCAGAAAACAGTAAACCAATATGTATGGGTACCAATAGAATACATAGATGAAATATATGGGGTAGATGAAAATGGCAAGTTATGGGGTAAGTTATATAGTTATTCAAGTTCAGGAAGAACACCAAATAATTGGGAAGAAATAGATGGAAAAATAAAAATAAAGTCAATTACTGGTTATAGAGAACCAGATGTTACAGGAGATTTAACAAAGTATGATATAGATTCTCAACTACATAGATATTCAAATGAAGAAGCAAGATATGAAATGTTATCAGAAGAAATGGAAGAAAATTATTATGAAATGATAAAAAGTATAAAAAAATATGGAGGATTTTATATAGGGAGATATGAAACAGGCTTAACATCATCTGATACAGCAGTGATAAGAAAAATGCAAACCCGTATAAATGGTCAAACTTGGTATACAAGTTATAAAAAATGTAAAGGATTAAAAGGAGAAAATGAAAATGTAGAAACATCAATGATATGGGGATCATTATGGGATGCAACATTGGAATGGTTTGTGGATGTAGGAGCAAAAACTACAGGAGGAGTAACAATAACATATAGAGAGGTAGGAGATTATTCAAGTGACTGGGGAAATTGCGATAATACAACATTTGAGTATATAAAAACAAACGGTGAAAAAGTACTAAAAGACACATCAACTATAATCCCAACAGGAAGTGCTGAATATACAAAAGTAAATAACATATATGATATGGCAGGAAATGCAAGAGAATGGACCTTAGAGGTCGGATCTCCCGGTGGAAGGAGCCGCCGCGGAAGTAACTACAGTAGCATTGGAACTCCAGCAGATGCCCGCATTGATTACAATCCTACTATCAACTATGGCTACAATGACTTTGGTTCTCGTGCAGCGCTTTATGTTAAATAAACAACCTAAAACACGGTATATCTGCTACGAATCAATCAGTAGTAGAAATTTAATATAAAAGTAGAAATTAAGAAAAAATAAAAATAGAAAAGAGGGAGGGAAACTAAAATTGAAAAAGCAGAAACTCTTAAAAATAATCGTACTAATACTAATAATTAGTATAATAGCAGCAACTGGAATAATACTCATAAAAAATAAAGTACAAACAAAGAACTTAGCACCAGAAATATCGAGAAGTTTTGCATATGATGAAGTAATAACAGGTGATGAAAATGTCACTGGTGATGATGGTTCAGAAATAGGAGCTATAAAATTTGATGCTTTTTTCTTGCAAGATAGAGATGGAGATGGGATTACAGAGAAAATAAGAGGTACATGTAATGAAGTTGGAAAAGAAGCAACACTTTGGATGGAATTAAAAGTAAGTGAAGTTGGATATTTAAAAGAAGGTAAAATTACAATAAATTCAGATAACTTTTATTTTAATACGTCAATTGTAAAAGATAATGAAATAGCAGAAAATTATATATCTTCAAACACAAAAGAAATAATTTTAAATAGTACACCAAATAATGTAGGAATTCAAAAATTATTATCTGGTTCGGTACGTTCTGGAAATTATTCTTCAAGTTCATCGAGAACAGCAGCAATAGGTAATGATACTAATAAATTTAGTAAGGAAAACTCAATTACATTTTCTGGTATATATGTAGACCAAGATGGTAATGAAAAAAGCTTTTCAAAAGATGTACCTTTTATTATAGATTGGTATGGTACACTAAATTCAGAAATTACTCCAAAAGCTCAAACACAAGATATGCAAGATATGAATAGTTTGCTTGGGCAAGAAGGATTAGAACTAGATTTTACAATTACTGTAACAGAAAATCAAAATCAATTAATAATGGCTGGTTCTTATATACAAGGAACAATTCCAGAATTAAATGGATATAAACCTTTATCTGTAAAAATTGCAGGAACAAATGTACAATATACATATGATGAACAAACTGGAAATTTTACAGCACAAAGAGAAGCAGTTTTGAATGAAAATGGTATTGTAACATCAAATGGTTATAGTTCATCAAGTTCATCTACAAAATATAATAAGTTTGATTTTACAGTAATTTATCCAAAAGAAGCATATATAGAAATGGGAGAAGATGTAGCGAATTTTGAATTAGCAGTACCTGTACAAGCATATAATAAAGGATTTAATAATCCAAATACTGAAGATGGTTTTGTAAATCCTTATATATCTAATACATATAAAGGAATTGTAGTAACTACATGGGAAAAGAAAGGTGGAGAAGTATATTCGCCAGATTTTGATATATATGTTGGATCATATATGGGATCACCTTATTATGATTATGTTGTTTCAAAAGAAAAGCCTTTAAATATTTATAATGGAATTTCTTTAGAAGAAAAAAATGATACATATATTGTTCAATGGGAAACATATACAGGAACAAATGGTATGACAGATGGAATTATATTAGAAGAAACTCCAGGAAAAACAGATAATTTTCTAAATACTAGTGGTGAAACAATTTCAATGGATGACCTAACAGCAAATAAAGGAATTTATTTTAGTGGTGCAACTTCAACACTTGGAGAAGATGGATGGATAAAAGTGTATGATGCAGAAACAGATGCTTTAATTGAGACTTTTACACAAAGTAACTGGAATTCATACAATTCTTCAAATCCTTATATTTATGAAAATAAAGTTAAACATATAAGAATTGAAACAAGTGGTACAAATTCTGCAAATTATTTATATGTATATAATGTTAAAGAATTAGATGATGAATATGTAACTCAAAATTTCACAAGAGAAGAATTTAACGAATTAGTTTATATATACAGCTATTTAGATGGTTATATGATTAACCATAAAGAAAATGAAACAGATGAAACTACTTATTGGTATAAAGATTCAATTTCAGAAAATGCTTTATATGAGGCTCCAACATCAATTGCTGAAATTTCAATAAAAGAAGATACAATATCAACACAAATAACTGCTGAACATCAAGAAATTACAATTAAAACAATAACAACTGGTTATAATGAACAAAATTGGAAAAATGGTACATTTTTAGTAAAATTGCCATCAGATATAATTTTAGCAGAAATTAATAATGTAACAACAAATAATGAAAAAGTAAAGGTTACAGCATATGATTTATACGAAGAAAATGGAAGTTATTTTATAAAAATATTAACAGAAAATACAGAAAATGCTACATTTTCAATTATAGTAGATTGTGACTTAACACCTGACCCAAGGATCCCGAAGAAAACAGAAACAGTTGAATTATATGCAATAAATGAGATTGCTTCAGATTACTATTATCCAAAAGCAGATGCTTATGACATTGATGGAGATATGAATATTAATGAAAATGTAAATTATAGAACATGTTCATTAACATTAGATCCGGGTTCAAGTTTAAGTACTACACAAACTGCAACAAATTATGGAGAAATTGATGGTGTTACAATTGCACCAAGAGTTGCAAAAACAGATAAACAGCAGAGAACCGCAGATATAACAGTTTCAGCAACAAATAATTATAGTTATAATATACAAGATATTAAAATTCAAGGTGTAGTTCCATTTGAGGGAAATAGATATATACTTAGTGAAAATGACTTAGAGTCAACATTTACAACATATATGTCTACAGGTGGAATAAAACCAGTAACAAATGGAATTTCTGATTATTCAACAATATATTATTCTGTTAATGAAAGGCCTACAAATGATATAAATGAGCCTACAAATAATTGGGTATTAGCAGAAAATGTTGAAGATTGGTCAAAAATTAAAACATATATAATAGTAATAGACAATTCTTATGTATTACGTCCAGGTGAAACTATTGAATTTGAATATGAAATTTCAATTCCTCAAGGTATAGATTATAATGAAGTAACATATTCAGAACATGCAATTTATTTTGCATTAGGAACAGATGAAGGTTTATATTATGCTTCAACAGGTTCTGCAAAATTAGGTTTTATGATTGCAAAACAATATGATTTAGAAATTATAAAATATCAAGAAGATACACAAAAAGTTTTACCAGGAGTTACATTTGCATTAACAGAAAAAGGTGCTGAAACAAGTACAATTAAAACAACAAACCAAGATGGTGTTATTGTAATGCCAGGTTTATATGCAGAAAGATATTATACATTAAAAGAAATAAGAACAACAGATGATTATGTTTTAAATGAAGAAGAAATAAATTTCTATACATATACAGAAATAAATGAAGATGGAACAGAAAGTTTGTATTTACTATTTGTGGACCAAGATGGAAATCCAATAGAAAAAGCAAGATATTCATCAATTATGGATGGTAATGCTATACCTCCAAATGCAGAAGTTCAACAAGATTATAAAATACAATTTAAAATTCAAGATGAAGTAAAAGCTAAACTTGCTATTTCTAAAGTAGATATGGATACAAATCTTCCAATGCAAAATGTTAAATTTACAATTACAGGTAAAGGTAAAGATGAAGAAATTTTAACAACAGATAAAGAGGGAAAAGTTAATATATCTGGATTGTATTTAGGAGAAATATATGTATTAAATGAAGTAAAAGCAACAGATTATTATATTCCACAAACTCCTTTACAATTTAAAATAACAAATAATAATGGAAATTTTGAATTAGAATATATAGATAATGGCTCAACAAAAAATAAAGAGATAATTATAAATGATGAAATACCTACAATTAGTTTAGACTTGCAAAATGAGAAAATACCTACATATGGATTTAAGATAACCAAATATGCAAAAGATGAAAAAGAAATAGATGGAACAGATAAAGTTTTACAAAGAGCTCAATTTAAAATTTATGGTGAAGGAATAAAAGAAGATGGTAAAATTTACACAACAGATGAAAATGGAGTTCTTACAATAGATGGTTTATATGAATATGTAGAAGGAAAATATATAACTGGTGAATATACTCTTGTTGAAATATATTCACCAGAGGGATATGCTTTAAATAAAACTGCTTTAAAATTTAGAGCATTTAGAGAAAATGGTACATTGAAAATTGAAATACTTGAAGGTGGAGATTTAATAAGAAATATAGTTGATGAAACTAGTGGAGAAAGTTCTCAAGACTTAAATATTTCAAATCCAGATAGTGAATATCCAATTATAGAAGTTGGAATTGAAAATGGGCAAATTTTTACATTATTCAAATATACTACAGATGGAATTACTAATGCAAAAATTCCTGTTCCTGGAACTAAATTTAAAATTACAGATTTAAAAGGAAATTATGTTACAGGTACTGATGGAAATATTGTAGGAGAATTAGATGAAACAACAAATGAATATCTTGTGACAACTGATGAAAATGGATTAATAAAAGCAAATTTGCCAGAAGGCCTATATAAAGCTATTGAAGTTTATACAGATGATAGATATATATTCCCAGAAGATGAAACAAAAAGAACATATTATTTTGGTATAGGAACTTCACAAGCTGCTACATTTGACTGGGCAAATTCTTTATCTGGACAAGGCTGGGATTACATTAATTCTGTAGAAGGCACACAAGATGGAGGAGTTATTGCAGTTGGTGGTTTCTCAGAATATACATCTGATATTGTTCCAGGTGCTACAAATGGAATTGACTTAAATAAAGATGGAATTGTTGATAAAGTTTCTCAAGGAAATAGAGATGGAGTAATAGCTGCTTACGATTTAGAGGGAGATTTTGCATGGTCTAAAACATTTGGTGGAGAAGATGAAGATGATTTAAATAAAATTATTCAAACTTCTGATGGAGGCTATATAGCTGTTGGATATACAGAAAGTAGAATTGTAAAATATGATGGTGCAGAAATTGCTGAACTTTCAAAATCTGATACTGAAACAAATTTGGCAAATAAAGATGCAATTATTTTAAAATTAGATAAATCTGGCAATTATGAATGGGGAGTTAGATTTGGTGGAACTTTAGATGATGAGATAGATTCAGTAATTGAAACAAGTGAAAATAATTTTGTTATAACTGGAAATTATTTTAGTACTACATTTAATTTTTATGAAACTGGTGCTGCTGGAGAGATTAAAGATTCTTTTGGAAATCGTGGTAATATAGATGGTTTTATAGCTTCATATAGTAATACTGGTAAATACCAATGGAGCCAAAGAATAAGTAGCTTATATAATGTAAAAGCTGTTGATGTTACTGAATATATAGATGGTTTAGCTGTTGCTGTAAATTCAATTGGACAAGTCTATGCAACAACAGAAGCAACTTCACGTACATATAATGGAAGTACAACATATCAAAGTGGATTAGTAATTGGGTATGGATTAGATGGTACATATAAATGGTATAAAAATTATTCTGTATCAAGTATGAATAATTCAGTAACAAGTGTAGATACTACTTTAGATGGAAATGTAATAGCTGGTGTAAATTATGGAGTAAGTGGAAAGCAGATTGAAGCACAAGTACGTAAATTAACTATAAATGGAGATAGTGTAACAGATAGTGTAATATATACATTATCTGGTGAGAATGATGAATATGTTTCTAGTATTAAACAAACTTCTGATGGAGGAATATTATTTGGAGGATGGTACTATACTCCAGCTGGCATGACAGGTGAAGGTATTGATGAATTCACAGAAGTATTAGGAGATTATACTTCAGATGGTTATATAATAAAACTTGACAGTGAGGGCAAAGTTATATATTCAAGTAGAATGTATGGAGAAGGCTATGAAGGTGTTACAACAGTAACGGAGACTGTAAATGGAAATTTAATTTCTGGTGGATATTTTAATAAAAAATTGATGCATGCAACAAATTTTATACTTGAGGAGGAAGAGGAAAGAGATGTTGTGGAAATAGAAAATTTAGCAACACTAGAAGGTACAGGAAATTCAGATAGTTTTATAATTTCAGAAGGTGCCTCAGGTGCAGAAGTTCCAGAAGCACAAAGACTAGAAGTTGAGAATAAAGTTAAAAATTTAAAAATTACAACAGAAGTAAAGAAACATTTAGAAGGAAGTAATGAAGTTGCTGGTGGAGATATTGATGGCGAAGTTGATATAATGATAGATGGAATTACATATTCAAAAGATGGATGGCGTTTTGTAGAAAGTGTAGAATATGGAAAAAATTCAACAAAAGAAATAAAAATAACACCAGATGCAAATTATGTAATATCTTATGTAAAAATAAATGATGTTGAAACAAATAATTACACATTAAATGCTGATGGCACAGCAGTAATTCCAATTTTTGAGAATGTTACAGAAGATATACATATAGTTGTGGAATTTAGTAATACAATTTCTAATGTAGAAATAAATCACTTTTTATGGACAGAGGAAAATGGTGAGACAACTCAAAAAGTAGCAGAAACTGAGTTCCTTTCAGGAGAAAATGGAACAGAATATACAAGTTTACCAAAAACTGATCTTGAATATATAATAATAAGTAATAAAGATTATTATGGAGAAACTGAAGAAGAAATTTTAAGTAAAACAGGGTATTTAACTTTAGAAGAAGCTTTGACTGAACTTGGATATTATAATTCAAGCTCAGGCCAAACAATAGAACAAGCATTAGAAACATTTTTAAATGATACATATATTCCTACAAATTACAAAGGAGAATATAAGTCAGGAGAAAAGCAAATAGTAAATTACTACTATAAAGAAAAGACTTATACATTAACAGTTCATCACTATTTGGCTGGAACAAACAAGCAAGTTCCATTAAAAGATTCTACTACAGGAGAAACAGTTCAAGATGAAATTACAGAGAACTTGAAAAAAGGAGAACAATATTCTACTTCACAAGTTTCAGGAGATTTAATTGATTATAGTATTTATGAATTAGTAGAAGTTCCAGAAAATACGGAAGGAACAATAGAACAAGATACTGAAGTAACATATTATTACCAAATTAGAACAGGAGATTTGTATATAACAAAAGTTGCGGAAGAAAATCATGATTTAACTTTAAGTGGAACAGAGTTCGCATTATACAAATTAGTTAATGAAGATTCTACAACTAAAGATGAACTTATAGATAAAGATAATGTAAGTTCAGAATGGGAATTAGTTAATACATATATTTCATCAGAAACAGGTCTTGTAAAACTTGAAGATTTGCCAATTGTTTCAGAATACAGATTAGTTGAAACTAAAGCTTCTGATGGAAGAATGATACCAGAAGGTCAATGGAAAATCGAGTTTGAATCTAACTTAGAGCCTGACCAAGTTGAAAATAGTATTATTACTACAAATATTACAGCTATAGGCAATCCACCTGCATTAGTAAATGCAGAAAATGGAGGATATTTACTTCCAAATAGAGAGTATTTCGATTTCCCAGTTAGTGGAGATTATGGAACAGGTATATTTAATATTATAGGAATTGTAGTTATTACAATAGGACTATTATTATTTATAACTTCTAAGAGAGTTATTCTAAAGAAGAAAATTACAGAAAAAATAATAAAAAATAAAACTAAAAATTAAGTTATTAAAGTTTAAAATTTATAAAAAATGGCAAAAAGAGAACCGGCACCAAATTGACAAAATGGCCCAAGCCGGCTAGCCAGGCGGAACAGAGAGAAAAAGGAAAAAAGAGAACCGGCACCAAATTGACAAGAAAGGAAAGGTAAAAAAATGAAAAAAATTCACAAAATTTTAGCGATATGTATGGTATTAGTTTTATCAAAAGTTGGAATTAATCCATATGCATATGCAAGTATCACAGAAGATACAAACACAGGAACTATAACAGTTTCTGGACTTGAAGCAGGAGTTGAGGTAACTGCTTATCAATTAACAACAGTTGATTATGATTATGATTTAGACCAACCTAAAGATATTCCATATAAATGGGATAGTTCAGTAGAGGCTTGGTTAAAAACACAAACATCAAACGGATATGATAAATATGTAGATCCAAAAGTATTTTATGATGAAATAACAAGTAATTCAACAGAAGCAGAAAACTTTTATAGCGCATTAACAGCAGCAATAAAAGGTGGACAAATTACAATTACTACAACACAAAATAAAGAAACAACAGGTGATGCAACATTCCCTGTAACAGATGAAAATTTGAAAAGTTCAGTACAATTTACAGATTGTGCAATGGGTACATATTTAATAATTATTGAAAATGGTTATATGGTTTATAGACCAGTTGTTGTAAATTTAACTCCAGAATTTACTGGAGAAGAAGGTAACAAAGAGTGGAATTTGAATAGAGATATAACAGCTACTGTTAAAGCTTCTAAACCACAAATTGTTAAAACAGTAACAAATACATCAAATGATAAAGATAATTATAGTTCAAAAGATGAAATTACTTTTACAGTAGTTGCTGATGTTCCAAGATATTTACCAGGAAGCGTAGCAAATAATTATGAGATTATGGATCAATTAGCAAATGGTCTAAATTTAGTTGAAGATTCAATCACAATATATGGTGTAAAAGGGGCTTCAGAAGAAGAGTTACCAGGTGGTGCTTATGATTTAGAAGAAGTAATAGAGGGAAAACCTTCTACTGTAGAACAAGGAAAAGGGATCATAAGGGATAGTTTTGAGGTTATTTTTAATTATGAAAATATAAGTTCATATGATTCTGTAAAAATAGTTTATAAAGCAAAATTAAATAGAAATTCAGTTATGAATGGAACAGGAAATAAAAATGTAGCTTATTTAAGGTATAATAATAATCCTTATGAAGATTCAAGTTATCAAGAACAAACTGATTCAAATACAGTATATACTTATGGTATAGAGGTTTTTAAATTTGATAAATCAACACACGAGCCATTAACTGGAGCAGAATTTGAGTTATTAGATACATCAGGTCAAGCATTATATTTTGTAAAAGTAGCTGATGGAGTATATTTACAAGCAAATGAGGGAGACCAAGATGCTACTACAACTTTAATAGTTGATGGAAATGGTAGATTAGGAATTGGTGGATTAGATGTTGGAACTTATTCTTTAAAAGAAACAGTCGCACCAGAAGGTTATAATATTGCTTCAAATCCAGTTGAAGTTATAATTGCAGATGATGATGTAAATGGAATTCTTGATGATGAAGATAGTTCAACAGGTATATATAGTTTAAGTTTTCCAAATAGTGAAGGATTTACATTACCAGTAACAGGTGGAATTGGTACAGTTGTATTTGTTGCAGGTGGTATAGTTTTTGTAGGATTAGGTATAGCTTTATTAGTTGTTGCAATGAAAAAGAAATAAGTCATAATTTAGTTTTGGGGCAGTTCTTTAATAAAGACTGCCTCAAAATTGATATAATCCTTGTTTAAAGAGGTAGTGTTTCAATTCTGAAAAAAGGAGTTAATAAATGCAAAAAGAGGACTTAAAAGGAAAAATATTATTAATAATATCAATAATTTTTATAATAGGTGGAAGTATAATATTTTTATATCCTAATATTAGTAATTATTTTGCTGAAAAAAATCATGTAGAAGCTATTAGAAAGTATGATGAATTAATTGTTAATATTGATGAAAATCAGATAAAAGAAGAATTTCAAAAAGCACAAATATATAATGAAAATTTGTCTGGAGATCCTGTTCATGATCCATTTGTGGAGGGGAGTGGATATGCTTTGCCAGAAAATTATTTAGAGGTGCTAAATATTGCAGAAGATGGTGTAATGGCATATATTGAAATTCCTAAAATAGATGTTTATTTACCAATATATCATGGTACAAATGAAGATGTATTAGAAAAAGGTGTAGGACATATTCAGTCAACTTCTTTGCCAATTGGTGGAAATTCTACACATAGTGTTTTAACAGGCCATACTGGTTTGCCAAGTGCAGAGTTGTTTACAAGACTTGATGAATTAGATATTGGGGATATTTTTTATATTCATGTATTAGATCAAGTTTTAACATACAAAATTTATGAAACAAAGGTTATTTTGCCAGATGAGATTGATGAATTACAAGTTACATTAGATCATGATTATATAACTCTTGTAACTTGCACTCCTTATGGAGTTAATTCACATAGATTGCTAGTTAAAGCAGAAAGTACAGAGTTTGTGGAATATGAGGCTAATACTGCAAGTGATGGTAATAAGGTTGGACTTGAGAAAAAAGAAAAAAATTATTATTTAATTGGAATTAGAGCTGGACTTGTAATATTTATAGTTATATTATCAATTTTATTTATTATATATAAAATAAAAAAGAAGAAAAATGTTGAAAAATAATTACAATTTTGGCTATGTTAAATTTCATTGAAAACGTGGTTACATATCAACCCGGTTTGTGCTGTGAGGAGGGAAAGAGATTAAACATGAATAAAAAATTAGTTGTTATAATTATTATTGCAATATTATTTATAATTTTTGGAATATTTTTGTTTTGTTATCCATCTGTTAGCAATTATATTTATGAACAAGATGTGCAAGAAAAAAAGGAAGAGTTTGTTGTAAAAATTTCTGCAGATGAGAATGTGAGCACTTTTGATAAATTATATCAAGAGCTACAAAATAGAAATCAAGAATTATATGAAAATAAACAAGAAAATTTGGTTGATCCATTTTCATATGAACAGCCTACAATTGATTTAAGTGAATATGGTATAAATGATAATATTATAGGATATATTCGCATTCCTAAAATGAATGTTGAATTACCTATATTGCTTGGAGCTAATTCTGTGAATATGAAAAAAGGTGCAGTTCACCTTACAGAGACATCATATCCAATAGGAGGAGCAAATACAAATAGTGTTATTGCTGCTCACAGAGGTTATGGAAAAGCTGTACTTTTTAGAAATATTGATAAATTGGTAGTTGGGGATAAAATATATATTCAAAATTTTAAAGAAGAACTTTCTTATGAGGTTTATGATATTAAATTAGTAGACCCTGATGATACAAGTGAACTTTTGATTCTTGAGGGAGAAGATATTATTACTTTAATTACTTGTCACCCATATAGAGTTAATACTCAAAGATATATTGTAAAAGCTAAAAGAATTTTGAATTGATTATTTTAAAATTTAATAAACAAATGTTTGACAAAATGCAAAAAATGTTATATAATGCAAATGGTGATAATATGGAGAGACAAATATTACATGTAGATGTAAATAATGCATTTTTAAGTTGGACTGCAATAGATATGTTAAAACATGGAAGTAAAGTGGATATACGAGAAATGGCAGCAGTAATTGGAGGAGATGAAAACAGGAGATCTGGAATTGTATTAGCTAAAAGCCAAAGAGCCAAGATGTTTGGAATATCAACAGGAGAAACATTATATCAAGCAAGAACAAAATGTCCTGGTTTAAGAGTATATCCAATGAATTATAAACTTTATAAAGAATCATCAAATAAATTATATAACTTATTATTACATTATACTGATAAAATTGAAAGATTCAGTATTGATGAATGTTTTATGGATATGACAGATTGTTTAATGGGAGCAAAATTATTAGATAAAGCATATGAAATCAATAAAAGAGTAAAAGAAGAATTAGGTTTTACAGTAAATGTAGGTGTTGCACATAATAAATTATTAGCCAAAATGGCATCAGATTTTACAAAACCTGATAGAGTACACACTTTATTTGAAGAAGAAATTCCTACAAAGATGTGGGTGTTGCCGATATCTGAATTATTTATGTTGGGAAGAAAAACAATTCCTAAATTATATAATATGAGAATAAAAACAATAGGACAATTGGCAAAAGCTGATAAACAGCTTATTATAAAAAAATTTGGTAAACATGGACTTATGATGTGGGAATATGCAAATGGTATAGATAATTCAGAAGTACAATATAAATTTGAAAAGCCAAAAGGAATTGGAAATTCAACTACACTTTCTGCAGATATTTCAGAAATAAATAAATTGGAAGAAGTTTTACTTACTTTAACAGAACAAGTTACTTTTAGATTGAGAAGATATGATTTATTAGCAAATGTAGTTAATGTTCAGTTAAGAACAAAAGATTTTGAAGATAAATCACATCAAAGAAAACTTCCACAAGCCACTTCAAATACTAAAGATATTTATTTGTTAGCAAAAGATTTACTACATGAGATGTATGTACACGGTTCACAAATAAGGCTTATTGGTATGAGAGTAGATAATTTAATTGAAAAAGATGAGTTGCAATTGTCTTTATTTAGTTCAAGTGATAATAATAAACAGGAGAAAATTGATAAAGTTGTAGATGAATTGAAACAAAAATATGGTTATAATTCTATTACAAGAGCTGGTAAATTACATTTAGAAGATAAGATAAAACTAAAAGATAATTTTTGAAAACTTGAAATAAAAATGGATTTAATATATAATTTACTCATATAAATTTTATTATAGTGAAAGTTTTTTTGAAAGGAGAAACATATGAATAAAAAAGTTGTAATAGGTATAATTATAGCAATAGTTATAGTTGGAGCTATAATAGGAGGGACAATTTTTGTATTAAATAGGCAAAAAGTGAACCCAGAAGATATATGGCAAAAATATATATCATGTATAAATGAAAAGAAATATGACGAAATGTATAATATGATAACAGAAAACTCAAAATCACAAATATCACAAGAAGATTTTATTGCAAGAAATAAAAATATCTATGAAGGAATAGATATGGCAAATCTTAAAGTAGAAATTACAAATATCGAAAAAGAAGATAATGGGGTACAAAAAATATCATATAAAGAAACAATGGAAACTAGTGCCGGAAATATTGATTTTACAAATACAGTAAGACTTGCAAAAGACAAAGAAAATGGATATTTAGTAGAATGGAGCCATAGCCTTATATTCCCACAATTATCAAGTACAGATAAAGTAAGGGTAAAAACGATATCAGCTAAAAGAGGTTCAATTTTAGATAAAAATGGAACTATGTTAGCAGGTGAAGGTAAAGTTTCTTCAATAGGAATTGTTCCTGGCAAACTTGGAGAAAATAAAGAAAGTGGAATAGAGCAAATTGCGAATTTATTGGGAACAACGTCAGAAGCGATTAATAAATCTTTAGCTGCATCATGGGTAAAAGATGATTCATTTGTTCCTATTAAAAGTGTATCTACAAATGAGACTGAATTAAAAGAAAATTTGCTTAAAATTCCTGGAGTAAAAATAACAACAGATAATGCTAGAATATATCCACTTGGAGAAGCTGCTGCACATTTAGTTGGGTATGTTCAAACAGTAACTGCTGAAGATTTAGAAAATAATAAAGGTAAAGGATATACAAATACTAGTTTAATTGGAAAAGCTGGATTAGAAAAACAATATGAAGAAAGACTTAAGGGAAGTGATGGTTTAGAATTATATATTGAAGATTCTGAAGAAAATAGAAAAGCAGAAATTGCTAAAATTGAAGTACAAAATGGTGAAGAAATAAAATTAACAATTGATGCAAATATGCAAACAAAATTATATAATGAATTAAAAAATGATGAAGGCTTTTTTGTTGTAATGGAGCCACATACAGGAGCACTTTTAGCACTTGTTAGTACACCATCATATGATCCAAATAAATTTGTATTAGGAATGACAACAGATGAATGGAATTCTATAAGAGATAATGAGGCAAAACCTATGCTTGCAAGATTTTTGCAAACTTATTGTCCGGGTTCAACATTTAAGCCAATAACAGGAGCAATTGGGCTTTCAACTGGATCATTAAGTGTTGATGATACTTTTTCATATAGTGGATTAAGCTGGAAAAAAGATGGTTGGGGAGAACATGATATTACAACTCTTACTGCCTATAATGGTCCTAAAAATTTGAGAAATGCTTTAATTTACTCAGATAATATTTATTTTGCACAAGCAAATATTCAAATAGGTAAAACTAATTTTATAAATGGATTGAAAAAATTGAAATTTGATGAAAATATAGATTTTCCATTATCATTGTCAAAATCACAATTTTCAAATGATGGAGATATTGCAAATGAAAAAGTTCTTGCAGATAGTGCATATGGTCAAGGTGAAATGCTTGTAAACCCTATCCATATGGCCTCAATATATTCTGCTTTTGCTAATGATGGCAATATGTTAAAACCTTATATAGAAGCTGATAGTAATACAGAATATTTAGTTGAAGGAGCTTTTACTAAAGAAGCTGCTAATATAATTAAAGATGATTTAATTCAAGTTGTTGAAATTGGTACAGCTACAGATATGAAAGTTTCTGGAAGAACTATTGCAGGTAAAACTGGGACTGCAGAATTAAAAGCTTCTAAAGATGCAACTGCAGATGTTCTTGGTTGGTTTAATTGTTTTTCTGCTGATTCTAATTCTAATCAATTATTAGTTATTAGTATGGTTGAAAAAGGAAGAGAACTTGGAGGTAGCCATTATTTGATACCTAAAATAAAAACATTGTTTTAATATAATAGGAAAGTTATATTTTCCTATTATATTAAAACTTATAATAAAATCGAAACACAATTTTACTCCGCAAAATTGGCACATGAATAATTACATGAGCTTTAAATGTTATAAATAAAATGGAGGTAACAAATGAAATTTGAACAATATGCAGCAAATGAAAATAATCCTAAATGGGAGAATATGATTAAAAGAGAAAAAGAAATATACAAAAGAAATAATGATATAAGAACAGAATTTGAGAGAGATTATAATAGAATTATACATAGTAATGCATATAGAAGATTAAAACATAAAACTCAAGTATTTTTTTCACCAGAAAATGATCATATATGTACAAGAATAGAACATGTTACACATGTTGAATCAATAAGTTACACAATTGCAAAAGCTCTTGGGTTAAATACAGAATTAACAAGAGCGATTGCAACAGCACACGATATTGGTCATAGCCCTTTTGGGCACCAAGGTGAAAAGGTTTTATCAGAAATATCTGTAAAAGATATTGATGAAACTTTTTGGCATGAAAAAAATGGGCTAGATTTTGCAGACAAAATAGAACTTTTAGAAGATAATCAGAAAAATAAGCAAAATTTGAATTTAACATATAGTGTAAGAGATGGAATTATATCTCATTGTGGAGAAATTGATGAAAATAATTTGAAACCTAGAGATGAATTTATTAATTTAAATGATTATACAAGGCCTAATCAATATAATCCATATACTTGGGAGGCTTGTGTTGTTAAAATTGCTGATAAAATTTCATATCTTGGAAGAGATATTGAAGATGCTATAACACTTGGCATTCTTGATGAACATTTAAATGAATTGTATAAAATTTTGAACTATAATACAGATATTATAATAAATAATACTGTTATTATTAATAATTTGGTTTATGATTTGTGCCAAAATTCTTCACCAGAAAAGGGATTGTGCTTTTCTGAAGAAGTGTTTAATTTGTTAAATGAGATAAAAAAGTTTAATTATAGAAATATTTACTTATCAGAAAGACTTATGCCTTCAATTCAATATTTTAAAATTGTGTTAACCCAAATTTATGATATTCTTAAAAATGTGTATGAAAATGGAGTTACAATACATAATTTAAAACAAATGGAGAGGTTTTATCCTAAACTTGTAAATGGATTTTATAACTGGCTTGCTGGTTTTTGGAAATTTGAAAGAAATGCTAATTTTAAAAATGATGCTATTTTCGATATTTCAAATAAAGAAGATTATTATAGAGCAATAATTTTTTATATTTCAGGAATGACTGATAATTTTGCAATTGAAATTTATAATGAAATAATAGGTTTCTAATTTTTGCAAATCAACTAACATAAATATAAATTTTTAATTTTGGGTATTTTTCGAATTTCCCTCACAATCTTACCATGGTAAGGCTGTGAGGGAAATCCGAAAAAATACTTAAAATTAAAAAATATGAATTAACTTGTCAATAAAGGATAGCTGTGTTATAATTGAAGCGAAAAAACTAATGAAAGGATGAAGAAGATGAGCAAAAAGAAAAGAAATATTATATTAATAGCTATATTAATTGCAGCAATAGTAATAATTGCAGTAATAATAGGAAATAGTAAAAAAGTAAAGAGTAATTTAAGTATTGAAACAACAGATGATATGGAAATTTTGATAAACCAGATATATGAAGGATTAAGTATATCTCCAACTGTTATGACAACAGTTATTAATATTAATGATGGAAGTGCTTTTTCTAATGCAACAGGACTTACATCTACAGATAAAATTGATTCAGTAGTTGTTTCAGAAGAACCTATTACTAGTTCAGAAGCATATTCATTGGTATTAGTAAAAGTAAAAAAAGATAAATATGCAGATGATATTGCAAAAGAAATGAACGAAAAAGTTGATTCTAGCAAATGGTTAGATGATATAGCTGAAAGAGTATATACAACAAGTAGTGGTAATATAGTTTGTTTAGTAATGTCAAGTGAAGGGAAAGCAAAACCAGTATATGAAAAATTCAAACAATTAGCTGGTGGAATAGGAAAAGAATATGGAAGAACTAATAATGAAGGGATGGCAGGAGGAGACTCTGTTGATGTAATACCAGCGGTTCCTGATAATGAGGCTATTGAAGAATCTCCTGTTACAGTGCCAGAAAGAGGAGAACCAAATAGTGGTGATGTAGTTGAAGAGAATATTCAAGATGAAGAAGTTCCTATGACATAAAATAATGAATAGTTAATAGAATTTTACGAAGAAAGGATGAATAAATATGAGATGCCCTAGATGTGGAAGTGAAAATATATCGAGTATAGTAGATACAAAAACTCATACCAAGGGATTTGACGGAGGAGATGCATGTTGTGGCTTTTTATTATTTGGATGGCCAGGTCTTTTATGTGGATTATGTGATTCAGGAAGTACAACATCACAGACAAAAATTTTAAATATATGTAATGATTGTGGGAATAGATTTTAATGAAGAAAAGTACAAAAATAAAAATATGGGCATTTTTTATGAGATTAGGAAATAGAGCAGGATGTCATCAAAGAGAAGATAGAAGTTTTAAAATAAAAGGATGGCAATTTCCTATATGTAGCAGATGTACAGGAATATTGACTGGTCAAATTATAGGAATAATAATATATTTAATGAGTGTAAGAATACCAATTTATATAGACATTATATTTTTGCTTTTAATGTTTTTAGATTGGTATATTCAATTTAAAGGTATAAAAGAATCTACAAATTTAAGAAGGTTTATAACAGGAAATCTAGCTGGAATAGCACAAACAAGTATAATAATAGAAATATTTATTTTGCTACAATCACTATCCTCTTGAGTTTTTTTCTTTAAAGGTGAAAACTCAAATCAGGAGAGAATAAATTAAAGAAAAATTTAAAAATTTTCTTAATTGCTTAGTTTAGGAGTTTATATGATAAGAATAAAAGATATAAAAATAAGAGAAGATTTAACAGAAGAACAAGTTTTTAAAAAAGCAATTTCAAAACTTAAAATAAATGAAAAAGAGGTATCTAATTGGTATATTTATAGAAAATCAGTTGATGCCAGAAAAAAAGAAGATATTTATTATAATTATACAATTAATTTAGAATTAAATGATAAGAAAAAAGAAAATAAATTTGATAAATTTGAAGAAGAAAAATTTCCTAAAATAATAGTTAAAAGAAAAAGTACATATAATCCGATAATAATTGGAGCAGGTCCAGCAGGCTTGTTTGCAGGATTAACATTAGTTCAAAATGGTATTAAACCAATAATATTAGAAAGAGGAAAAAAAGTAGAAGAAAGAATTTTAGATGTTGAAAAATTTGCTAATAAAAGAGAATTTAATGTAAATTCGAATATACAATTTGGAGAGGGTGGAGCTGGAACATTTTCTGATGGAAAATTAAATACAGGTAATTCACCAAGTATATATTCAAGAAAAGTACTTGAAGAATTTGTTAAATTTGGTGCACCAAAAGAAATTTTATATATTGCAAAACCTCATATTGGAACAGATAATTTAGTAAAAATAGTGAAAAATATTAGAGAATATATAATTCAAAATGGAGGACAAGTTTTATTTAATACAAAAGTGACAGATTTCATAATAGATAATTCACAAATTAGAGGAGTTATATGTGAAGATGGCAAAAAAATCGACACAGATACTGTAATACTTGCGATAGGTCATAGTGCAAGAGATACTTTTAAAAAAATATATGAATTGGGAATTGAGCTAAAACCTAAAAATTTTGCAGTTGGAGCAAGAATAGAACATTTGCAAAAAGATATTAATTTAGCACAATATGGTGATAAAACGAAATTGGATTTACCAGTTGCAGATTATAAATTAGTATATCATGCAAAAAATGAAAGAACATGTTATACATTTTGCATGTGCCCTGGGGGAAAAGTGATTGCTTCAAATTCTGAGAATGGTACAGTTGTTACAAATGGTATGAGCAATTTTTCAAGAGATGGAGAAAATGCAAATAGTGCTTTACTTGTGAATGTTTGTGTAGAAGATTATTACAAAAATTCTCCACTTGATGGAATTTATTTTCAAGAAGAGATTGAGAAAAAAGCATTTGAGCTAGGAGGTAAAAATTATAATGCACCTTCTCAAAAAGTGGGAGATTTTTTAGAAAATAAAAAGACTAATGATTTTGGAAAGGTTAAACCTACATATTTTCCTGGTGTTACAGGAGCTAATTTAAATGAAATTTTGCCTAAATTTATAACAGATACTATGAAAGAAGCAATTATAGAATTAGATAAAAAATTACATGGCTTTGCAGATAAAGATGCTATACTTACAGGTGTTGAAACAAGAAGTTCATCTCCTGTGCAAATTACTAGAGATAAAGATTCTCTAAATTCTGTTAATATTAATGGATTATATCCTTGTGGAGAAGGTGTTGGTTATGCTGGAGGCATTATGACTGCTGCTATTGATGGTATTAAATGTGCAATTAAAATATTAGAATAATTTAATTTGAACAATAAATGGTTCAAAAGATTTATCCAAAATAAAAAAAAGAAAGAAGAAAAAATGAAATATTTAATAATAGATGAAAGAATGAGAAAAATTGAAAAAGAACATCTAAAAGAGATGGGATATGAACTAATAGAAATAAAGCAAAGTGAAGAAGTATATCCTGAAATTTCAGCACATGTAGATATATTTACATGTAAAATAGGTGATAAAATTATTGTAGAGCCAACACAATTTGGCCAAATGCCTAAGTCTTCTAATTTCATAGAAGGAAGAGATAATGTTGAAGCAATTTATCCATTTGATATAAAATATAATGTATGTATAATAGGGAAAAAGGCTATACACAATTTTAAATATACAGATACAATAATTAAGCAAGAATTAATAAATAATAAATATGAATTAATTAATACAACTCAAGGTTATACAAATTGTTCAATTGCAGTTATAGATGAAAATAGTGCTATAGTAACAGATAAAGGATTATACAAAATATTACAAGCAAATAAAATTGACACATTGTTTATTGATAAAGAACTAGATATAAAATTATTAAATAAAAATGAATATAGTAATAAAAAAGGTTTCATAGGTGGTGTAATAACAAGAATAGAAAACAAAATAGTTATTTTTGGTGATTTGGACAAAATTGATGAAGATAAAAAAATTTATAAATTTATTAAAGAAAAAGGACTAGAAATTGTAGATTTTAAAAATTTAGATGTAATAGATTATGGAGGTGCAGTTTTTATTAATATATAAATTTTCGTGAATTTATATATTAAAGAAGAAAGTAAAAAAGTGGATAGAATAATTAAAATGATAGGTAAATAATTCGAATAATATATGAAAGGGAGATTTTGATGGACATACCACAAGATTTGAAACTAGAGATTGAAAAACTTGTAGAAGAAAATGAACATGCCAAAATAGTTGAAGAATCACAAAAAATAAGTAAAATATATAGGGAAAATGATGGAACAGGGAAAAAATTTGTAACAAAAAATTCAGAAGCAGTAGCATATGCAATATCAAGAATGCCTGCAACATATGCAGTAGTATATTCAGTACTTGAGCATACATTAAAAAATTATGAAAAACAAATTAAAACTGTAATTGATATAGGAGCAGGAACAGGTGCTGCAACATGGGCTGTAAATGAATTAATAAGTCCTGAAAAAATAAATTGTTTAGAACGTGAAACTGAAATGATAAAAATAGGAAATAAGTTAATAGAATCAGTAGTTGATAATGTTAAATGGGAAAAATTTGATTTATTAGAAGATAAAATACAGGAAAAAGCAGATTTAGTTATTGCTTCATATGTAATAAATGAATTAAATAAACAAGACAGAAAAGATGCTATATTAAAAATGTGGAATGCAACAAATGATATTCTTATAATTATAGAACCAGGTACGCCAGAAGGATTTAGTCATATTTTAGATGTAAGAGAAATTTTACTTAGTTGTGGTGGAAATATTATTTCACCTTGTGTACATAGTAAAGAGTGCAAGTTGAGTAAAGATGATTGGTGCAGTTTTTATGTAAGAGTTGCAAGAAGCGGAATTCAAAGATTATCGAAAAACGGTCAACTTGGATATGAAGATGAAAAATTTTCATATATTGCATTTTCAAGATCTGTATCAAATGGAAATAGTAATATCTTACGTATTTTAAGACATCCACAGATAGAAAAAAAGCATTTAAAGGTCAAATTATGTACAAAAGATGGAATTCAAGAAAAAGTTTTCTCTAAGAAAGATGGAGAAATATATAAAAGAGCAAGAAAAAGTAAAGCGGGGGATTTTTTACAATGTTAATAAAAATGATATATGGAAGTTCAAATGCAAATAAAGTGAAAGATATTAAACAAATAATTGAAGCACATGGAGAAAAATGGAAAATTTTATCTTTAAAAGATATTGGCTTTACAGGTGAAATTGAAGAAAATGGTACAACTTTTGAAGAAAATTCAGAAATAAAAGCAATAGCTGTAAGAGATTTTTGCGAGAAAAATAATATAAAATATGATTTAATTACAACTGATGATGCTGGATTATGTGTTGACTGTTTAAATGGAGAGCCTGGTGTATATTCTGCAAGATATACAGGTACACATAATGCAACACAAGAAGAAATTTTGAAAAAACTTTTGGATAATATACAAAAAACAGGAGATACTAAAAGAGAAGCTAAATTTGTATGTGTTTTGACAAGTTTTTTGAAAGATGGAACTAAAATTGTTTCAAGAGGAGAATGTATTGGAAAAATTGCAAAACAAGTTAAAAAATATGGTGGTTTAACATATTCTCCTGTATTTATTCCAGATGGATATTCAGTACCTATGTCAGAACTTTCAGCAGAAGAATATGAAAAAGCTCATAATCACAGAGACAGAGCATTTTCACAATTGCTTGAACAAATGAGGTTATATATGTAAAATATTTTCTGAAATTTATATCATAAAAGAGTTGCATTTTATAAAAAAGTGTGATATTATAATAATAACAAAAAAGAATATAACAAATGCCCTGCATAGTGCGTATAGCATAGAATTTTTAGAACCTACAAGTTAAAAGAGGGACCAAATTCTTTGGATATGGCGTGCAAGCTTACACTATATAGTAGTAAGAAGCCCACAAGTATTCAAGTAGGTACCCACCTGTCGAAGACAGGTCCTTAAAAATTCAGACAACTTACGGCTAAGGCGGGGATTTTTTAAGTTCAAAAAAAGGCAAAAAAAGAACCGGCACCAAATTGCCAAGGAGGAAAATATGTCAGAATTTGTGCATTTACATATACATAGTGAATTTAGTTTATTAGATGGAGCAAATAGAATAAAAGATTTACCAGTAAGAGCAAAAGAATTAGGAATGAAAGCAATGGCAATAACAGACCATGGAGTAATGTATGGTGTTATTGACTTTTATAAAGCATGTAAAAAAGAAGGAATAAAACCAATAATAGGTTGTGAGGTATATGTTGCACCACGAACGAGATTTGATAAAGAGCCTAATATTGATAATAAATATAATCATTTAATATTATTAGCAAAAGATAATGAAGGATATAAAAATTTAAGCAAATTAGTATCAATAGGTTTCACAGAGGGATATTATTATAAACCAAGAATAGATTTAGAGGTATTAGAAAAGTATAGTAAAGGCTTGATTTGTTTAAGTGCCTGTTTAGCTGGAAGTGTAAATCAGGCATTATTAAATGGTCAAAATGAAAAAGCAGAAGAAATTGCATTATGGCATAAAAGAGTATTTGGAGAAGATTATTATATAGAAATACAAAATAATGGAGTTCCAGAACAGGTATTAGCAAATCAGAAATTGGTACAATTGGCTAGAAAGCTTGAGATACCGCTTGTTGCGACAAATGATGCACATTATTTGAAAAAGGAAGATGCATATAATCATGAGATACTACTATGTATTCAAACAGGAAAAAGAATGAGTGATGAAGACAGAATGAGATTTGAATCAGATGAATTATATGTAAAATCACCTGAAGAGATGAGTGAGTATTTTGCAGCATTTCCAGATGCGATTGAAAATACAGTAAAAATTGCAGAAAAATGTAATGTGGAATTTGAGTTTGGACATACAATATTGCCAAATTATGATGTACCACCAGAATACCCAACACATTATGACTTTTTTAAAAAATTATGTGATGAGGGCATTAAAAAAAGATATGGAGAAAATCCATCACAAGAAATATTGGATAGGGCAGAATATGAAATAAGTGTTATTAAGAAAATGGGATATGTTGATTATTTTCTTATAGTTTGGGATTTTATACATTATGCAAAAACACATAATATACCAGTTGGACCAGGGCGTGGGTCTGGAGCGGGTTCAATTATAGCATATGCAATAGAAATAACAGATATAGATCCAATTAAATATGGCTTACTTTTTGAAAGATTTTTAAATCCAGAAAGAATAAGTATGCCAGATTTCGATGTAGATTTTTGCTATGAACATAGACAAGATGTAATTGATTATGTATCAAATAAATATGGTCATGACCATGTTTCACAAATTATAACATTTGGAACAATGTCTGCGAGAATGGTAATAAGAGATGTTGCAAGAGTTTTGGACTTTCCTTATGCAGAAGCTGATAAACTTGCAAAAATGATACCAAATGAACTACATATAACAATAAAAAAGGCATTAGAACAAAATAAAGAGTTAAATGATTTATATGAGGGTGATGAACAAATACATAAATTATTGGAAATTGCAATGGGGCTAGAAGGATTACCAAGACAGGCTTCAACACATGCTTGTGGAGTAGTTATTACAAAAGACCCTGTAGATACATATGTACCGCTTTATGTAAGAGATAATCAGATTTCTACACAATATATTATGACAACACTAGAAGAATTAGGACTTTTAAAAATGGATTTTTTAGGACTAAGAACTTTAACTGTAATTCAAGATACAATAGATTTAGTAAAACAAGGAAGAGGTATAGATGTAGAATTTGATAAAGAAATGGCAGATCCAAAAGTATATAAATTGTGGCAAGATGGAGCATCAAGTGGAATATTCCAATTTGAATCTCAAGGAATGACAAACTTTATGAAAGAACTAAAACCTGACTGTTTAGAAGACATAATAGCTGGTGTTTCATTATATCGTCCTGGACCAATGGACCAAATTCCAAGATATATTAGAGGAAAACAAAATCCTGGTCATAATGAATATACACATCCAAGCTTAGAGCCAATATTAAATGTAACATATGGTTGTATGGTATATCAGGAACAAGTAATGCAAATTGTAAGAGATTTAGCAGGATATTCGCTTGGTAGAGCAGATTTAGTACGTAGGGCTATGGGTAAAAAGAAATTAGATGTAATGGCAAAAGAAAGAGAAGTTTTTATAAATGGCCAAGTTGATGAAGATGGAAATATTGTAGTACCAGGTTGTGTAAGAAATGGAATTGATGCCGAGTCAGCAAATAAGATATTTGACGAAATGGCTGAATTTGCAAAATATGCATTTAATAAATCACATGCAGCTTGTTATGCAGTAGTTGCTTATAGAACAGCATATTTAAAGGCATATTATCCTGCTGAATTTATGGCTTCAATGCTTAATAGCTTTTTAGGAAATTTAGATAAAGTTCCAGAATATATTGATGAATGTAAAAGACTTGGAATAGAAATTTTAAAACCTGATATTAATATGAGTAGCACAAAATTTACTGTAGAAAATGGTAAAATTCGTTTTGGATTAGGTAGTATTAAAAATGTTGGAATTCAACCAGTAGAAAATATAATTAAAGAGAGAAATGAAAATGGTAAGTTTAAAAGTTTTACAGATTTTTGCGAAAGAATGGCTGGAGAAGCTGTTAATAAAAAATGTGTAGAAAGTTTGATAAAAGCAGGAACTTTTGTGGAGTTTCCAGAGACTAGAGCTACTCTTCTAGCTTCTTTTGAAACAATAATAGATACAATTCAGAGTTACAATAAAAAAGGTATGAATGGACAAGTTTCTATGTTTGACTTAGGTGCTCAAGATGAAGAAAATAATTTAGATGAGATCAAATATAATTTTGTGGAAGAAGCGGAATTAAGTGAAAGAGATTTGCTTTCAATGGAAAAAGAAATGCTTGGTATATATGTTTCAGGTCATCCTCTTGAAAAAATTAGAGAACAAATTTTGGCAAGTACAAATATCTCTTCATTGCAAATGAAAGAAATTGATGAATTAAATTCAATCGGACCAGATACAGATATTGCTGATATAAGAGTAAAAGAAAGAAGCAAATATATTGATGGACAAGATGTTAAAATTGCTGGAATTATTACTTCTGTAAAAAAGAAATATACGAAAAATAATAAAATTATGGCTTTTGTGACTATTGAAGATTTATATGGCTCTGCAGAAATTATTGTGTTTGAACCTACTTATTTGAAAGCACAAGATGTATTAATTGAAGAAAATATTGTTACTATTAATGGAAGATTAAGCATTAGAGAAGATGATGCAACTAAAATAGTTGCACAAGAAATTAAGAATTTTGGAGAATCTAAACCTAAAATGCTTGTAATTGATATTACAAATGCTTCAGAAGAGGAAAAAGCAAAATTAAGAGGTGCTATTAAATTTTTTAATGGTGAACAAAATAATATAAGTGTTTTTATTAAAATTGGTGAAGATTTAAAATCCTGTGGGGCAATTTACCTAACTGATGAAATATTGAAGGTATTTCAAGATATTATGCCAGAAGGGACAGTATCAGTATAAGATACTGTTCTTTATTATATGTCTTTAGATTAAGATTCTATAGTAATATGTTGGTATAAATTTTGAAGTTTTTTACTTCTTATTTTATTAATTGCTATTCAATATTTTATATCTTAAATAATAATTTGAAAATTTTTTTCGATTTTTTTATCTTTTCTTATCTTTTTGCATGACAAAAAATGATATTTAGTGTATAATAAATTTAGTTGACATATGTAAATATAATAACTGCCTTCATTTTAGAGAATATATTATTTTTGAATGAAGGTAGTTATGCTTTCATTCAAAATGATCTATTTATTAGGAAGAAGGTATAATGTTGATGAGGAAAAGCGGCGTACAGTGAAAGGAGAAATAGCATCATGATGAAAAAATGGCTTAAAAGTTTGACAACGACTTTCTTGTCGCTTGTTATGGTTCTGGGGATTGGAACTATGCCTGTTTGTGCAGCAGAAAATGCAGATACTATGACTGTAAAGCAGACAGAAGAAATTTCCGTGAATTCCTCTAGCAGTTGGGTACCAACGACTAATAATCGCTATGATACTCATGTGCAATTCGACAGACAAGAATATACTCCTGGATTGATATTTACTGGTTCTTCTAGTATGTCAATTTCAGTAGCAATGTCTGGAATTTCTAATACTGGTTTAGGAACTACCTATTTTACAGTCCAATTAGTACGTCTTTATGAAGATGGAACGCATGAGGACCTTCATACTTACCGGGTTAATGGCAATTCAAATAATACCACTTTAACTTGGGGAAATGTTGGGGCAGGTGCATATCAAGTCATCTTCACAAGAGATAGTACCAATTTCCTTTGGTTCCAAAACATTGACTCTGTTTCGGTTGTTGGTTTAGGATAATCAAAATATAAGAGATAGAAAATAACCAACAAAGGGTCCGAGCGATTGTTCTAGTTAATCAATAACATATTGCTTTTTCTTATCAACGTGGTAACGGCTACTATTTTTAGTAGTCGTTATTTTAATATCTTTATTGAAATATATTGACAAAACAAATATAATGAGATACAATTTTTTTAAAAATACATAGTAAATCTATGCATAAAGGAGGGAAATATATTGAAAATAAATAAAGAATTATTAAAAGGAAGTACTAGTATGTTAGTATTAAGTCTATTAGAAAAAGAAAATATGTATGGATATCAAATGATTAAAGAACTAAGAAAAAGATCAAAAGATTTATTTGAATTAAAAGAAGGTACATTGTATCCAATATTACACTTATTAGAACAAAAAAATTATATTACATCTTATTGGGATGAGTCAGGAACGAAAAAAAGAAAATATTATGCTATTACAAAAGAGGGGAAAAAACATTTAAAAAATAAAAAAGAAGAATGGGAGTGTTTTAGTAGTGGAATTAATGAAGTTATAGGAGGTGTTTTATTTGGATATTAAAGTTTTTTTAAATGACATCTGTAAAAAAATAAAATATAAACCTGCAAGAAAATGGATTTCAGACGAATTAGAAGCACATGTACTAGAAATAAAAGAAAATTATATAGATGATGGAATGGAAGAAATGAAAGCAGAAGAAAAAGCTGTTTCACAAATGGGATCTGCAGAAGATATAGGCAAACAGTTAAATAAAATACATAGACCACATTTAGATTGGAGATTATTAATTTTAATTTTTATATTAATGGCTTTTGGCTTATTAATTGCTAGTTTTAAAGGAATTTCTAATAATGCTAACTATATAGAAATAATGATTATTTATATGCTAATTGGAATTGCAACAAGTATTTTTATTTACTTATTTGATTATAGAAAATTAAAAAATTTATCTTTTTTAATTTATCTATTTACTACAATTGTTATGATTTTGCCAATGACGGGATTAGGAGCTTTTTCAAAGGGGATTGCTTGCATAAATCTTTTTGGATATTATTTTTTCCCTGGTACAATTGCTGTAACATTATATATTATTGCATTTATAGGATTTATTGATAGTTATAATAAAAATAATACCATAAATTTTAAAATACAAAATAAAATATTTTCAATAAATAAAGATTTTATAAAAATAATAGGATTAACAGGCTTATCATTAATTATGATGTCAAGTATTTCTACATTAACAAATACTTTAATACTAAGTTTAGTGTATTTAGTTATTACTACTACAAAGATTATTTTTAATAAAGAAAACAGAGTAAAAAACATATTAATATTATATGGAGCAATAGGAGTTTGTGCGTTTGCTTTAATGTTTTGCTTAAAAGTGAATCCTTTTTCAGAAACTATGAGGTTATTATCATCTTTTAATCCTGAAATTGACCCTAATAATACAGGATATATTGGAATGTTACAAAAAGAAATATTGCAAAATGCAAAATTAGTAGGAGAGGCCAAAACTGAAGTGATTTCAAGTAATAATTATATTATAACTAAAGATAGTAATTATACATTTATTTATTTGCTTGGAAAAGCAGGAATACTGATTGCAGGAATATTGGTTTTTATAATAGTTTTAACTTCAGTAAAATTGATAATTAATGCTAAAAATATTAAAGAACAATATGGGAAATTTTTAATTATTGGTTTAAGCACATTATATATTTTTCAATCATTTGCAAGTGTTTTAATGAATGTAAATATGGGAATACAATCAAATATAAATATACCATTTGTATCATATGGAAGTATTTATTTTATTATTAATATATGGAGTATGGCAATTATATTTTCAGTATATAGAAAAAAAGATATTAATTTTGAGGAACCAAAAAAATCAAAATTATTTACCAAAATTCAAAATTTGATATTTGAAACAGAGGAAGAAAATGAAAATATAGATCCAGAATTAAATAATTAATGAAATACGAGAAATTTATAGAAATTAAATAGTAATAGTTGTGAGGAAAATTATTTTCAAACTATTACTATTTAATTTTAATATATACAAAAATTATAAATTTTAAATCCATTCTCCATATTTTTTGATATAAATTTTCTTTGCAAAAACTGCAACAAAACAATATAAGATAGGAACACCAATTATAATTGTAAAATATTTTGGTGCAAGAGCTGTTAGCCCAATAGCACGTCCTAAAAATGTAAATGGTACAATCATTGCAATAATGCTTAATGCGATAGAAGATGCATATACAGCTTTTGAAGCATTACTTTCTTTAAATGGTGTTTTCGCAGTTCTAATTACATGCATACCAACTAAGTTGGACACTATACTATAAGAAAACCATATAGTTTGGAAAACAGCAGCTTCATGTATATCAAATAAAAACCATGTTGCGGCAAAAACAATTAAGTCAAAACAAGAACTTAGAGGTCCCATAAATAGCATAAAGTTTTTTAAACTTTTTATATCAAATTTTTTTGGTTTATTAAGATATTCTTCATCTACATTATCTAGTGGTAAAGTTAATTGTCCAAAATCGTATAATAATCCTTCTACTAAAAGTTGGATAGGTGTTTCTGGTAAAAATGGAAGAAATATACTTGCTATAATTACAGAAACAACTTCACCAAAATTAAAACTAGCTGCAAGTTTTATATATTTCATTAAATTTGCAAAAGTGTGACGGCCTTCTTTAACTCCATCAAGTAAAACATGCAGATCTTTTTCTAGTAATATAATGTCTGCAGATTCTTTTGCTATATCAACAGCTGTATCAACAGATACTCCAACATCAGAATTTATAAGTGATGGGCTATCATTTATACCATCTCCCATATATCCTACAACATTTCCTTCTTCTTTTAAAAGCCTAACAATACGAGCTTTTTGAATTGGGGAAAGTTTTGCAAAAATATTTGATTTTGTTAAAATTCGTTTTACTCCTGTATCAGAAAGTTTATCGATTTGTGTACCTGTAATAATTCTGTTAGAATGTATTCCAACTTTATCACAAACACATTTTGTAACTTCAACATTATCACCTGTTAAAACAATTACTCTAATTCCATTTTTGTTAAGTTGCTCAATTGAAGATTTTACAGTTTCTTTTGGAGGATCTAGAAAACCTATAAATCCCATTAGTACCATATTTTTCTCATCTGAAACACTAAATCCTGTAGTTTTGTCTAAATTATTTTTTTGGCATACAGCTACAACACGTAGGCCTTGTTTATTCATATCTGTAGCAATTTTTTTGATATTTTCTTTAATTTCATTAGTAATATTAGAAACTTGGCCTTTATAATCAATCATTGTTGAAATACTTAAAATTTCTTCAACTGCTCCTTTTGTAATTAATTGAGTTTTAGTTCCATCACTTACAATAACTGAAAGGCGACGCCTTGAAAAATCAAAAGGAACTTCATCAATTTTTTGATATTTTGCAGATATTTCTGACATGCCATTTTCAAGACCACGATTTATAACAGCTTCATCCATATTACTACGTAAACCTGTTTGAAAATAAGCATTTAAAAATGCATGTTTTAGAATTCTTAAATCTTCATTTCCCATTACATCAAGATATTTTTCTAAAACTATTTTATCTTCTGTTAAAGTACCTGTTTTGTCTGTACATAAAATATTCATTGCTCCAAAACCTTGAATAGAATCTAGTTTTTTTACAATTGTTTTTTTGCGAGACATTTTTAATGCACCTTTAGATAAACTACTAGATAATATTACAGGGAGCAAAAGTGGAGTTATACATATTGCTATTGCTACTGCAAATGTAAAAGAAAGTATTATATCATGTTTCCATACATTTAATAAAAATACAATAGGGATTAAGAAAACCATAAATCTTATTAGTAAAGTACTGATATTTTCAATACCCTTTTGGAATGAAGTTTTTGGTTTGCCTATTGTTAGTGTATGTGCAACTTTTCCAAAATAAGTGTTATCAGCTGTTAGAATTACAACTCCTTTGGCAGATCCGCTTATAACATTTGTACCCATAAAACAAATTGTATCTATATCTGAAATATTATCAATTTCTTCATTTCCGAGTTCAGTGTTTTCGAGTTTTTTGATTGCATCAGATTCTCCTGTTAAAGTAGATTGTCCTACATATAAATCTTTTGATTCAATTATTCTTAAATCTGCAGGAATCATATCTCCAGCTGATAAAACTACAACATCTCCTATAACTAGATTTTTAAAAGGAATTTTCATTTTTTGACCATTTCTTATAACTGTTGCATTTGTAGAAACTAATTGTTTTAGTTTTTCAGCAGCTAAATTTGACCTATATTCAGAAAAGAAGTCTAAAAATGTACTTACTGCTACTAATACTACAATTACTATTATATTTGCATAATTCGGGTCAGCAGCTAAATAAACATCTGTATATGATAAAACTAATGCAATTCCAATTAAAATACTATTAAATGGTGAGAATAAACTATGCAAAAGATAATGATACCATCTTTTGGGCTTTGTTTGTGTTACTTCATTATAACCATATGTATGGATTTTTTGTGCAACTTCATCTTCTGTTAATCCACTACTTTTTACATTAAATTCATTTAAAAATTCTTCTTTTGACATTCTACATGTTTGACCATAAATTTTTTCTACATTTACATCTTCACGTTTTTCATTTGACATTTTAATACCTCCATATTTTTAGTATGTAATTTCTTTTGGGAAAATATACATAATGACTAATAGTATTATAGCAAAAATTAATTAAATTTCAATAGATTAGACAGTTAAATTTCTAAAAAAGTGTCGATTTAAATCTTTAAAAAGTGTCGAACAAAAACCTTAAAAAGTGTCGAACATATATTGACTATTTATAGAAAAAGTGCTATATTTAATGAATAGGTGTTTGGAAATGGTGATTGATGATATAGACATAAATGAAGGAACAGAAAGAAGAAGAGATAAAAATAAAATGAGAATGTTGTTAAAATCACTAGCAAGAAATGAAGCATCAATTGTAGAAAATAAAACAATAATAAAAGATTATGATAAAAAAACCTTCATTTATGTGTATTATAGTTGGAAAGTGTCCGGCAGTAATAAAAGATAAAGAAACAGGGATTTATATTGTACCAATTACAGCTCTAAAACCATAAAAATAAGGTAATATATATGATGTATTTTATAGCAGATAAAAGTAATAGTAAGAGGAAGTAAAATGAATTATAAAATAATAAATGGTTCAATTACATTTGGAGCAGAAACAATATTAGAAGAAATTAATTTTGAAATAAAAGAAAAAGATAAAATTGCAATAGTAGGAAGAAATGGAAGCGGAAAAACAACATTATTGAATTCAATCTTAGATAATTCGATGCTAGAAGAGGGAATTGGAGAAGAAAAATTTAGTGTAATCAAACAAGGAAATCCTGAAATTGGATATTTAAAACAAATAAGTTTTGAAAATTCAGAAAATACGATGTTAGGCGAGATTTTGAAAGTGTATGAGCCAATAATAAAATTAGAAGAAAAAATCTCAAAATTAGAAAATCAGTTACAGACAAATTCAAGTGATGAATTAATAAAAGATTATACAAATTCATTGGAAAGGTTTGAATTAATTAATGGATACACATATAAAAAAGAATATGAGATAGCTATAAAAAAATTCGGCTTTTCAGAAGAAGATAAATATAAAAAAATAAATGAATTTTCAGGTGGACAAAGGACTAAAATCGCATTTTTAAAATTACTTTTAAGTAAGCCTGAGATTCTTTTACTTGATGAACCTACAAATCATTTAGATATTGCTGCAATTGAATGGCTGGAGACATATTTGAAAAATTATTCTAAATCAGTTGTTATAGTTTCACATGATAGAATGTTTTTAGATAGGATAGTAAACAAAATATATGAAATAGAATATGCGAAATTAACTGAATATACTGGAAATTATGCAGATTATGAAAGACAGAAAAAAATAAACTATGAAAAACAATTAAAAGATTATGAATATCAACAAGCAGAAATTAAAAGACTACAAAGTATAGCAGATAGATTTAGATATAAGCCGTCTAAGGCAAAAATGGCATTATCTAAGTTGAAAAAAATTGAGCAAATGACAATAGTTGAAGAGCCAAATAAATATGATTTAAAAACTTTTCGTGCAAATTTTAATATTGAAGTAGAAAGTGGGAAAAATGTTTTATCAGTTAAAAATTTAGTAATAGGCTATGATAAACCAATACAAACAATTTCTTTTGAATTATATAAAGGTCAAAAGCTAGGAATAATTGGAGAGAATGGAATTGGTAAATCAACCTTACTAAAAACTCTAAATGGAAATATCAACAAATTAGAAGGAGAGTTTGAATATGGTTATCATGTAAATAAAGGATATTTTGACCAACAAATGGAGTTTTCTAATCCTGAAAATACAGTATTTGATGAGTTTTATGAGGAGTTTCCGAATTTAACAACAACACAGATAAGGACGATTTTAGGAACATTTTTATTTTCAGGTGAAGATGTATTCAAAAAAATAAATGTTCTTTCAGGTGGAGAAAAAGGGAGATTGCAATTATGCAAAATCTTGAAAAAAGCACCTAATTTGTTATTACTTGATGAACCGACAAATCATATGGATATTGTAGGTAAAGAGAGTTTAGAAAATATACTTAAAGAATATAAAGGAAGTATAATTTTTGTTTCACATGATAGATATTTTGTGAATAAGATTGCAGATTCTTTATTGATATTTGAAAAAAATAATGTTACATATTTTAATGGAACTTATGATGAATATTTGAGAAATAAAGAAGAAAAAGAAACAGAACTAATTTTAGCAGATAATAAAACAGATGAAATATGCAAAGAAAATAATCAAAAAGAGAAAAAAGCTAATAATTCATATTTTATTAATAAAGAAATTAATAAAATGAAAAATAAGATTTCTAAACTTGAGGCTGAAATTGAGCAAAATGAGTCGCAAATTAAAATTTTAGAAAAAGAAATGCTAAAAGAAGAAAATAGTACAGATTATGTGAAATTAGAGGAATTACAAACTAAAATTCAAAATTTGAATTTAGAAATTGAAAACAAAATGATGGAATGGGATGAATTAAACAATAAAATTTCAGATTTATAAATATAAGGGAGGTATTATGCTAGAGATAAAAAATTTAAGTATAAAAACATTAAATGAAGAAAAAGAGATTATAACTGATTTGAATTTGGTGATAAATAAAAATGATAAACTAGCAATAATCGGCGAAGAAGGAAATGGAAAATCTACTTTACTTAGATGCATATATAATGAGCAATTAATAAAAGATTATGCGATTGTAACTGGTAAAATTATCAAAAACAATGTTAATATAGGGTATTTAGAACAGTTTTTAGATAAAAATTGGAATAATCAATTAGTAGGTGATTTTTTTGTAAAAAATAGTCCAAATGGAGAAATAGATTATGATAAATATAGTGAAATATATAAACTTGACGAAATTTTTAAAGAATTAAATATTAATTATAATGAATTTGAAAATAAGATGATTGCAAATCTGAGTGGAGGAGAAAAAGTAAAGATTCAAATTGCTAAAATATTGTTTAATTCACCAGAATTACTTTTATTAGATGAACCAACAAATGATATAGATATACCAACTTTAGAGTGGTTAGAAAATTTTATATTAAAATCAGAAATACCTGTTGTTTTTATATCACATGATGAAGTATTACTAGAAAATGTGGCAAATGGAATTTTACATTTGGAGCAAATAGAAAATAAAACAAAAGCTAAATATACAATAGAACATATAGGATATAGAGAATATGTAGAAAAAAGAAAATACTTAATAGACAGACAATATCAAATTTCAAGATATGAACAAAAAGAATATGAAAAACAGATGGAAAAATTGAACAATATATATAATAGTGTAAAATACCAGCAAGAGACGATAACTAGACGAGATCCAGGTGGTGGAAGATTATTAAAAAAGAAAATGAAAAATGTAAAATCAATGGAAAAAAGAATGTTAAATCAAGAAATAACACAAGCTCCTGAAGTAGAAGAAAAAATTTTTGCTAAGTTCCATAATGAAGATGAGATTCATAATTCAAAAATAATATTAGATTATTTTTTAGAAGAACTAAAAGTAAATAATATAATATTAAAAAAAGATATACATATTAAAGTAATTGGAAAAGAAAAAGTTTGCATTATAGGTAAAAATGGTGCTGGTAAAACAACACTTATTAAAAAAATATATGATGACATGAAAAATAGAAAAGATATAAAAGTTGGATATATGCCACAAAATTATGATGAATTATTAGGTGAAAATATTTCTTGCATAGATTATTTAAGAACAGATTATACAAAACAAGAAGAAACTATAATTAGAACATATTTAGCATCAATGAAATTTACTCAAGATGAAATAAATTCAGATGTATCTAATTTAAGTGGTGGCCAAAAAGCAAAATTATTTATAGTTAAATTAATTTTAGAAAAAGCAAATGTACTAATTTTAGATGAGCCAACAAGAAATTTAAGTCCATTATCTAATCCTATAATAAGAGGATTATTAAAAAATTTCGATGGTACAATTATAAGTGTTTCACATGATAGAAAATATATAGATGAAGTTTGCACAAGAGTAATAGAATTATAAAAAATTGATTATATTGTAGAAAATTTTTAGTTTGCAAGGAATTATCTCAATGCTTTTATTGTTAGTGTGCTTTTGAGAGAAGCAGAAAGGAATGGAATTTTTTATGACATATAAATTTAGATATAAAACTCCAGAAGGTTTTTCAGATATGTTAATGAATAGTGATGGTGAATTTTTAACAGGATTATGGTTTGAAGGCTCAAGAGATTCATCAAAACATAAATTAGATTGTGAAGAAAAAGAATTACCAATATTTAAAGAAACAAAAAAATGGCTTGATATATATTTTAGTGGCAAAGCTCCTAATTTTACTCCTAAATATAAAATAGGAAATTTGACTCAATTTAGACAAGAAGTAATTGATATTATGAATAATATACCTTTTGGAGAAACTTTGACATATAAAGATATTTCTAAAATAATTGCAAAAAATAGAGGAATAGAAAGAATGTCTTCACAAGCAGTTGGTGGTGCAGTAGGCTGGAATCCAATTTGTATTATTATTCCTTGCCATAGAGTTGTTGGAACAAATGGAAGTTTGACAGGATATGGTGGAGGAATAGAAAATAAATTAGCTTTATTAAAACTTGAAAAAAATATGAATATATAAGGGGAAGATTTAATTTTAAGTGCCAAAATTTTGAAAAATAAAAAAATTGTCTTCTTTAGGATTTTTAATGAAAAATTTGAAAATAGATGATATAATGCAGTTTAACAGAAAATAAATTGTGTAGATGTCATTTGCACAATTGGAAAGAAGGTAAAATAACATGAGCAAAGATATTATAAAAACAGAAATGTATGTTGAAAACAATAAAGTGAATGTTATAAGAATAAATAATCAGGAATATATTTCATTAACTGATTTAGCAAGGTATGCCAATCCAGAAGAACCAAAAATACCAGTACAAGCATGGATGAGAAATAAAGATGTAATTTCATATTTAGGATTATGGGAAAAACTTAATAATGAAAAATTCAAAGGTCACGAATTCGAGACCTTTGAGAATGAAGCTGGTAAACATAGTTTTTATATGTCGCCACAAAAATGGATAAAGGAAACAAATGCTATTGGTATTATATCAAAGTCTGGAAATAATGGAGGGACATTTGCACATAGTGATATAGCATTTGAATTTGCCAGTTGGCTATCTCCAGAATTTAAATTGTATTTAATTCAAGAATTTGAAAGACTAAAGAGAAATGAAGCATATCAATATAAAATTGAATGGCACGCCAATAGAGTATTATCAAAGGTAAATTATTTAGTACATACTGATGCAGTAAAAACAAATATAGTTCCAATTTTAACCGAAGAACAAAAAAGATATGCTTATTCAGAAGAGGCAGATGTATTAAATGTTGCATTGTTTGGAATAACAGCTAAACAATGGAGAACACAAAATCCAGAGTTGGCTGAAAAAGGAAATATCAGAGATTATACTGATTTACTTCATTTAGTTATTTTAAGCAATTTAGAAAATACAAATGCAGAATTAATAAATGCAGGAATACCACAAAGTGAAAGGCTAATAAAATTAAATGAATCAGCAAGAAGACAGATGAGAGTTTTAGAAGATAATAAAGGAATAAAAGAATTAGAAAGTATGCAAAATGAAATAAATGAAAATAAAATAT
>CALXQP010000020.1 GCA_944390695.1 uncultured Clostridia bacterium
ACACTTGTTTTTGTGTCAATAGAAATTTCACATTTTTTAGTATATTTTATATATAATTAATAATCTATCTATCTTATTATACTTATAATATTATATTGTCCCATTTAGGACATACCTCTGTCCTAAAGGTATATCCTATTTATCATATAGATATAAAAATAAAAAGTACAAGATGCTTAAAAACACCTTGTTTCTGTAAATATTTTTATATTTCATTATTGTAATTTTCTTATATGGAAGTTAATCAACTTCACAGGTGTGGACTTAAACTTGCAATTTCCTGCAGGATGGCAAAATGCACGAGAAATCAAATTTGCACAAGGATTTACACAGCCGGCTCCAAGAGATTTCGTTGGATTTGGGCCACTCACAGAGCCAGAAGCATTATCAATATATAATTTTACATTTCGTCACAACTTTAGGCTAATTTTAGCATATCATTCTCAAGGAGAAGTCATATACTGGCAATTTCAAGGCTACAATCCACCAGGAGCATATTTTATTGGAAATCAATTTGCAAGTGTAAGTGGGTATTCTCTTGAGAGCACTCCTTATAATTCGAGCTTTGCAGGATATAAAGACTGGTTCATACAAAATTACAATAGACCTGGATATACTATAGAAGTTGGGCAAGGAATTAATCCTCTACCTATAACTCAATTTAGTAAAATATATAAAGATAATCTAGGAATACTAGTTTTAGGTGCTGTTCTATAATATTTAATTTTGCAATTTCGAATTTATACTTTATTGTAGCTTTTTATATAATGGGAAAGTATAACTTTCCTATTATATAATAAAACTGAATAATGGCTAAAATTTAGTTTTAAGCCATTATTCAGTTTTTAATTGCGATTTTTATCTTTCAAAATTAGAACTTGATAAATTTCTATATAAAGAATCTATTTGTCTAGAAAATAGAGATCTCTCATTTTCTCCCTTTTTAATAGCCGGAACTACTGAATCTGGAGAAAATATATCTTCTTTATATAAATATGCTTCTTTTGCCTTATTGTATTTTTCTAATTCAATAATTTTTCGTTCAAAATCTTTATCATCATTAATATCTCCAATTATTGAATCAATATTTGGCCACTGTTTTAAAACCATTAATTTTCTCTTAATATTAGAAATTACAGTCGTATCTGAAACATTATATTTAGAACCAATTTTTCTAAAACTATATTTTTTTCCATCACTTAAGCCATAATACATTTTTATTTCTTGGCTTCCCTCTTCACCTGCACATTTGTGTAAAATTTCTTCTAATTTATCAATATCCAAATATTTTCCAGAACCATATTCAAACTCTTCTCCAAGTATTTTTTTAACAAAAAGAGCATAATTTAATTTTTGAAGTTCTGTTATATCTCTTTCTGAAATGGTAATTCCTCTATAACCACAAAATATTTCTCCATTAAAATCATAATCACATAAATTTCTTTTATATTCATAAATAAAATTTTCTTTTGAACCCCATCTTCTTTCAATATCTATTGCAAATCTTTTAGGCATTTCATACTTTCTTGCTAAGTTTTCTTCTTCCTCTTTTGAATAATTTAATATTCCATTTTTTTGTAAATCTGCAATTTGTTCTTGTGTTAATGTAATATTTCCTCTATTATAATCTTGTTGCAATTGTTCTCTTGCAGAATAATAAGATAATCCATTCTTCATCTTCACATTTTTTAATTCTTCTTTTTCCATTCCTATTGTTTGCATAAAAAATTCATATTTTTCTTGTTGAGAAGTCCTTTCAAGTCTTTCTTTTTTATTAGTTATAATTCCACTTTTTATAAAAGCCTCTAATAATTCCGGATTTATATTCAATGTTCCATTATAATACATTTGGCGCAAATTATTTTTCATAGCTCCTAGGTTATAACCTTTATACCTTGTGTTTGCGACAATCTTTCTTCCAGTTCTAACCATATATTCAGTCATTAAGTTTAACTTTTCTTCCATACTTAATCGTTTTGATTTATAAGATTTTTTCTTACTTTTAGATGAATATTTTGAAATATTAGTATCCATTAAAACCCTCTCCTCTAGTGCAAATATTTTATCTTATAATTTTACAATTTCTTTTCATTCTACTTTTTCCTAAAATTTCATTATATAATTGTGATATTTTATTTACAATAAACTCATCTTCTAAAACTTTATTACTACAAGGCAATATATAACACGAATATCTAACTGTATATAAAATTATATCAAAATTCATTTTCTTAAATCCTAAATTTTCATAAAATCTAGCTCTTCTTTGCCTAGTTTGATTTTGATTTTCATTATGCCCAAGACCAACTTTTTCAATTTCTATAAAAATACCATCATAATCTTTATACATTTCTTCTAATAATTTAATTGCTTTAGAACCATAGCCTTTACTTTGATGGCTAGGTAAAATCGCAAAATAGTCCAAATGTATATAAAGATTAGATTCAAAACTATTTATTATAAAAAAACCTATAATTTGGTCATTATCCAAAATCTTGATAAAACTAGTAATTTCCTTTTCATATAATCTCTTTAATTCACTATAAGGCTTTCTTTCCATTATAGGAAAAATCTGCTTATATTCTGGATATATTACCTTTTTAAATTCTTCTAAATCAATTTTCTTTAATTTCATCAATCAATTTCCTTTCAATTTTTATTAATGTTAATACAAATTTCTGTATTTATTATTAACTATAAAATTGATTTTGTTTCAATTTCTTGATTAATTTTATCTAAAAATTCTTCAATAGACATTTGACCAATATCTCCATTACTTCTTGAACGTACACCTAAACTATTATTTTCAACCTCTTTGTCTCCAATAACTAGCATATAAGGTACTTTTTGTAATTGGGCTTCTCTAATTTTATAACCAATCTTTTCATTTCTATCATCAAATTCTACTCTAATATTTTTGTTTTCCAAGATGTTTTGCACTTTTAAAGCATAATCTTTTTGATTATCTGTAATTGTCATAATTTTTACTTGTACTGGTGAAAGCCAAGTTGGAAAAGCACCTGCAAAATGTTCTGTAATAATTCCTATAAATCTTTCAAAAGATCCAAATAAAGCTCTGTGAACTAATATTGGTGTCTTTTTATCTCCATTTTTATCAATATAAGAAAGATTAAATCTTAAAGGTAATTGGAAATCAACTTGCACTGTACCCATTTGCCATTCTCTTCCTAAACAATCTTTCATTTTAATATCAATTTTAGGACCATAAAATGCACCATCACCTTCATTAATTTTATATTGATCTTTTCCACATAATTCATCTAAAACATCTCTTAAATTCTTCTCTGCTTTGTTCCATAATTCAATTTCACCCATAAAATCATCTGGTCTTGTTGATAAAGTTAATTCGAAATCTAATCCAAAAATTCCATATAAATATTTTGCAATTTCAACTATATCTTTAATTTCAGAACCTAATTGCTCTTCTGTTATAAAATTATGAGAATCATCTTGTCTAAACATTCTTACTCTAAACAATCCATTTAATTGTCCAGATTTTTCATTTCTATGAATTACATCTATATCATTAAATCTAATTGGTAAATCTTTGTAACTTCTTAATTTTGATTGGAATAATTTTATTGCATTTGGGCAATTCATTGGTTTTAGTGCTTGTTCTCTGCCATCAGAATCTGTTAAAACAAACATATCTTCTTTATAATGATCCCAATGTCCTGATGTTTTCCATAATTCACTACTATTTAATTGTGGACCTGAAAATTCTTGATATCCTCTTTTTTGATGTTCTTTTCTCCAGAAATCAATTAAAATATTCATCATTTTAAATCCTTTTGGCATCCAATAAGCCATACCTGGAGCTGTTTCATCAAAGAAAAATAAATCTAATTCTTTTCCTAATTTTCTATGATCTCTTTTTTTAGCTTCTTCAATCATATTAATATATTCATCTAATAAACTTGCTTTAGGGAAAGAAATTCCATATATTCTTTGTAAAGTCTCTCTATGTTCATCACCTCTCCAATAAGCACTAGAAGAATTTAAAATTTTAATTGATTTTACTTTCCCTGTACTCATTAAATGAGGTCCTGCACATAAATCTACAAACTCACCTTGTTTGTAAAAAGAAATCTCTTCACCTTCTGGCAAATCTTCAATTAATTCTACTTTATATTTTTCATTTTTTTCTTTCATGAATTTTATAGCATCTTCTCTTGGAAGTAAAAATCTTTCAATTGGTAAATCTTCTTTTATTATTTTTTTCATTTCCTCTTCTATAGCAATTTTATCTTCATCAGAAAAAGGATTTTCTACATCAAAATCATAATAAAATCCATTATCAATAGCAGGTCCTATTGCAAGTTTAATGTTAGGAAACAATCTCTTTATAGCTTGTGCCATAATATGTGAAGTTGTATGCCAATATGCTTTTTTTCCTTCTTCATCATCAAAAGTTAAAATTTCTAATTTACAATTTTCTTGTAATTCATATCTTAAATCTTTAACTTCCCCATTTACTTTTCCTGCTGTAGCAACTCTTGCAAGCCCCTCACTTATTTGTTTTGCTACTTCAATAATTTTTACACCTTTTTCTACATCTAATTTTTTTCCATCTTTCAATTCTAGTTTAATCATAAAAAATTCCCCCTTAATATAATATAGTTGTAACCATATAACACAAAAACTCCTATAAGCATATATTTTATGCCTATAGGAGTGCGTACACGGTTCCATCCTAGATTTAACTCAATTTGATTTAACGCATCTTCCACGTCTAGCTTATTCACTAGATATCTAAAGAGTTAGTTTTTCAAATATGTTTTCTTAAATTAGCTCTCAACCTTTGACTAATTCTCTCTGTTAGAAACCTCTATTTTACTTTGTCTCTTATATATTTCTATATTCTTTTACTTTTTTATATGCAAATATTGCAATTACTATTAATGCAAATATTGCTACACCTACTACTGTATTTTCTGCAAGACCAGCTTCTGGTAAATTAGTTTCATAATTGTTAGCTGGTGGTGTTTGTTCTTCATTAGTACTTGTATTATTATTATTTTGGTTTGCATTAGTATTTGTATTATTTGTATTGTTTGTATTATTATTTGTACTATCATTAGGCTCTAATTGATCAGTTGTATCTTCAAAGAAATCAAGCCCCTCATCACTATCTGTTAAGGCAAATACATTTGTTGATACTGACATTAATACAATTCCAACTACTAAAACTAATATTAATTTAAAAATTCTTTCTTTTTTCATTTTAATACCTCTTTCTTTTATCTATAGTATTTATCCTCTCTATATATTTATACTATATTTTTTAACTAATTGCAAGTTTTTTTATGGATTTTTTTCATTTTTTTGTTAGAATCTTATTTTTTTCATATTATTATTTTAATTTAGCTTTATTATTATCTCATAAATTAAACATTAAATTTAAAAAGAACAATATCTCCATCTTGCATTATATAATCTTTTCCCTCTTGACGAACTAATCCCTTTTCTCTTGCAGCAACCATTGAACCTTCTCTTATTAAATCGTCATATGAAACAACTTCTGCTTTAATAAAACCTCTTTCAATATCAGAATGAATTTTTCCGGCAGCTTTGGGAGCTTTTGTACCTTTTTTGATTGTCCAAGCTCTTACTTCTGGCTCACCTGCAGTCAAAAATGACATTAAACCTAATAAGTCATAACTTTTTTTGATTAATTTATCTAATCCAGATTCTTCTAGTCCTAAAGCTTCTAGCATTTCAGCTTTATCTTTTTCTTCTAGTCCAGATAATTCCTCTTCTATTTTAACACATAATGGAATTACTTCTGCATTTTCCTTTTTAGCATATTCAATTACATTTCTTACCATAGGCTCATTTTCTGCATTTCCAATTTGCTCTTCTGAAATATTTGCTATATATATTATTGGTTTTGCTGTTAATAAAAACATATCTTTTAACATTTCTTGTTCATCTTCGGTAAAAGACATTGCTCTTGCAGAAATTCCTTTTTCCAAATTTGCTTTTAATTTTTCAATAAAATCAATTTCAGCTTGATATTTTTTATCTGCTTTTAAATTCTTTTTAGCTTTTTCTAGTCTTTTATCTAGTGTTTCCAAATCTGCAAATATTAATTCTAAATTTATTGTTTCAATATCTCTTAATGGATTTACACTTCCATCTACATGTATAACATTTGCATCTTCAAAGCATCTTACTACTTGTACTATTGCATCTACTTCTCTTATATGTGATAAAAATTTATTTCCAAGACCTTCTCCTTGGCTCGCTCCTTTTACTAGTCCTGCAATATCTACAAATTCCACTACTGCTTTTGTTACCTTTTGTGGTTTGTACATTTCTGCTAATTTATCTATTCTTTCATCTGGAACAGCAACAACACCCACATTTGGCTCTATTGTACAAAATGGATAATTTGCACATTCTGCTCCTGCTTTTGTAATACTATTAAACATTGTACTTTTTCCTACATTAGGTAAACCTACTATTCCTATCTTCATTATTATGCCTCCATTTTTTGTTTGTATGTTATTTTATAACATCTACCTTTTTTTATACTATATATTTTCTTCAAAAATAATAGATAATTTCTTACGCTATTCTGGCTGGGGTGGTAGGATTCGAACCTACGCATCGATGGGTCAGAGCCATCTGCCTTACCGCTTGGCTACACCCCAAAGTAAGTTAATTACAGTACTTATAATACCACAGCCATCAAAAATTTGCAATATTATATTATAAGAAGTTTCGGTTTTTTTCAAAATTGCTTTTAAGTTTTCAATTGACTATTTTTTTCAAAATCAATATATATCCTAAAAAATATTCTAAAATTCATATTTATCTATTTCTTTTTCATATTTTTTATATTCTGGCATAAATTTTTCTATAATCTCAAAAAATCTTTTGCCATGTGTCTTATATTTTAAATGACAAAATTCATGCATAATTACATATTCTATTATTTCTCTCTTATATTGCATTAATTCTGGATTTATTGTTATTTTACCATTAACACATTTTCCTAAAGTATTTTTTATTTTAGAAATTTCATAATCTTCAGGAGCAAAACCTAGTATTTTTCTTGTTTTTTCCATAAAATGCTCTACTTCATTATTAGCTATTTGCTCATACATTTTCTCTATTGACATTTCTAAAATTTGTTCATTTCCTATTTTTTTATATTTATTAGGTAATATAATTTTTATATTATAATTTTTTTCTAAATTTAATTCTGGAGTTTTTATATTTTTATATTCTACTTTAATATCATAATATTTTCCAAATATTTTTACTGATTGCATATTTGGAAGATTTTGTTCATATTCTTGCATTTTATTTAAAATCCAGTTCTTTTTCTCTTGTACCATTTGTTGAATTTTATTTGCAGTAAAATACCAAGGTGCATTAACAACTACTTCACCATTTTGAACTGAAATATATACATCTTTATTTATCACCTTATTTACTGTATATGTTATTACATTATCTTTTCTTCCAAATATACTCATCTTAATTTCCTCCTTATTTTTCGAATTGTTGTTCGCTTTTGTTGTTCTTATTTTATAACCTTTTTTTCATTTTGTCAATAGTTTTTCAAAATTTTTCGAACATTTTTTTGTATTTCTTTTTTTTTAATCAAATACAAGAATTTTGAAGTAAGAATTGTAGATTAGTAAGTTTAGTAGTGAGTTTCAAAAATACCGAAACTTAAATATTTTTAAATATAAAATTTTTCAGATAAGTTATATATTAACTAGACAAGTAATATATTTTATCGAGGTGTAACATGAGAAAAAATTATTTTTACATTTTTAAATTAAAACAAATTATATTGCCATCAATTCTAATACTATTTACTAGTTGTCTTGTAATCTTTTCTAATACAAATCTATCAGCTGCAAAAAATGGGCTTATTTTATGGGCAAATTCAATAGTTCCATCATTATTTCCATTTTTCGTAGCAACTGAACTATTATCACATACAAACTTCACATATTATCTTGGCAAAATCTTAAATAAATTTATGAAACCTATTTTCAATGTACGTGGAGAAGGCAGTTTCGCACTGATTATGGGAATTATTAGTGGATATCCAATAGGAGCCAAAATTGCAGCAAATTTTCGAAAAAATAATATATGTTCAAAAGAAGAATGTGAAAGACTTTTAAGTTTCACAAACAACTCTGGTCCATTATTTATAATTGGAACTGTTGGAATTAGTATGTTTGGAAATTCAACAATTGGCTTTCTTTTACTCATAACACATCTACTTGCATCATTTACAGTTGGAATTATTTTTAGATTTTGGAAATATCAAAAAGATTCACATATTCAAGAAAATCATACATGGTCTAACACAAATGATAATATCAGCCTTTCAAATTTAGGAGGAATCATAGGAAACAGCATTTCCAGCTCAATAAACACTATTCTTTTAATTGGTGGATTTGTAGTACTATTTTCTGTAATAATTTCAATAATGCAAGCAAGCCAATTATTACAAATATTGTCAAACAGTTTACAACATATTTTCAATTTGCTACATATCCCCTCAACATTCTGTACAGGCTTCATTTCAGGAATTCTAGAATTAACAAATGGCTTAAATATTATATGTAACATACCAGAAAAAAACTTGTCAATAAACATTATGATTGCCTCTTTTCTTCTTGGCCTAGGCGGAATATCAATATTATTACAAGTTTGGAGCACAATTGCGAAAACAGATTTATCAATAAAACCATATATTCTAGGCAAATTACTACACGCATGTTTCTCCGCATTATACACATTTATACTCCTAAATAATTTTGTAATATTCAATTTTAACATTATCTAAAATTTGACAAAAAGAGAACCGGCACCAAATTAGCAAAACAGCCCAAACCAGCTGGCCAAGCGAAAAAGAAGCAAAAAGGCAAAAAGAGAACCGGCACCAAATTACCCTATTTTAAAAAGCTTAGCAGTAACATTAGTAGGAGAATTTTCCATCACAATTTTAATCGTATTAGAAGTATTATTTTTAAACTTAAAATCATAAGCACCATAAGAAACAGCAGCATCATTTCCATCTTGAATATATGGAACATGCCCACTATGTTTATGTCTTTCCACAACTTCAAGTTCATGGACTTTCAAAACCGCATTATATAAAGTAGTGCTAACCTGGCAATTTCCGCCTCCAAGCCCCTGCTCTTTTTTGCCTTCTACATAAATATCTGCTTTTTCATATCCTTTATCAGTAGTAGCCTTTCCAACAACTTTCTCAAAAGAAAAAGTTTCACCTGGCGCAATTTCACAATTAGTTAATCTTTGGCAAGTTATAGTAATATTATTTTGTCTTTCTTCATCTTTATTGTATATTTTAGTAGAAAAATTAGCTATTTCAGTTTCTTTTTTAGATGAAGTCTCTTTTCCTGGTTTATTAGTAGTTGAATTATTTGATATATTATCATCTTTACCGTTTATATCAGTAGTTTTATCATCTTTTTTTTCAGCACTACCTTCATTTTTAAAATCATCTTTATTACTTGTAGTAGTGCCGCTTCTCTGAGCTTGATAATTCGAATTATTAGTTCCTTGTTCTGAATTATTTGTACTATTCCTTGAACTAAACCACCACCAAGCACCTCCAGTAATTAATGTTAAAACTACCCCTATCACAACATATTTCTTCATTTTTTCCTCCTTTCACAACTCAATAGATTATGAACTTATTTCATATGCTTTTCTCAATTTTTCTATTTTTTTAATCTGTTCATTTTCATAATCAATTTCTTGTTGTGCATTTCTTCTATAAACATCAATTGTAAACTCTCTTTTAACTGATCCATCTTGAGAAGTTACGATAATTGTAATCTTATTATTGCCATCTACAATATTTTCATTCCCAAAAATCTCTGATTTTGCATTTTCATTTTCTGGAATAGCCAAAATATTAAGTTTAGTAATATTATGTGATACTTCTGTGCTATAATTAGTAATAGAATTATCAAATGGCACATTAAATAAAGCATTTTCAATAGCTAGAGTCTCCAAATTCGTATTTTTAGCTTCTAAAATTGTTCCATCATTTTGAGCAGCCTCTACCAATTTAGCATTATCTATTAATTGAGCGTCATCTACTATATCTAGGGATTGAGCACTATCTACTCTATCTACAAACTGTTCAATTATTTGTAAGCCCAAAATATGTCGTTGAATTAACAATAAATCAACTGAAGTAGGCTTATTTCCATTTTTTCTAACATTTGAAGCCTTAACAAAAATATCATCTAATTTTTGAATCTCCAAAATATGTCTTTGTAAAACCAATAAATCAACACTATTAATTTTTCCATCACCATTTGAATCTCCATATAAAATAACATTATATTCTTTCAAAACACTTCCATTTTGTTTAAAGCGAACTTTGCAGCCTGTGCCAACCAAATCGCTCTCATTAAGCACTTTATCATTTAGATTAACTATTTCGACATCAATATTAGTAGCTGAATTAGCAGCAAGTTCAGCCTCAATTTCTTTTTTTAGATTTGAAACAGAATTTGCTTTATAATTTAAACCTGTAACTTCTGAATCTGCCCAGTTTAACTCATTCTCAGTATTTTCAAGCACTTCAGATACATATTTTTGGCTTATATAACCTATAATTCCATTTTCTAAAATGACTTTATCCCATTTGTCCCCAGACTGCTTGCCTTTCAAAATCCTCGTCATTTTGGCTTGAATTGGAACAGTTGTTATAATTTCATATGAAGTACTTGGGCCAGTTCTTATATTTACAGTATTAGCATTACACATTACTTTTGAATTATCTTGTACAAAATCATTTTTATTTATATTTGGACTATCTGCAGGAATAGTTGGCATATTATTATAAATAGGAATAATAAATGAAATTGACGAATCTAGCATCCCCACTTTTTGATATCCATTATAAATAGATTTTGACTCACTATATGGTGCCAAAACATTTGTCATATATTGATGCCAAAACAAGCCATCACCATTTGTATCAATAACATCAAATTTCTGTAGATAAACTGTGTTTTGCCCAACATTTATATAACTAGAACCAATAAAAATTCCACCACCACTAATTGCCTTATCTTTATTATTCCATGGAATTAAATATTTTCTTTTAGTAGATTCATTTGCACCTTTGCCATCTCTTGCATATCTTAAGCCATTTTTGATTGCCCCCATTGGTTCAGCTGAACTTGTAGCACCTATATTATAAAAATTGTATAACCCTTCAAATCCACTTACTGTACCACTTATAGAACCATGTGTCAAAAATGGTCCAACCTCTTGTTTTATGCGAGATGCTAAATGATATGAACTTACAGATGATGTTTTCGCAGCTTTTAAAATCAAATCAGAATATCTTTCACTCATAGAAATATTGTTTCCATTACTATCAAAATATGAAACTTGTTTTTGATAAAATTCTGTTCCATATAAAATTTTTTCAATTGCTAATAAATCATTTGTATGCTCATCATAAGATAATCCTTCGAATTGAAACAATCGTACTTCATTTAAGAAATTTCTAGGATCCATGCAATATTCAACTGCCTGTTTAGAACTATCTACCCAACCTGCATCAACTTCCACGTTATACTGTCCAGGCGTAGTATTTTTCCAAGAATCTGAATAATTTAATGGTACCAAATTTTTTCCAAATACATTTTCTTCTTTTATAACATAATTCCAATCCAAACCAGTATATAATGGTATAAATTTCCAATTCGGATGTTTTTTTGCAAGCTCTCTTAAATATGGCTGATAATCACTCGGAAACTTGTCAATTCCACCAGCTGAACTTGCTCCATTTACACTAAAATACAAAAATATCAAACCACTTATTAATATAACCAAAATTGTAATGAAAATATATTTTTTCTTTTTACCAAATCTCTTCATTTCAGACCTCTTTACTTCACTATATTTTTCATATCTGCCTTTAAATTTTTTAATTTAACCAAAATTTAAAACTATTTATTTCTCTATTTTTATCATATCTGCCACTTTAATTTTTTATCTTTAATAAAATTTCAAACTTCTTTAGCTTTCACAATAATTCTTTTTTGAGAATCTAAAGTACAAGTAATTAATGTAACTTCTCTTTCATTATAAGTTACAGGCTCAAGGCAACTAACATCTTTAGGCGAAACTTTTTCTATTGAAAAAACTTCATATTCAACCTTTCCCACATCTTTATCAGTCAAGAAAAGCTTGTCCCCAATTTTCAATTTTTTTAAATTTCTAAACATGTTTTTATTTATAAAATTATGACCTGCAATACAGCAATTTCCTATCCTATTAGGTTCAACACCCCAAAATTTAGTAACAGAAATATTTAAAGCACTAACTGAATAATTTTTTAATACATTTGTTTCTAAATTTATAGCCGGTATTTCTAATTTTGCACAAACATCGTAACCTCTATAAGTAGCAGCAAATTCTTCTTTAGGATATTTTTTTGCAACCATCTTATTTGCCTGCGTATTTGACTCTTCATTTTTATTTTTCACTTTTTCATTATTTTCATTATTGCTTGATTCTTTATTTTCCTCATTTTTTGCATTATTACTTGATTTATTATTTCCATTATTAGTTAAATTATTTGTAGTAAAATTTTGATCTATTTTAATAGTTTCATATTCATTTTTTCTTTCGACCTCCATAGGTACATATCTATAATATTTTCTCACAATCCAAAAAGATAAAATTAAAATTAATATCAATATTAAATTAACAAAAATGTTTTTAGCCAAATGGTTTTTCAGCCATCTCTTATCTACTTTCATTTTCAGTCTCATTCCTTCATCTTTCCTTTATGTGACATACAAAATTGTAATTATTTTCAAACTTTCTCGTATATAAGCAAATAAGAAATGGAATCAATCACATTTCTTATTACTATTTTTCACTTATTGCCAAAATCTAAATTAATTAAAAAAATTGTATATCATCTGTTATTCTAAATTGATTTTAAAATTATCTATTTTACTTGCTTTTTACATCAAAATAAAAAATAATTCCTGCTGCACTAATTAATACGATTAAGATACCCATTAAAACGAATATATTATTGCCTGTTTTAGGTAACTCTTCAGGTTTTTCTTCAACTTGTTGATTTCCTTCAGTTGTAGGTTGCTGATTCTCATTTTCGCTATTTCCCGGTTGATTCTCTTCAGGTTGTTCGGTTTGCTGCTCTTCTGCAACTTTAAAATTAAAAGTTTTTTCCGCAATAGTTGCATCAGAATTGTCTCTATCTATCAATTTCAAAGTAATTGTATAATCACCAGCATCACTAAATAATGCTTTAACATTTAATTCTTGCAAAACATCTTTTCCACCAATTTTATAGCCTTGAGGATCACCCCAACCACTTTGAATAATGTCTTGTTCTGCTGAAGTGTCTGCATTAATTCCTGTCAATTTTACACTAGCATTTGCTGGAGTTGTTGCTTCTGCAATCAATCTTGCATGTTCATAGTAATGTCCCATTGGTGAAGAATAAGAAAGTTTCATTTCCTTTTCTTGACCTTTAACAATATCACCTGTATGAGTCAAACTTATCACATAATCTTTGTACTCTGGCTCGACTGTCAAATTTTCAACCATAGGCATTGTAATATCATCATAAGTCTCTGAAGCATCTGCATTTGACAAACCTTCTCCTGTCACAGAAAATTCTGTTGGATTTGATGTTGTAATATCACTTTTTGCTCTAAATGTAACACTCATATTTTCTCTCGCATTAGTTCCTCCTGATGAATCATGAAAAACCACTCTTACTTTGTCTGTAGTATCATTTGCTGTTCCACCATCAGCAGATACATATTCAAATATCTTGTTGTCATAAGCAACATCAAATGTGTATGCACCTAATTGTTTACCAAAATCAATTGTTATTTTTACTTCTTCTCCTGGTCTTACAGTTGTTTTATCAACTTTTGTACTTATAGTATCTAATGATAATGCATAACTTTTTCCAGAAAAAATAAATATCATAAGCAATATAAAACTTAAAATTATACTAAATATCTTTTTCACGAAATTTTCCTCCTTTTTTGTTTTATAATCCTATTATTCCAAAATTTTAGAAAAAAATTACTAGAAAAATTTGGTGCCAGTTCTCTTTTTGCCTTTTTTGCTCCGCCTCGCTTGGCTAGCCGGTTTGTGCTGTTTTGTTAATTTGGTGCCGGTTCTTTTCTTGCCTTTTTCTTCCTATCTCGCTTAGCTAGCTAGTTTGAGCCAAAATGTAAAAAAGAGAACCGGCACCAAATTAACAAAATTGCCTATTGACAAACGCCACATAAGTGTAGTATAATTATTGATGTATAAATTTTAAAAGGAGATTAATTATGTTAGCTAAGTATTGGAAAAAAATCGGTTTTTTTATTTTAATAATCGCATGCATTTTTAATGTTATGATAAAATTTGTAAATAAAACATCTTTAAAAAGCGAACTTGAAGCTTCAGCAACATATGTAAATCAACAAGAAGAAAATAAAAATTTAGACAAATAACTTGAAAAAAAATAACAAATATGTTAATATAATATTTGGCAAAATTACTGTTTTTAGAAAGAGGTGAATTGCACATGAAAGAAGGAATACATCCAACATATAACCAAACAACAATTACATGCGCATGTGGTAATGTTTTAGAAGTTGGTTCAACAAAAAAAGATTTAAAAGTAGATGTTTGTTCAAAATGTCATCCATACTGGACAGGAAACTTAAGACTTGATACTAAAGGTGGAAGAGCAGATAGATTCAAAAAGAAATATGGTATCTAAAAATAAAAAAAGCTTTAAGCAAAAACAAATAAGAAAAATCTTTGATTTTTCTTTATTTTGTTTTCACCCGATTTGAAGTTTCGACTGTAAAGCTCAATCTCAAAAAGCTAGAGATTGAGCTTTTTATTTAATAGAAATCTACACCTTCCTATTATCTTTCAAATTAGCAAACTCAAAATTTCAACTAATTTTTTAAAATACTTACATCTTACACTTCAGATTTTTTATTAAACATCTCATTCAATTTTTCCATCAAATCAGGCACATAATCCAAAAGTCTATCAACACAAGAATCGTGATCTACTGGCATCAATTTCACATTTTTATCTTGAACAACTAGAAAAGCAACAGGATTAATTGAAACACCAGCACCTGCACCGCCGCCAAAAGGCAATTTATACTCAATTTCTTCATCCTTATCTTTTTTATTATATTCTTTCACAGTCTCTCCACTAAACTCGCTTCCACCTGCTGCAAAGCCAAAAGATACCTTTGAAATAGGAATAATTGTAATTCCATTTGTAGTCTCTATTGGTTCACCAATAATTGTATTTACATCAACCATATCTTTAATACTACCCATAGCAGTAATCATGAGATTTTCTATTGGATGTTCACTCATTATTTCCCCACACTCCTTAATTCTATTTAAAATATATATTTAATATGTATCAATTTTTCATCAAATATACCTTTTAAACATTAATATATTTCTTTTTATAATCAATTAACCCTTTTATCAAATCTAATAATTGAAAAGATAATTCGCAATTCAAATTAATTTTTAGAAAATTTTTATCAGAATATGCCGGAATCACCTCATATTTAGCACCTTTTACAGCAGTAGCAATTAAACTTGAAGCAATACCAACCAAAATAGCATTAGTTGCTGCATCTTGAATTCCTATATTTACAAACAAGTTAAACTTATCATAATTTATACTTTGCAACAATTGTCTATAAATGAACTTTGCATATTTTTTTAAATATTTTTTTTCAAAAGTTTTAAAATCTTTTTTTTGATTTTCAAAACTAATTTTTCTAATATTCTTTCTATAAATTGGTATCTTCCACAAAATAATAATATATAAAAAAACTTTGCTATCACTATTTATTTTTTCATCCTTTGGAAGCTCAGTGTCAACCTGCAAATTTTCTACTATAATAAGTATTTTTGTTGTACAAATAATAATCAACAAAATTAATAAAAATATCAAAATAAAAAGAAAAAACAATATTATCACCTACTAACTCTAATATTATTTTTTCCATAATTTATTGATTTAATCTATTTATTTTTTCTACTTCAATATCACCAAAAAGTTCATCCTGTTCTGTAATAACTTTATTCCTCCTTGACAATTCAAGAAGTCCAGAAAATGCTGTAACTACCTCATTTTTGTCACGTTTTTTTACAGAAAATAATTTATTAAAATTAAATTTTTTATATTTAACTAAAACTCTAAACATTTCTTTTACCTTATCTGCAACAGAAAAATTTTCAGTTAATGCAATTTTTTCTATATTTGATGCATTTTCATTAATTTTATCAGTATTTTTTCTAATTAACTCACCATATATTTCTGGAATTAATTTAGAATCATACTCTATCTCAATACTTTGCTTTGGCAAAGAAATATTTTCAGGTCCTGCAAAAAATCTTTTAGAATTATCTAAAAAATCTTCTTTTAATTTTCTAGTTATCTCTTTATATTTTTTATATTCAATAATTCTACGTATCAATTCCTCTTCAGTAATCTCTTCTTCATCATCTTCCGCTTTTGGCAATAAATGTTTAGATTTCAAATAAAGCAAATTTGAAGACATCACCAAAAATTCACTTGTAATTTCTAAATTCATTTTTTGCATCTGAGAAATATAATCAATATATTGATCTGTTATTTCACTAATATTTATGTCATAAATATCCATTTTATTTTTATCAATTAAGTGACATAATAAATCTAGTGGTCCTTCGAAATTATTTATTTTAATTGAATATTTTTTAGTTTCAAGTGTTAAAATATTTTGCATCTCAGTTACATCTATATCCTTTCCTATATAAATATTGCTCTATCTCTTCTTCTGCTGCTCCTGTTTTTTTTGCCTTAATTTTCTCTATACATTTCTGCTCATATTCTTGTAATTCCTCATAATGTTCATCAACATATTTTTCGACCAATTTTCTATCAAGACCTTTTGAAAATAATTTGTATTTAATTTCTTTAATTGACATTGTTTTCAAATTCATATATTCTCTAACTTGTCTTTCTATGAAATCATAATCATCCAAATAATTTGCTTCTTTCAAATATTCTATTATTTCTTCTAACATGTCTTCATCAATTTGACCTTTGAATTTATTTCTGACTTCTTGTTCTGTTCTTTTTTTATAAGTTATATATTTAAATACTTTCGTTTTTTGCAAATCAAATTCTTTTAATTTTTCAATATCAAATTTATTTTCACTTTCAAAATCTTTTATAATTCTCATTTTTACCTCTTTTTCTCTTAATTATTTTATATTATTTTGACTTTTTTTGCAATATTTTTCAAGTATATTTTAATTTTAAAAACTAATACTATCAATAGTTTTATTTTTATAAAACTAATTTTATAGGAGGTTTTACTATGAGTAAGAAAATATTTTTTGCAATCGGTTTATTAATTGTCACTATTTTTACTTTTTCTGTTACTTTTAGTTTTGCTACAGATGGTAATAATGCAAACAATATGATGAATAATGCTGCTAATAATGTTCGTAATACTGTTAATGGTGCTGAAAATGCTGTTGAAGGTGCTGTTAACAATGCCGGAAATACTTTAAAAGATTCTGCTAATAAAGCAGGTACTACTTTAAACAATGCCGGTAATGCTACTCGTAATACAGTAGATAACTTAAACAATGGTGTTAATAATGGTACCAATAATGCTTTAACTGGTACTCATTATAATACTAATGGCTATAATGCTAATAGAACAGCTACTACTAGAACAGCTACTGCTGCTAATAATACAGGTACATTTTTAGGTATGACTTCTACAATGTGGACTTGGCTAATTTTAGCTGCTGCTGTAGTTGCTATAGTTGCTTTAGTATGGTATTATTCAAATCAAGTTTCTAATCATAGAAAATATGATGACAACGAATAATTGAAAATTAATTTTAGTGCCGGCTCGCTTTTTGCCCTATGGCAATTTGGTGCCGGTCCTCTTTTTGCCTTTTGTTAATTTGGTGCCGGTTCTCTTTTTGCCATTTTGGGTTGAATTAAAGAAGAGCATATGCTATAATATTTGTGAAAAGAGGTTTGGTTTTATATGAATACAAAGTTAATTGCAAAAAATCCGGTTGCATATCATAATTTTAATATAGAGGAAAAATTTGAAGCAGGAATTGTTCTAGCAGGAACAGAGATAAAATCAATAAGAGCTGGCAAAGTAAATTTAAAAGATAGTTATGCAAGTTTTAATAATGGCGAATGTTACATACATTCTATGCATATAAGTCCATATGAGCATGGAAATATTTTTAATAAAGATCCTTTGCGTGATAGAAAATTGCTTTTGAACAAAAGGGAACTTAACAAACTTTTTGGAAAAGTAAAGCAAGATGGATATAGCTTAGTCCCAATTAGTTTATATTTTAAAGGTAGTTTTGTTAAACTTGAATTAGGCCTTGGAAAAGGTAAAAAATTATATGATAAAAGACAAGATATTGCTAAAAAAGATGCTGAACGCAGAATGCAAAAAGCAATTAGAGCTGAAAGTAAAATGGTATAATATGATGAAAATAACAAGCAGTAATACGTTATTACTACTTGTTATTTTCTTTTAATATATATTTTTTTATATAATAGGAAAGTTGTACTTTTTTATTATATAAAAAGCTATTATCTCTAGCCTTTTGAGATTTTCTATTTATAGCAAAAAACTTAAATCTGACAAGAACAAATTAAAGAAAATTTGAAAATTTTCTTATTTGTTCTAATTAAGCTTTATTAGCAGAGCAAAATACATCTTTTATTTTGTGTGCTACAGTTTGTTTTACAAGTTCTCTTGCAGGAGTTAAGTATTTTCTTGGATCAAATGCATTTGGTTCTTCTACAAATACTTTTCTAATTCCTCCTGTCATTGCAAGTCTTAAATCTGTGTCAACATTTATTTTAGAAACACCCGAAACACTTGCTTCATGTAAAATTTCATCAGGTACACCTTTTGCTCCTGGAATATCTCCACCATATTTATTACACATTTCTACTAGTTCAGGAATAACAGTTGATGCACCATGTAATACAATTGGTGTATTTGGTATTCTTGATTTTATTTCTTTTAGAATATCAAATCTTAATTTTGCTTCTCCTTTAAATTTGTAAGCTCCATGGCTTGTTCCAATTGCAATAGCAAGAGAGTCAACACCTGTTCTTTTAACAAATTCTTCAGCTTGCGCAGGATCTGTGTATATAGCATCTGATGCAGATACATTTACCTCATCTTCTATTCCTGCTAATTTACCAAGTTCAGCTTCCACAACAACTCCATGAGAATGTGCATAATCTACTACTTGTTTAGTTAATCTGATATTTTCTTCAAAATCATATTTTGAACCATCAAACATTACAGATGTAAAACCATTATCAACACACATTTTGCATGTTTCAAAATCTGGACCATGGTCTAAATGTATAGCAATTGGAATATTAGGATGTTCTTCCACAGCAGCTTCTACCATTTTCATTAAATAATTTATTCTTGCATATTTTATAGCACTTGATGATGCTTGTAATATAACAGGTGAATTCTGCTCCGCAGCTGCATCTACAATTCCTTGTATAAGTTCCATATTATTTACATTAAATGCCCCTATTGCAAATCCTTCCCTCATTGACTTTTCAAACATTTCCTTTGTTGTTACTAATGCCATTTAAAATCACTCCTTTTCATTTATTGCTTTCATTTTATTTCTAATTCATTTTTTTGTCAATAATTTTGGAGTAATATTTTTCGCAATAAAAATTTTTAATATCTTTTTATTTGTGAATAAAAATTATTTTTTTCCAAATAAATTTTACTTTTTCAATTCTTCACAATAAAAAGTTAGTTAAAATATTTTAAATTGCAAAATGTTATTCACAACACTCATAACTTCCACACATAGACTCATCTGCTTTTCTTGTATTTGTATTTTGTCTAGGTAAAACTTGTATTGAATGTAAAGTACATCTTTTATTTGTACTATCTTGATATACACAACTTTCTACTGAACATTGAATTTTTTGATTATCTTCCATAATAAATTCCATTCCTTTCTAAGGACTAATAGGTAAAAACAATTTATTTTAAACTATTTTCCTTATAATATAAATTTCTGGCCTTTTTACACTAGATGTCACATACACTATTATTCCATTTATTCTAGTTTCTATTCTCAAATATTTTTCTATTTATTATATTTTGTATAAAAAAACATTTCTTATATTAATATATAAATACTTTCCTATTATCTTAAAAGCATTTCTCACACAAAGCATATTTTTCGATTTTTTTCATATAATAATATCATAAAATTAATAACTCAAAATATAATCAGTCAAAATATAAGGCATAATTGGTTTATAGGTAAAATCCATTTATAAAAACCTAAATATATTATAAAGGAATAAAATTTATTATGGCTTCAAAAATCGTATTATTAAGTAAAGAAAATGGCGAAATATCTAATTTTTTAAATAAATTTTATAATTCAAATATCAATGTTCCAAATGTATTAACTTGGAAAAAAGAATTTACTAATCCTGTTGAAATTTCCGAATTTATTGCAGCATTTACTGATAATATGAATTCATTTAATATTAAAATGTGGATTTCGCTTGATAAAGATGTTTTTATCAAAATCTCTAACTCTAATGCAAATAATGTTATAAAATATTTATTTGAAAGATATCCTTATTAAATTTATCCTTTATGTGATTTTGCTTATTAATAATCAGCTTAAACTAGGTAATTTTAAGTGATTTTATTATTAACCATTAACTCGAATTAGGCGATTTTAAATAATTTCATTACTAACAATTAATTCGAATTAGGCAATTTTATTTCTTAATTCTCTCGCATATTGTAATGTAACATCATTTACCTCTCCTGATGATATACGTGCAATTTCACACAATGCTTCTTTTTCATTTAACAATTTTACATTTGTAGAAGTTCTTTCATTTATAATGTTTTTGCTAATAAAATAATTATAATCTGCTGAAGCTGCAATGGCTGCCAAGTGTGATATACAAAGTATTTGATGATTTTTAGAAATACTTTTTAACTTTCCTGCAACTGACTTTGCAGCCTTTCCACTAATACCTGTATCTATTTCATCAAATATTAATATCGGCATTTTATCTGCTTCTGCTAATACTTTTTTAATAGCAAGCATTAATCTTGACATCTCGCCTCCTGACGCTATTTTCGTTAATTCATTTTCATTTTCTCCCACATTTGTTTTTATAAATATTTCTACTTGATCTTTACCATCTTCGTAAAATTCATTTATTTTATATTCTACTTTAACATTGATTTTCGCATTTTTCATTTCTAAATCGATTAATTCTTGATTTATTTTTTCACTTAAAATTTGTGCATTAGTTTTTCTGATTTCACTTAATTTTTCTGCAATTTCAGTCATATATCTTTCTATTTCTTGTAATTCTTTTCTTAATTGGTTATTATATTGTTCAACATTTTCTATTTTTTCTATTTCTTTTTCTACCTCATCTGCATATCTTAAAATTTCTTCTATATTATTTCCATATTTTCTTTTTAAATTATATATAATATCTAATCTTGTTTCTATTTCTTCCCTTTCTTGTTCATCAAAATCAAGCTCCTCACTAAAATAACTTATATCTCTTGATATTTCTTGAATTTCATAATATACATTTTTTAAATTATCTGATGATTTTTTATATTTTTCATCAATATCTTCTATCTTCTCTAATGCCCTTATTGCAGCACCTATTACATCTATCGTATTTTCTCCTATGGCCATATCTGCTTCTGCCAAATTTTTTACTATTTTTTCTGAATTCATAAAAAATTTTCTTTTTTCCTCTAACTCTTGTTCCTCTCGTGGCTTTAATTTTGCTTCTTTTATTTCATTTAATTGATATTTTAATAAATCTAACTTTCTTTGCTTTTCTTTTTCATCTCCATAATTTTCTCTTAACTCTCTTTTTATTTCATTATATTTAACAAATTTTTCTTTGTAATCTTTTTTCAATTCTAAAATTTCGTCTCCAGAAAAATTGTCCAAATATTTTATATGTGTCTTTGAGTCTAGCAATTGTTGATTATCATTTTGGCCATGTATTTCAATATAATTACTCATAAAATTTTTCAATTCTGCTACAGTTACTAATCTTCCATTAATTTTACACATATTTTTTCCATTTGCATAAATCTCTCTTGTAATTATTATATTTCCATCAATTGAATTGATATCATTAGGAACATATATGCATAATTCCACATATGAATGATTTTCCCCTTTTCTAATCATCTCTTTTGAGAATCTTCCTCCACAGATTATTCCCAAAGAATCAATTATTAATGACTTTCCTGCTCCTGTTTCTCCTGTTAACACATTCATACCATTATTAAAATCAACTTCTAAATCATCAATTATTCCTATATTTTTTATATGTAAATTTGTAATCATATTAAATATTCATTCCTTTCTCACTTCGCTCAAAGACACATATAGCAATGAAATCCTTGATATAATTTTTTAAAACTATGCATTCTAATGCAAACTTTGCTTATGGTGTATGTGTTACGCATATGTTAGACTCTTAAAATATCTATTCTAATAAAATCCGAATTTTCCGTATCTTTGTTCGTTTTTTATTATACTAAGTTTTTACTTTTTTGTCAATACTTTTTTCGAACATTTTTTCTTTTTTTGAATTTTTTCGAGATTTTAATGAAATTTTTTTGTTTTTTTTCGTTTAAGCAGAGCTCTGTACTTGTATATGAAAAATGTTTTTCATATATAAGTACAAGAGGCTTATACTGTTTCCAGTATAAGCCTCTTGGAGGTACAAGCGACACCGTGGAGTATACTCCCGTGTCTTAGGATAAGAATGCCGTTCTTGCAACTAGAACACACATCCTAAAAGCAAATTTAAATCATCTACATTTTACCATCATTTTACATAATTGTCAAGCACTTTTTTTACCCTTTTGGGCCAGAGCCAAAAAAAGCAAAAAGAGAACCGGCACCAAATTAACAAAACGCCGCAAACTGCCTAGCTGAGCGGAACAGGGGGCAAAAAGGCAAAAAGAGAACCGGCACCAAATTAACACAAATATTTACCCAAAAACTTGCCTGTATAGCTTCTCTCATTTTTGCAAATTTGTTCAGGAGAACCGATAGCGATAACTTCTCCGCCTGCATCGCCACCTTCAGGGCCAAGATCAATAATATGATCACAAGTTTTAATCAAATCCAAATTATGCTCGATAACAATAATAGTATTTCCCGTATCAACAAGTCTTTGCAAAATATCGACTAGTCTGTGGACATCTGCAATGTGAAGTCCTGTAGTAGGTTCATCTAATATGTACAAAGTCTTGCCAGTAGCCCTTTTAGAAAGTTCTGTAGCAAGTTTTACACGTTGAGCCTCGCCTCCAGAAAGAGTAGTTGAAGGCTGGCCAAGTTTGATGTAGCCAAGGCCAACATCAAATAGAGTTTGAATTTTTTGTTTAATTTTAGGAATATTTTCAAAAAATTCAAGAGCCTCTTCAACAGTCATATCAAGCACATCAGCAATATTTTTACCTTTATATTTAACTTCCAAAGTCTCTCGATTATAGCGCTTGCCTTTACACACTTCACATGGAACATAAACATCTGGTAAAAAGTGCATTTCGATTCTGTGAACACCATCACCATTACAGCTCTCACATCTACCACCAGCAACATTAAAACTAAATCTACCTTTTTCATATCCTCTAATTTTGGCCTCATTAGTTTCAGCAAAAATATCTCTAATCAAATCAAAAGCACCTGTGTAAGTTGCAGGATTAGAACGAGGTGTACGTCCAATTGGAGATTGGTCAATATTAATTATTTTATCAATATTATCAAGACCCTTTATGGCCTTACATTTTCCAGGCTTTTCGCTTGCACCATTTAATTGTTGAGCAATATTTTTATATAAAACCTCATTTACAAGAGTACTTTTTCCAGAGCCTGAAACACCTGTAACACAAGTAAAAACTCCAAGAGGAAATTTGACACTAACATTTTTCAAATTATTTTCCGTAGCACCAACAATTTCAATACTCTTTTTATATCCTTTTCTTCTAGTTTTAGGAACATGAATTTGTTTTCTTCCACTTAAATAATCACCTGTAATTGAGCCTTGTACCTGTTTTATTTCCTCAGCAGTCCCTTGTGCCATAACTTGACCACCATGAACACCAGCACCTGGCCCAATATCTATAATTTGATCAGCAGCATACATTGTATCTTCATCATGTTCTACAACTAGCAAAGTATTTCCCAAATCTCTTAACTTTTTCAAAGTAGCAATTAATCTATCATTATCTCTTTGATGTAGCCCGATACTTGGTTCATCTAAAATATATAAAACTCCTGTTAAACCAGAACCGATTTGAGTTGCCAAACGAATACGCTGAGCCTCGCCTCCAGAAAGAGTTCCCGCACTTCTAGATAAAGTTAAATATTCCAAGCCAACATCAACCAAAAATTGTAATCTTGAATTGATTTCTTTTAAAATCATGTCTGCAATTATTTTTTGAGACTGAGTTAGCTCTAAATTAGAAAGAAAAGATTGCAACTGATTTATTGACATATCTGTCATTTCATTTATATTTTTATCACCAATTTTTACACTCAAAACTTCTTTTTTCAATCTTGCGCCATTACATTCATCACAATGCATATTACTCATGTACATCTCATAAAAATCTCTCATTCCTTGAGATTTAGTCTCATTGTGACGCCTCTCAAGTGTCGGAATTACGCCCTCAAAAGGTGTTTTAAATTTTCTGATACCATATGGTGACTCAAACTCAAAATCAATTTCTTCAGTACCTGTACCATATAAGATTTTCTCCAAAAAATCTCTTGGCAAATCTTTTATTTTCTTATTTTTTATTTCTACACTATAATGTTTTCCAATACTTTCAAAATACATTTTGGCCATAGTGTCACCTTTTTTCATAGTACTTGAGCCAAAAGCCTTTACACCATCATATAATGTTTTAGTTTTATCTGGAATAATCAAATCTTCATCCATTTTCATCAAATAGCCTATTCCAGAGCACTTTGGACAGGCACCATATGGATTATTAAAAGAAAACATTCTTGGAGTCAATTCAGGGAAACTAAAGCCACAATCAGGACATGCATAATTGCAACTATAAAGTACAGGTTGTTTGCCAACAATATCTATTAAAACCATATTTTCTGCATGTTTTAGAGCAACTTCGATTGATTCTGTAAGTCTACCAACAATCTCCTTTTTGATAACTAATCTATCAACAACAATTTCAATTTCATGTTTTTTATTTTTATCTAATTTAATTTCATCTGTTAAATCAAAAATCTCTCCATCAACTCTGACTCTGGCAAAACCATCTTTTTGCAAATCTTCAAAAAGCTTAGTATATTCACCTTTTCTGCTCCTAACAACAGGAGCCAAAACTTGAATTCTAGTGCCTTCTTCCAATTTCATTACATTATCGACAATCTGATCTATTGATTGTTTCTCAATTTTTTTTCCGCAATTTGGACAATAAGGAACACCAATTCTTGCATATAATAAACGAATATAATCATATATTTCAGTTACTGTTCCAACTGTTGAACGTGGATTTTTTGAAGTTGTTTTTTGGTCAATAGAAATCGCAGGTGATAGCCCATCAATTGACTCTACATCTGGCTTTTCCATCAATCCTAAAAATTGGCGAGCGTATGATGACAAGCTCTCAACATATCTTCTTTGACCTTCTGCATATAGTGTATCAAATGCTAATGATGATTTTCCAGACCCTGATAATCCTGTTATTACAACTAATTTATCTCTTGGAATTTCCAAATTTATATTTTTTAAATTATGTTCTTTAGCTCCTTTAATTACTATTTTGTCGTTCATCATAAATTTCCTTTCATATTTTACTATCTTTCTTCTTTATTTTTTGATATTTTACAACTTTTTCATCTTCCTAAGATTTTTTACTATCTCTCCTCTTCAGCTCTTTTAGACTCTCCTAAAATAGCTTCTACTTTCTTTTTAATTTGTTTATTTATTTCAGCCATGCCGTCAGTAATTCCTGGCAAATCAGTTTTTTCACTTACATAAGATGCTTTTTCTTTGACTTCTGTTCTACTATTTTTAGGACATACAACTAATCCATGTTCTTGGTCTTTTACATATCCCATTGCATCTAAATCATTCCTTCCATTGCCACAGTAAATAGCCATAAATAATTCTTTTCCAAAACTATCTTTATATGTTTCACACCAAGTCCTTACATATTTTGCCTTTCCATATCTTGCCATATCAAAATTCCCTTTATCAACAGGCTTTTTCAAAGCAAATATCCTATCACCTAAAAATTCTTCTGAAATCATCCCATCTTCCAAATATGCAGCTCCACATTCAATTGGCAAAATTGGATTTTTAGAATCACTTATATGATTATAACTTGCTATATTTTTGTCAATTCTCCCCATTATTTCTTCCATTTGATGTTTGTACACTGGTGAAACAAGATGTAAATGGACTTCACCTTTTGTTAATTGCTGTAATGTATCAATTTGTTTCAAAAACTCATACATGGCAGAATCATCATATTTGCCATCTTCTTCTCTTAATATAGTCCCCTCTAAATCTGAAAATAATAAAATAACTTTTCTTTTATCCATAAAAATTTCATTCCTTTCTTGCTTTTCACTTCATTCAAGGCACTTATTGCAACAAAAGCCCTGAAATAATTTCTTTAAAATTAACTCTCCTTTTTCCAATACTACTTTAGTTTACTACATTATGTTTATTTAGTCAAGCTCTTTCTAATTTTGAATTTTTAAAGACCAACAATTTAATTAAATCAATCAAAACTATTGACTTTACATCTATTTCACTGTATAATTTTAATTGTATTTTTTCAATATTTTTATTATTTATTTTTTATTTCTTAAAGTATTTTCGTACTAACTTTCAAAATAAGGAGGTGAATATATATGGAAAATAATGATAAATTAGACTTAATTTTGAATAAATTAAGCCAAAATGACGATAGAATTGATTCAATTTTAAATAAGTTAATCCAAAATGATAATAGAATTTATTTAATCTGTGAAAATTTAAATTCTATGTCTGGACAAATTGATTCCTTAAATAAGCAAATTAATTCTATGTCGAGACAAATTGATTCCTTAAATAAGCAAATTAATTCTATGTCTGAACAAATTGATTCCTTAAATAAGCAAATTAATTCTATGTCCTTAAAATTAGAAGAACATGATAAGAAATTTGATATAGTCTTCGAAAAATTAGAACAACATGATAAAGAGTTCAAGGCTATAAATCAAAAACTTGATTTTGCTTTTGAAAAATTGGAACAACATGATAAAGAGTTCAAGGCTATAAATCAAAAACTTGACTTTGCATTTGAAAAATTGGAACAACATGATAAAGAATTCAAAACTATAAATCAAAAATTTGATATAGTATTTAATGAATTAGACAAACATTCTTGCCAATTATCAAATATTAATAGAAGATTTGATTTAACATTATTAGAACTAAAAAAAGATTTTAACACTATTGAGCAAAAATATAATGAAACAGATAAAAAAGTAGAAGATAATACTTTAAGAATTTCATTCTTAGAAGATGCCATTTAAAATACAAGAAGTAAAAAGTATAAAACCCTATATTAGGTCATATGCCTTTATATAGGGTTTCATTAATATTTAATTATTCATCAATATACATTGTATTTGTACTATTCAAATCCATTGTATATGTTGAAGTCTTCCCATCTATAATAACTTTTATTTCGATCTTTCCTTTACCTTTTACAGTAACTTTTTTCTCTGTATTATTTTCTTTTACAGTTTCATTATCTCTTGTAACTTGCTCTCCATTTACAGTAACTTTAAAAGAAACATCTTTTGGAGTATTGTCTTTTTCAACTTCATTTCCTTCTTCATCTTTAACTATTACCTTATCTTTATAATCTGTCAATTTTTTGACATTTATAATAATAGTTCCTTCTTTAGCTTCAACTAATTTATTAACTGTTATTGTAATAGTTGTTCCTTCATCAACAGTCTCTCCATCAGCAATGCTTTGTTTTAATACAACGCCATTATCTCTAGTAGTATCTTCCCCATATTCGACATTAACAACTAATCCCAAATCTTCTAAAGTCTTTTTAGCTGTAGCTTCATCTTTTAAGAAAACAGATGAAACAACAACTTGTTTTAATCCAGTACCAATACTTACATAAACTTTAACAGTATCTCCTGCATTAACTTCTGTTTCAGGTTCTGTTTCTTGTTTAATTATAATCCCAGCCTCTACAGTTTTACTAGTTTCTTCTACAATTTCAAGTTTTATTTTAGCCTCTTTGGCAACATTTTCTGCCTCTTCTTTAGTCAAGCCTTTTAATACTGGTACTTTTGTTTTTTCAGTACCTAAACTTATTACAACCTTTACATCTGTATTTTGTCTTATTTTTCTTCCTTCAACAAAAGTTGGATCTTGTGAAATTATTTTTCCTGCTTCATATTCTGTACTATATTGTGGTTCTTCTTCAATATAATTCAATTTATTTTCTTCTAATATTTGTTTTGCTTCTTCAATTGTTTTTCCTACTAAGTTAGGAATTGCAACTTCTTTTGGTCTTGTAGCATTAGCTATACCTATTGTTGTTCCTATACTAATAGTAAATAATAATATCAAACCTATAATTGAAGTAAGAATTTTATGATTTTTTACAAAAGCTACGAATTTGTTTTCATTATTATTTTCTTTTTTAGCAGTTTTAGAACTTCTAACCTCTTCATTTCCAAGAGTTGTAAACTTTTGAGTTGGAAAATCTCCTTGATTGTCATTATTATCGACAAAATCTCCATTTGGCTCTTTTAAAGCTCTTTTTAAATCCATTACAAAAGATGTTGCATTTTGATAACGAAGATTAGAATCTTTTCTTAATGCTTTCATAATTATATCATTAACAGCCATAGGAATATTAGGATTTACCTCAATTGGTGGCTTTGGTTCTTCCTGCATATGTTTTAGTGCTACAGATACTGGTGTATCTGCATCAAAAGGAACTTTACCTGTTAACATTTCATACATTACCACACCTAATGAATATAAATCTGATTTTTCATCAGTATATCCTCCTCTAGCATGTTCTGGTGAAAAATAATGTACAGAACCTATTGTTGTCCCAAATGCAGTTATTGTTGAATTAGAAACAGCTTTTGCTATTCCAAAATCTGTTACTTTTGCAATACCTTCTTCTGTTATTATTATATTATGTGGTTTTATATCTCTATGTATTATATGATTTTTATGTGCAATCTCTAATGCAGATGCTATCTGTGTTGCAATATTTACTGACCATTTCCATGGTAATGGACCTTTTTCTTCTATTATTATTTCTTTTAATGTTTTTCCTTTTATCAATTCCATAACAATATAATATAAGTTTCCATCTACACCTACATCATACACAGACACTATATTAGGATGTGTTATACTTGCAGCTGATTGTGCTTCAACTTCAAACCTTTTTATAAATTCTTCGTCTGTTGTAAATTCATCTCTCAAAATCTTGATTGCTACATATCTATTTAAAACATGACATTTAGCCTTATATACTGTTGCCATTCCTCCACTGCCAATTTTTTCAATAATTTCATATCTGTTTCCTAACAATCTACCTTTTAAATCCATTTTTTTCTCTCCTTATAGGTTATATGTTTTTAATTACTACAACTGTTATATTATCTAACCCACCATTTTCATTTGCTAAATTTATCAGCCTGATAGGCGCTTTTTCTATATTTCCTTTTGCCATTTTAAATATTTCTTCTTGTTTTACCATATTTGTTAATCCATCTGATGCCATAAGTAAGATATCATCTCTCAAAAAACCTTTTACTGATACATCTGGCTCAACAAATGCATTACACCCAAGTGCTTTCATAAGCATATTTTTTTTAGGATGATTTTCCGCTTCTTCTCTTGTTATTGTTCCATCTTTTACTAATTTTTGCACATAGCTATGGTCTTGAGTCAATTTTCTTATAAAATCTTTTCTTATTCTATAAATTCTACTATCACCAATATGACCAATATATGCCTTATTATTATATATTAAACAAACTTCTAAAGTAGTACCCATTCCTTCAAGTTCTTTATCTTCTTTTGATTTTTCATATACTACCATATTTGCATATTCCATACTGCTTGCTACTAATTGTATTAAACTTTCTCTATCTTTCGGAGTTTCTTTAAAGTTGTTCTCTATATAGCTTTTAGTACATTTTATAGCTAGACTACTTGCAATCTCTCCACCTTTGTATCCACCCATGCCATCTGCTAATAAGTATAATTTGATTTCACTTAATGAATCAGATATATAGTATGAATCTTGGTTCATTTCTCTTACTTTTCCTACATCTGATTTTGCATAAGCTATTACCATTGTTTCACCTCGTATCTTTATTTTTCATTTTACGTTATATCATACTTTCACTTTTTTTTCAATCTTTTTTTAAAATTTTTAAGTTCCAGAGAAATGCTGAAAATCCCTGAAACTTAAAATTCTAAATAAAATCTTTAAACATTTTATTTACAAATTCTTTCTTCTTAATTGTCCACAAGCTGCATCTATATCTGAACCTAGTTCTCTTCTTATAGTAGCAACAATACCATGTTCATTCAAATAATCTCTGAATCTCATTATATTTTCATTTGAACTCTTAGTAAACTCACCATTTTCAATTTTATTTATTGGAATCAAATTAATATGACATATCATTCCTTTTAATAGCTTGCATAATCTTTTAGCATCTTCTAAATTATCATTATTATCTTTAGCTAATGCATATTCAAAAGAAATTCTTCTATTAGTTTTTTCAATATAATCTTTGCAAGCTTTTAAAAGCTCTTCAATTGGAAATGCATTATTAACAGGCATCATTTTACTTCTCTGTTCATTTGTTGTAGCATGTAAAGAAATTGAAAGGGTACATTGTATATTCTCTTCTGCCAACCTATAAATTCCAGGTACTAAACCACTTGTAGATATACTTATATGACGTGCTCCAATATTTAAACCTTTAGGATTATTTATTATTCTAATTGCATTTACAACATTAGTATAATTATTTAAAGGCTCACCTATTCCCATAAATACTATATTTGATATGCGAATATTATTATCTCTTTCTACTGCAAGAATTTGTTCAACAATTTCTCCAGATGTTAAATTTCGTATAAAATTTATCCCTGTTGATGCACAAAATTTACATCCCATCTTACATCCAATTTGTGATGACACACATAAACTATATCCATGATGATAACTCATTAAAACTGTTTCTATAGCATTTCCGTCTAAAACATCAAACAAATACTTTTTAGTTCCATCTGATGATTCTTGCTTTTTCAATATTTTAAAATTACACATTGTATAAATATTCTTTAATTTTTCTCTTAAATCTAATGACAGATTTGTCATCTCATCAAAATCAGTTACCTTTGCTTCATATATCCACTTAAATACTTGCTCAGCTCTAAAAGGCTTTTCCCCTATTTTGATAAATTCCTCTTTTAAACTATCTAAATTATAATCTTTTATATTTTTCATTTTGTCTCCTCTTTTTTGTTAATTTGGTGCCGGTTCTCTTTTTGTCTTTTTCTCCCTGCGCCGCCCGGTTGGCTAGTTTGCGGTGTTTTGTTAATTTGGTGCCGGTTCTCTTTTTGCCATTTTACTTTTTTCTTCTTAATATCCAATTCTCTTCACATCTAATAGGCAACACCATTTTGACAACTTGCCCTTTTACACCTGGATTAACAACATCAATTTCTTCATTTGTTTCAGCATCCCATAAACCCTCTATTTTAAATTCAATTGGTTCTAGTTGGTGTGGAACTATTATTTCCATTATGTCTCCAACTTGTAATCTATTGCGTATTTCAATAATAGCTTTATCTCCGTCATATTTTAGAACTTTACCACCAAATTGATATTTTTCATTATATTGATGTCCATCATATTCTTGAATATCTTTATTTTTTCTATCATTAAAATAAAATGTTGTTAATTCTCTTGTTTTAATTTTTTCAATTTCTTTCATGTATTTTTTTGCATCATAATTTTTTGGATCTCTTTTGTAATCATCAATTGCATTTCTATACACATTTACTATACTTGCAACATAATACTCTGTTTTTAAACGACCTTCTATTTTTAGACTATCTATTCCCATATCAATTATTTCAGGCAATTCATTTATTAAACATAAATCTTTTGATGAAAATATACTTGTTCCATATTCATTTGTTTCAATTGGCATAAATTCACCAGGATTATTTTTTTCTTCAGCATATAAATTATATGACCATCTACAACTTTGTGCACAATCACCTAAATTCGCACTTCTACATGCTAAAAAATCACTTAAAAAGCATCTACCAGAAAAAGCAAAACATATTGCACCATGGATGAATATTTCTATTTCCATATCATCTGGCTTATTTTCCATTATATATCTTAATTGCTCTTTATTCAATTCTCTTGCCATTATCATTCTTTTGGCAGCATTTTTTCGCCAGAAATTGCAATCATGTAAGCTTACTATATTTGCTTGTGTGCTTACATTTATAGCAACACTTGGTGCATATTGTTTTAAAACTTCAATTACTCCTCCATCTGCTGCAATAATACCATCTGGTTTTAATTCCTCTAATTTTTTTGCCATTTCAATTATTTCTTCATATTTCTCGTCCCAAGCAAATATATTTAATGTAACATAAATTTTTTTACCTATACTATGTGCATATTTAATTGTCTTTTCTAAATCATCATCTCCCATATCTGCTCTTGTTCTTAATGATAATGATGATGTACCACAATATACTGCATCAGCCCCATAAAGATATGCAATTTTTGCTTTTTCATATGACCCTGCAGGTGCCAATAATTCTACTTCTTTCATTTTATTAAAAATTCCTTTCACTCATATATTTCTATTATTCAACATCTTTAGTTAACATATATATTCTATTACTTTTTCCCGATTTTTGCAAGTTTTTTGCTAAATTATTTGCCTATAGTATGGCTCCATATTTCCCAATACGCAGGAATTTTGGGGTGAAAGTTATAGCTTGGAAGGCTTGGGAGGAAATTTCTAAAAAATACCGAAACTTAAAATTTGTTTATTGACTTTTTTTTATAGTTTTGATATTATAATATCATAATTATTACATTGTAAAATTCGTCACTAAATAGGAGGTATATACAAATGTCAAAATTATTAAAAATTATTTTTATTTTAATATTAGTATTAATTATCACAGCTTCTTGTTCAAATGTATTTGCAGCTGTTGATATGAATTTAGGAAGTAATAGTTCAACTACAGAAAATACACCTTCTTCAACATTATCTTCAACAGTTACAACTTCTGATTTTGATTTAGAATTAACTAATATTTTGTGTATTTGCCTAATTGTTGTTGGTGTTTTACTAATTTTATTGGGAATCGCGATTTTAATAAGATTAAAAAGATAAAATAAGAACCTAGGAAATCCCTAGGTTTTTCTATTTACAAAATCTATGTTTACCAATTGTAACAGTAAGAGGTCTTGACCAAATCCATTTATTAGTAGCAGTACTAGGATTAAAGTAGTATAATGCACCATATGATGGATCCCAGCCATTTAAAGCATCTTGTGCTGCTTTTTTAGCAGTACTATCTGGAGTCAAATTTATTTGACCATCTGAAACGGCGTCAAATGCACCACTTTGGTATATTACGCCAGATATTGTATTTGGAAATTTACTACTTTTTACTCTATTCATTATAACTGCACCAACGGCAACTTGTCCAGTATATGGCTCTCCTCTAGCTTCTCCATATATTGCTCTTGCCAGCAAATTAACATTTGATGCATTATTTGTTGAACTTCCTCCTGAAGACGAATTACTTGTTATTCCCATTGCAGCTAATGTTTTTGTACCTGCTATGCCATCTACAACAAGTCCATTTTTTTGTTGAAACTTTTTTACTGCTGACACTGTTTGAGTACCATATATTCCATCTACATTTCCATTATAATATCCCCATCTTTTTAATTTGTCCTGAATTGTTCTCACTTCTGTTCCTCTTGAACCATATTTAGATAATGCTTCAACATATCCATTTTGTACTAATAATGTTGTTACATATGAAACAACTAATAACATTAAAATTAAAATTCCAATTATTTTTCTTCTCATAAAATCACCTTTTTATATAAAATTTATATTATTTTATACAATTTTGGTGTTTTTATACATATTTATAAATTTATTAAAATTATAAATTATTTATTGCATTACGAGCCATTTCATCACATCTATTATTAAATTCATTATCAGCATGTCCTTTAACTTTTATAAACTCAACTTTATGTTTTTTAGTTAAATCATATAATTCTTGCCAAAGTTCTTTATTTTTAACAGGTTCTCCACTAGCAGTTTTCCAACCTTTTTTTATCCAATTATATATCCATCCTTGATTAAAAGCATTTACAGTATATGCACTATCACTATAAACCACAACTTCACTTTCTACTTTCAAACATTTTAATGCTTCTATAACTGCTGTAATTTCCATAATATTATTAGTAGTTTGCTTCATTCCACCAGATATCTCTTTTTTAGCATCTTTGTACATAAGTATTGCTCCCCAACCTCCTGGTCCAGGATTTCCAGAACATGCACCATCTGTATAAATTATAACTTTTTTGTTCATACTTCCTCCAGAATAAATAATTTTATTTAATTTGTATTTTTACATATTTTGTGATAAAATTATAACAGTAATTTAAAGATTTTTCAATATAAAACAAAATTTTAGTTACGGTATTTTTTTGAATTACCCTCCAAGCCTTACCAAGGTATAATTCCCACTCTAAAATCCTTGCGTTTGATTGGAGGGAAAAAATAGAAAATGTTATCTAAACAGCTGAGGGATGTTCACGGAAAATCCTGAAATATATTACTCCTCCATGGCTGAATCATGCCAAGGTCTTCGTAAACATGCTCAGCCTTTGTCGAAGTAATATATTTCAGGATTTGGCCGGAGTGAAAGAGGCTCAGCTGTTTAGATTACATTTCCTTTTTTTACGTAATGAGCAGCAAGGATTTTAGAGTGGGAATTATACCTTGGTAAGGCTTGGAGGGTAATTCAAAAAAATACCGTAACAAAAAAATTAGGAGGTTTTCATGAGTAATGTATTAGGAATTATATCTGAATATAATCCGTTTCATAATGGACATTTATATCATTTAAATGAATCCAAAAAAATAACAAATTCAGCTTATTTAATAGCTATAATGTCTGGAAACTTTACTCAAAGAGGAGAACCTGCACTTATTGATAAATGGACCAGAGCAAAAATGGCATTAGAAAATGGTATAGATTTAGTAATTGAATTACCAACACTTTATTCTGTCTCAAGTGCTGAAAATTTTGCAAATGGCTGTATCAAGATTTTAGATTCACTAAATATTGTTGATTATATCTCATTTGGCAGTGAATGTAATGATATTACTATTTTAGATGATATCGCAAGTGTTTTATATGATGAACCAGCTGATTATAAAACAATGTTATCACATGAATTATCTAAAGGTGTTTCATATCCTAAAGCAAGAGAAAAAGCTCTAATGTTATATTTAAATGATATAAGAAGATTTGCAAATATCCTTTCAGAACCTAATAATATTTTAGGAATTGAATATTTAAAAGCCTTAAAAAGGCAAAATAGCACTATACAACCTGTTACAATAAAAAGAAAAGATTCTTCACATAATGATAAATCTATTTCTGATTCTTCATCAATTGTAAGTGCTTCTGCTATCCGTAATACATGTATGTCAAGTGATATTTCTTTATTACAAAATGTTATGCCAATGTCATCATTTAAGCATTTAAGTAATAATATTAAAAAAGGGCATATAGTTAAAAATATATTTTCATATGATAAAGAAATTATTTATACTTTAAGGAAAATGTCAACATCAGAAATTGCTAATTTACCAGATGTGTCTGAAGGTCTTGAATTTGCAATTAAATCTGCGGCAAATTCTTGTAATAGTGTTATAGAATTATTATCAATGATAGATTCTAAAAGATATACAAAAACCAGAATTCAGCGTATTTTAATTTATGCTATTTTAGGAATTACAAAAAAAGATATACAAATTTCTAAAAACATAAAACCATATATTAGAATTTTAGGATTTAATAATCGCGGAAGAGGTCTTCTAAGCGAAATTTCTAAAAGAAACCGTAAATTAGAAATTATAACATCTGTTAAAAAATTTATTGACAAAAATCCTAGCAAAAACTTAACTCTTTTAATTGAAAAAGATATTTGGGCATCTAATGTTTATACTCTTGGATTTGAATACGAATCTAAAGCCAATTTAGATTTTACTGAAAAATTAATAACATATTAATTATAAAAGGAGGATTTTATTTGAAAGGAAAACATTTTAAAAAAGAAAATTCCATTTTTCCAAAATTTTTTATTTTAATATTTTTAATATTGCTAATTATAGCTATATTAATTATGTATAAAAAATTTATATATAATAAGGAAATTGTAAACACAACAAATGGTAACATTTCTAATGAAAACAATGAACCTAAAACTATTAATAATATAAATTCAGAAATAGATTTACACAAAACTGTAGAAAATTGTGACTTTTTAGAAATAACAGGATTAAATATCACTTCACAAGATGAATATTATTTTATAAAGACTAACATAATAAATAACTCAAATGATCTTATTAATAATTTTGTTTTAAATATTTCTATTTTTGATAATAATAATAATTTAATTACTAAATTATCTAATCCTGTTGAAGGTATTTTGCCCGGAGAATCTTTGCAAGCCTTTGGAGTCGTAAGAGAAGATCTTTCTAAAGCTCATTCTTATAAAGTGGAAAAGAATTAGAATTTTTTATTCTAATTCTTTTTAATGTAATATAAAAGTTATATTTCCATATTATATTAGAAGCTACAATCGTTAATCACTATAAATGATATATTCCTATTTTATATAGCTACATATTCTCCTATTATTTTAATCAAATATTTATCATGTATATACTCATAAGATTTACCTGTATCTGATCCAAAATCTTTTTTTTCTATTTCTAATGATAACTGCTCTTCATTTGCATTAATAAGTACTGCTTTTCCTGTTTCTTCATAATTTTTCTTTTTACTTTCATACTCTTCTTTATCTTCGAATTGTTCAAATATTTTTACTGCATTTAAAATATTATTTTCAAAAGAATATTCTATTACTTTATTATATGCTGAATTACATTTTATTACAAGTTTCTCTCCTTCTATTGTTCTCATATTATTATTTTCAGAATTGCTTATACATTTACTTACAAAATACATTCCAAAAAATATTATAATAATCATTAGTATTATTATGACTATTTTTATGAAATTTATATTTTTCTTTTCCTCACTGTGTTTACTCATTATTTATCTCCTATACTTTAAACAAAAGAACAGGTAAAACCTGTTCTTTTGCTCTACATAATTATCTTTCTATAAAATATCTTATAATTACACTATTATCAGTAATTTTTGTTGTATTATTTTGGTCTGCATTATAAGCATTTATATCAAAAGTTAATTGTTTAGTATTTGCATTATAAGCTACATAATTATTTGGTAGAGTTGAACAACTAAATAACTCTTCTCCATTATATTCAACAACTAATTTGTTTTCTGAATTTATCACTAAATTCTTTTCTAATTGAATTGTAATTTTTCCTGAAGTTGTTGTAACTGGTTTTTGAGGATTCATCTCTTCTTCTAAGTTTCTAAATATGTCTGCTAATGATTCTGCATCTTCTGCAGTTCTAACTTTTCCATCAGAAGATATATCTCCTAGAACTTCATAAGCATCTGAATCTGGGTCAATAGCATCTGAACCAAATCCTATTGAATAGATTGTTGCACTTCTCTTATTTTCTCCATCTTTTATTTTAGTAGCAGTGTTTGTAATATTATTTTTTGAGTTATCTTCATATCCATCAGTTCTAGTTGATGTTGGGTCTCCATCTCCTAAGAATATAACAACATTACTATTATTTGGATAAGTTGCTACAAGGCCATTATTTTTATCATATATAACATCATAAGTTTTATCTAATGCTGCTTTTATATGTGTTCCATATCCTGAAGTAGCTGTTCCAATATCAATATTTCCTATTTCTGTTATTAAATCTTGATAATTTTTATTTGTTGCTGTAGTTTGGTCATTGTTTTTACCAAAAGTTAATACTCTTGTTCCAACATATTTGTTTCTATTACTTATTGATTTTTGGTTAAATGTTACAACAGTAATAGTTGCTTTAGAATCTGGATTTTTGTATACTTCTTTAATAAATTCTTGAGCTGCTTTTTTAGCTGCTTCTAATCTTGTTCCTTGTGATACATTTTTACCCCATATACCTGTACTCCATTGTTCTTCACATCCTTCAGGACAATACTCTCCCCACCAATTATAACTATGTTCATGTGTACATTTTACAAAAGTATAAATCTTTTCATTCATACTTGAAGATAGGTCTATTACTAATACTATATTATTAGCATCTTTTCCTTGTTCTCCTGGTTTTGTTCCTACTTCTACACCACTAATTTCATTTATTTTTGTTGTTACTTTATCTGTTTTATTTTCTGGTGTAGATGATGGTGTATCATCACTTAATTTGGCTGTATTTTCAATTGTTTTACCAATTTGATCTGCATTTATTTTAACTGTAACTGTTAAATTAGTTATTCCATTATTTGCTGGAACTTCTATATTTGACCATGTAACTACTCCATTTGCATATATACCACCATTATCTGATCTAACATATGTTACACCTTCTGGTAATATATCTGTAACTGTCGTTACTGTTCCTCTTGCTTTTCCAGTATTTGTTAATTTTATTGTATATGTTACTTCTTCTCCAACTTTTGCAGTCTTTGGAGCTAATTTTTCTATACTAATATCTGGTTTTCCATAATATACTCTAATTATATTATTTGCTGGATCTGCTGATATTGTCAAAGGTGTTCCTTCTATTCTATCTAATTGATATCCATTTGGCATATTTGATGTATCAATATCTTCAGCATTTATTTGACTTCCTAATAATGCTTTTAGACCTTGGCTTGTTTCAAATGGTTCTGTTTCTCCATCTTTATAATATTCTACAGTATAAGAAATTTCATCTTTTACATAATATACTTCTATTATATTATTTTCTGGATTTGATGTTATTGTTAAAGGTGTTCCTTCTATTCTATCAAGTTTATATCCTGCTGGCATATTTGATGTATCAACATCTTCTGCATTTATTTGGCTTCCAAATAATGCTTTTAGATCTTGATTTACTTCAAATGGTTCTGCTTCTCCATCTTTATAATATTTTACTGTATATGAGAATTCATCTCTTATATAATATACTTCAATGATATTTCGAGTTGGATCTGCTGTTACTTTTAGTGGTAATCCACTTGTTTTGTCAAACTTATATCCATCTATATTTTTATCTGTATATGTACTAATAATAGAATCAAATTCTGCTTTTAAATTATCAGTTTTACTATCATCTTGAATTCCATCATAATAGTACTTAACAGTATAATCTATCATTGCTTTTTCATAATAGAAATTGATTTCATTTCCTTCTAATTTTACTGTTATTGTTTGTTCTGTTGGATCAACTTTGTTATATCCAGGTATTTCTATTGCACTTTCTGTTATTTCACTATTAAATACTAATCCTGTTAATTCTTTGCTTTCTGCTAATTTTGTTGTTGTATCTTTTAAATAGTAATTTACTATTCCTGTTAATCCTGTTACTGGTGTATAGTAGAAGTTTATTTCATTTCCTTCTAATCCTACTGTTATTGTTTGTTCTGTTGGGTCAACTTTTTCATATCCAGGTATTTCTATTGCACTTTCTGTTACTTGGCTATTAAATACTAATCCTGTTAATTCTTTGCTTTCTGCTAATTTTGTCGTTGTTCCTTCTAAGTAGTAATTTACTATTCCTGTTAATCCTGTTACTGGTGTATAATAGAAGTTTATTTCATTTCCTTCTAATCCTACTGTTATTGTTTGTTCTGTTGGATCAACTTTTTCATATCCAGGTATTTCTATTGCATTTTCTGTTACTGTGCTATTAAATACTAATCCTGTTAATTCTTTGCTTTCTGCTAATTTTGTTGTTGTATCTTTTAAGTAGTAATTTACTATTCCTGTTAAATCTGTTCTTGGTTCATAGTAGAAATTAATTTCATTTCCTTCTAATTCTACTGTTATTGTTTGCTCTATTGGAGCTAACTTATTATATCCAGGAATATCTATTGCACTTTCTGTTACTGTGCTATTAAATACTAATCCTGTTAATTCTTTACTTTCTGCTAATTTTGTTGTTGTGTCTTTTAAATAGTAATTTACTATTCCTGTTAAATCTGTTCTTGGTTCATAATAGAAATTGATTTCATTTCCTTCTAATTTTACTGTTATTGTTTGCTCTGTTGGACCAAATTTATTATATCCAGGTATTTCTATTGCACTTTCTGTTACTTGGCTATTAAATACTAATCCTGTTAATTCTTTACTTTTTGCTAATTTTGTTGTTGTATCTTTTAAATAGTAATTTACTATTCCTGTTAAGTCTGCTCTTGGTGTCCATTTTGCATAATATGTTGTTGTTCCTGCAGGATAATTTTCTGGTAAATTTGTAACTTTTTCTCCAGTAAATTCTGGATCAGCATACCATCCGTCAAATACATATCCTGGTCTTTCTGTTGTTGGCATATTTCTATCTGTTATTGGCTCTCCTTTTATTCCTGTAAGGTCCTCAACTTCAGAACCACCATTTTCTTCAAATACTATATAAGATTCAACTTTTGTTGTATCTGTATTAGTATCTGTTCCACCAACATTTGCTATATTTATTATTTCACTATCAATACTTGTTACTCTAACTTTAAAGCTTCTTGTTATTGTTTCATTTGCAGCTAAAGATATTGACCATGCAACTGTATCTTTTTCTTCTGATACTATTGCATCACCTTCTGCTGACACAAATTCTGTTCCTGTTGGAACTTTGTCTGATATATATGTTTTTCCTTCACCATCACCTGTATTTGATACAGTTATAGTATATGTAATAATATCACCTATTCTTGCAGCTTCAATTCCTTCTGTAATTTCTTCATTATCTTGAATTCTCGTTATAACACTTGATTTATTTGCTATTATTATTGATGTTTTTGTTTCTTCTTCTCCATCATCACCAGTACTCTTTTCTCCATTTGCTATAGCTGTATTTAGAATTGTTCCTGTTAATGGAACTAATACTCCATTTTCATCTAATTTATTTTCATTAACATTTACTGTGAATCTAGCAACTACTGTTTCTCCTGCTGGAACTGTTACAACCCATTTAACACCTTCAACTACATTTTCAGAGTTAACAGTTGTTTTTGTTCCTACAACTTCATTTGCTATAACTGCATCTTCAATAGATACAAAAGTAGTGTTTTCTGGTATTTTATCTGTTATTTCAATATTTTTTACATCTACTTCACTATTATTTGTTACAGATATAACATATGTTAAATCTTGACCAGCATATACAAAATTGTCTCCTCCAACACCTGTTATTACTGATTTTCTAACATCTAATTGTGGTTTTTCTACATCTAATACAGTTGGTTGATCAACTTTAATTGCCATTGGTTCCCACCAATCGAAAAATTGTCTTGATACTATTCTCTCAACTTCTTCATATCTTGTAATTGTTGTTTCACCAACTTCATTTACATCTGTCCCTGTTGTTATTTCTGCATTTTCATCATCATTATTATTTTCTGTATTACCTTCGTTGTTTGCTGTATTATCATTATTTACAGCTTCATTATCTGCATTATCATTGTTTTCATTATCATTATTGTTTTCTGATTCTTCACCTTCATTTTGAACAGGTGTTTCTGGATTTTCAGTTTCATTACCTATATTAGGATCTGTATCTGAATTATCATTATTTTCAGTTTGATCTCCATCTACAGGTCGATTTCCATCATTTTCTTGTTCTGGAGTTGTTGTTGAAGTTTGGTCTCCATCAACAGCGGCTGTCTCTCCTCTAGTGTACAAGAATACTCCTACCGATATTCCAGCAATAAACAATAATACTACTACTGTGATAATAGCAATAATACTCTTTTTGCTCATTATTTATTCCCCCCTAAATACCAATATTACTATAAAATTTCTTTAGCTTTTAATATAAGTCTTTGTTTATTTCCATTTGTACATGTAATTAATGTTACTTCTCTTACGAGTTCATCTTTTGCTAATAAAATATTTACATCATTAGGGTCTGTTACAAAGATATCATAAATTGAATATTGAATTGTTTGACCTTTTAAGTCTGTTAATTCTACTATATCTCCAATTTTTAATTTTTTTGTTTTTCCAAACATTGTACCATCTCTGTTATTATGACCTGCTATTGATAAATTTCCATAATCATTTACATTTTCGCCCCAATATTTTATTATGGATAATTTCATTGGTTTTTTTGCATTTTCCGGGTCAATTTCTCCAATTTCTAATATTGGATATTCTATATCTATTTGCGGAATTTTTACTATTCCAATCACTTTATACCCTTTATATTCTAATTGAATTTGCTCCCCTGATTCTTCTGGATTACTAGAAAAATCTATATTACTAAAAGCAGCTACTGCTTCTTGAGTTTCTTTCTCATTTTTTTGATTACTACCATATTTATAAACTATCATGCCAATAATTACAATTGCTGCTATTAATAACATATAAAAAATTGCTTTGTAAATTTTTAGTTCAATACTATTTTTCTTCATCTTTTTTGCTTATTTTTTTCATTCTAATAAATATTACTATTACTAGAACTGCTATTATTCCTAATGCTACAAATAATGCAATACTATCATATGTTATTGGTAGTCTTGTTGTTTCTTCAGTTGCAACTTTTACTATATCTTTATTTTCTACATCTTTTTCATCAGCTGTTAAAAATTGAATATCTAATGTAGTTTCACCATTTGCAACCTTTTTTAATAATACTATGTATCTATCATTTTCTTTAGATTCTTCTGGTTGTTTAATCATCATGTTTTCTACTTTGTTCCATTTAGCTTGATCAGCTACATTTGCTAATTTTTCATTAAATTCTTCTACAAATTTAATTTTTTCATACATTTCCATTGAATCATATTCATTTTGAACTTTTAAAGCTAATTCTTCTAAGTTATTGTATGAATCTGTGCTTGGCAATTTAACCATTTCATACCAATATTCTGCATTTTCATCATCTAATATTTGCACATATCCTACATAAGTAGTTTCTTTAACACCTTCTACTTCTTCTTCTTTTAATTTTTCTAGAATTTCAGTATCTTGAGTATCTGCTATTTTTACTTCTATATTTGATGTTAAATTTTCTACATTTTCAATTTCTTTGCTTGTTAAAGCTTTGCTTAAATCTAATTGGATTCCTTCTAGAATTAAATTTTCATTTTCATCTTTTGCCCACATATAAATTGGTTTATTTTCTTCTAAATTTTCGTCTTTAGTTAAATTATTGTAAGTTTCTGCATCTAAAAATGCTACTTGATTTCCGTTCTCTCCCAAATCTGAGATTGAATTAATAAAAGATAAATCCATTCCATTTGGATCCGCATTTTCATTATTTGTAAATGCGTATTTAAAATTTTGTGTTGATATCCCTTTTATGTAAATTATATATCCTTGATTTGTTTCATTATTCATTGCATTTATTATAGAGATATCTTCATTTGAAGCAAAAACTGTAATTGGCATTAATGATATAAATAATATCATTACTACTATACCAACCAGTTTGGCGGTAAATTTTTTCATTTATGATCCTCCCCCTCATAATTTTATTATTTTACGCGAACATTATATTACAATTTTTAAAATTTGTAAACAGTTTTTGGAAAATTTGTTTACAAAATTTACATAAAACGTAAAAAACAAGTTATTTTCTTGCAAAATAACTTGTTTTTATCTTTTATTTTTCTATCCATTTAATTAAATCTAAATTTGCACTTTCAAGTAGCATTTCATGTTTAGGCATAACTCTAAATGAATATCCATAATTTCCACCTGAATTCAAATCAATTTTAGTAACATAATAATATTTTCTATTTTCTATGTCACTTCTTTCTAGCTTCATAGGAATTATTTTTACATCTTGAACGGTTCCATTATCTAAAAATTTGCCATAATAAACTTCTACACTAATATGATTTGGATCAATATTTGGAAGAGTTACTGCACATCTTACTTCAATTTCTGAACCTGCGTCAACTGTAATATTATCAGCATTGCCTTCAATTTGTTCTATTTGTATATCTTTCCAACTTGCATACATATTTTGCTTCCAAGCATTATATTCTGTAACTTTTTCTAAATCTTGATAATATTTTTTAGTTAAATTACATAATGGCATATAAAGTTGATTTGTATAATCTACTAACATTCTTGAAGTACTATATTTTCCACCTGTTGAAATAATTGAATTTTTCATTATTTCCATCCATTGTCTTGAGATTCCATTTTTATCTTTATCATAATATATTGGGATTATCTTATTTTCTAATGTATAATACATACTTTCACTATCAGCTTTATCTTGTTCTTCATAAGATGAATATTCTGCATGTGTTCCTATTGTCCAACCATTTTTTTGGTTATATCCTTCTGCCCACCATCCATCTAATACACTAAAATTAATTACTCCATTTACAGATGCTTTTTGTCCACTTGTACCAGAAGCTTCCATTGGTCTTCTAGGATTATTTAACCATACATCAACACCACTAACTAAATATCTTGAAATTTCTATATTATAATTTTCTAATATAAATATTTTTCCTTTAAATTGTGGTTTTAATGATATCTCATGTATATATTTTATTAAATCTGCCCCCTCTTTATCTGCTGGATGAGCTTTTCCTGCAAATATTAATTGAACAGGTTTATTTGGTGTATTTAATATTTGAGTAATTCTTTCTAAATCTTTAAAAATCAATGTAGCTCTTTTATATGTTGCAAATCTTCTTGCAAAACCAATTGTTAATGCTTCTGGATCTAGTTTAGAGGTAATTTCATTTATTTCTTCATGTCTAACACCTTCACGTCTTAATCTTTTTGTTATGTTTTCTTTAACTAGTGCAAGTAATTTTACTTTTCTTTCCATATGAACTTTCCATAATTTATCATCTGGAATAGTTTTTATTTTCTCCCATACAAAATTTTCATGTATATTATCTTGCCAATATGGAATTAAATATTTATTATATAATTCTTTTAGTTTTGGAGCTAACCATGTACAAGTGTGTATACCATTTGTTACATATGTTATTGGAGATTCACTTGGTGATATATGTGGCCACACATCCGAAAATAATTCTCTTGATACTTCTCCATGTAATTTGCTTACACCATTTTTCTTACCTGCAATTTTTAGTGCTAATATTCCCATATTAAATCCAGGTTCTAAGCCATTACATGGTTTCATTCCTAATTTTAAGAATTGTTCTCTTGTTAGCCCTAATCTTGGCCAAAAATCTTTAAAATATTTTTCAACTAAGCTTATAGGAAATATATCATTTCCTGCTGGAACAGGTGTATGTGTTGTAAATACTGTTTTTGATGATGCAATATCTCTTGCAACTTCAAAAGATACTTGCTGTTCTTTTATTATATTTTTAATAATTTCTAAATTTAAAAATGCAGAATGTCCTTCATTCATGTGATATACTGTAGGCTTTAATCCTAATCTTTTAAGTAGATTTACTCCTCCCATACCAAGTATAATTTCTTGCCTTATTCTCATTTCTTGGTCTCCACCATATAATTTGGCAGTTGTATCTCTATCTTCTTCATTATTTATATCTATATCTGAATCCATCAAATATAATTTAACTCTACCAACACAGATTTCCCATACTTTTAAATATATTCTTCTTTTTGGAAATTTAATATATATTATTAAATCATTTCCATCAACATCTTTTACTGTATTTATTGGTAAATCATATAAATTCAAATCTCTATATTCTGGACTTTGCATTCCATATCTATCTATTCTTTGATTAAAATATCCATTTTTATAAAATAGCCCTACTGCAACTAATGGAATTCCTAAATCACTTGCTGATTTTAAATGATCACCTGATAAAATCCCTAAGCCACCTGAATATATTGCTATTGTCTGATCTAATCCATATTCTGCTGAAAAATATGCAATTAAATCATTTGTATTATTAGGATACTTTTGTGAAAACCATGTAGTTTTACTATTCATATATGCATCAAAATCATCTACGATTTTATCATATTCTTTTACAAATACTATATCTTTTGATACTGCTTCTAATTTTTCTTGGTCTACTTCTTTTAAAAACTTCACAGGATTTTTGTTACAGTTCTCCCACAAATCCATATCAATCATTTTAAATAATCTTAAAAACTCTGTATTCCAAGACCACCATAAATTATTTGCAATTTCTGTTATTCTTTCAATCCTTTTTGGTAATTGTGGATTTACTGTTATTCTATTAAATAAATACATATTTCTTCCTCCTAAGTTTCTTTATTTATACCTTTTACTTTTTTATACAATATAGGCATTTTTTTCTTTTTGTAATCACAATTATTATCTACTAAATTTATTTTTTTGTCAATATATTTTTAAAATTTAAGTTATGAACAATATGCACAAAGAATAGCCTCTAATCCTATATTTAAATCAATAAGACCGATTTTATATTTATAGTCTAAATCTTCAAGTTCTTGAATAATTTTTCTTAATTCCACAATATCAAAGCCTTTAGCTTGTATTTTATATTTATTAACCAAAAATAACTGGTTAGACTTCAAGTTCAAACTTGTAGCAATATCTTTATTATGTGAAATAGCAATTTTTACAAAATACAGTTTCTTAAAATGATTATAAAGAGTAATTAATATCTTTTGAATAGGTTCTTTTGAAGCAATTAAATTATATAAAACATCAATTGCCTCTTTAACCTTTTTTTGTCCTAGATTATCAGTTAAATCAAAAATAACACTTTCAATTTTTTTTGTACATAATTTATCAATATCTCGTTTTTCTATTGTACCGTTTTTACCTGCATATTCTATGAGTTTTCTTATTTCATTAATTAAATCTTGCATATTTGTACCACAACATTCAATTAAATATTGAATAACATTTTCTGAAACATTTACATCATATGCGTTACATATAGACTTCATTCTCTTAGTAATTTCAAATGGTTTTTGTTCCTCAAAATTACATATAGTTCCTATTTTTTCTATAGTATTATATATAGAGTTTTTTTCCGCTTCTTTTTCAACAAATATAAGAATTACAGAATCATTTATCATATTTATATTTTCCTTTAAATAGTCATTTAATTTTTCTTTAAATTCTTTACTTTGTCCTTCATTTCTTCCTTTTACTTCTCTTCTAAATATTCCTGTATTTTTTGCTATAATCAATTTGTTAGGAAAGCCAAATGCAGGTGTTTCAATGTCTGGTATTAGTTCTTGAATATTAGTTTCATCTATTGTAATATAATTAATTCCCTTTACAATTTCACCAAAACTTTTTTTTATTTTATTTAATTGTTGTTCTAATAAAAAAGTTTCTTCTCCATACATTAAATAAATTCCTTTAATAAAGCCTTGATTTAGCTGTTTTTCTAATTCTTCAATTTTAACCATATCCTCACCTCTATTGTTTTAAATTTTTCTAACAAATTATTATAAATGCTATTTTTGTAATATAATTCTAAATACTTCAGCTACACTCCAAGCTTGAGCTACAGCTCCTTTAGGAGAAAAAGGCTTTCTAGAATCATATATTTCAGCAATACTTCCTATACATCCTCTTTCATTGATTTCTTTAGAAAATGTATTTGTAACACTTTTTACAAAATCACTTAACATAGTTTCATATTTAGTTTTATCAGCTTTTGTTTTACTAGCAGAAACTATATTTTTTAAAGAATTATAATAGGGTCCTAAAAGCCAAGTCCAAGTTATACCTTGATGATAACTAAAATCTCTTCTTGCACCATCACCTTCGTAAATTTCCACATAATTTTCTTCACCTTTTGCAAGGGATTTTAATCCATATTTATTTAATAATTTTTTAGTTACTGTTTCAATCATTTCTTTTGCTTCATTAGATATTGGATCTAAAACTGGATATGTTAAACTCAATGCAAATAGTTGATTTGGTCTTATTTTTCCATCACCAACAACATCATATAAGCATTTTCTTCTTTTATTATAAAATTTACTTTCAAAAGAACTTTTACATTTAATTGCAAGTTTTTCATATTTTTTTGCTTTAGCTTTTTCTTTATTTTTAATCGCTAATTCTTGCATAATTTTAAGCGCATTATACCACATTGCATTAATTTCAACAGGTTTACCATTTCTAGGAGTAACTGCAATTCCAGCATATTTAGCATCCATCCATGTATTTTGAGTATACTCTGTTCCAGAAACTATAAGTCCATCTGTATCCATATAAATATTATTATCATCTAAATCGATGCCTTTTGAATAGTTTTCAATAATATTCTCTAATTTTGGATAAATTTCACTCATTACGAATTCATAATCACCTGTATATTCTAGATATTTTTTTACTTGCTCAAAAAATAGTAAAGATGCATCAACACTATTATATAAAGGTCTATAATCATCTTCGCTATATGTATTTGGTATTAAACCATATTTTATATCTCTTATACAATGAACTAACACTTTTTTAGCTTTATCATATTTTTTAGGAACTAAAAACAAACCTTCAAATGCAATTAATGTATCTCTCATCCAATCTAAAAACCATGGATATCCTGCAATTGCGGAATATGTATTAAATAGTGGTCTTTTTATAATAAAATTATCAACTGCTATTAAAAATGTTTTTATTAATTCATCTTTTTTATTATTTTCTTTACTTATAAGATCAGAGTCTATAAAAGTTTGATTTAATCTAGCAATTTCTCTTGTTATTATTGCTCTTGCGTCTAATTCTTCTATATTTTCTTCTACAGAACATACGAAAGAAATGTCTTTTTCTTCATTTGGTTCTATTTCAATTTCATATCTTCCTGGAACACAATGATTTTCTTCTGCTTCAAAACCTCTTTTTTCTTCTTCAATATAAAACATATTATAAAATGTATCATTATAATGTTGTATATAATTTCCATCTGAAACTGTCATATATATAGGATTTCCATTATCAATTTCAACTTCCAATTTTCTTCCATGCACTTTTTGTTTTAAATCAAATTGATGTCCTTTGTTTATTCCATGAGCATTTCTAAAATTCATTATTGGAGCCAATATTAATTTTGTATGATGATTTCCATTTTTTATTTTATAACATACACCAACTGTATTTTTAAAATGCTCCATACATATTGCTTTTACAATTTCTACATCTTCTACTTTATATGTAAATATTGGAATATATTCTTTTTCAAAACTCTCTTGATACTTAAATCCTTGTGATATATAGTTTTTACCAACATTTGTGAATAGATTGTGTTTCCTTCCGTCTATTTCAATACTTTCATCTAATTTAGATAATATTAATCTTCTCCTAGCTGGTGGAATTATAGGTACTACAAGTAATCCATGATATTTTCTTGTATTTGCCCCTATTATTGTAGATGAAGCAAAACCTCCTATTCCATTTGTTATTATCCATTCTTTTTCTAGTGCACTCTCTAAATTTAAATTTTCTTTTGCAAATTTCATATTTAATCTCATTCCCTCCTCAAGGCACAAAACTGGTTAGAAAAGAATTAAATTTTTCAACCTTTTTTCTCCTTTATATTTTTTATTTATTATGAATCTTTAATTGATTTTATTCTTTCACTATATTTAGCACTAAATTTACTTTGTTTTGTACCCTTTTTCTTATCATTAGGATCAATTCCTTTTTTCTTTGCCTTTTTCTCTACTTTCTTTTTTTCTTTTTTTAATTTATTAATTCTTTTATCTGATTCTAATTTAGTATGTAACATTAAATATTCAGGATCACTTTCTTTATCTTGATATTTTAAGTCATTACATATTAAGGTTATAGCTGATTCTGCAACTAAACCTGCATCATGTCTTATTTTGCCATCAACTATTTTTGAAATATTCTTTTTTATAAATTTGATTCTCTTTATTGCTGGATCATCTATTTTTTGTTCTACTAAGTCTGCACCCTCTCTATTATATCTTTTTATATATTCTGGAATTACCTCTCCTGTATCATATATACAATAATCTATTATTCCCTCTCCACAATGTTCTATAATTGCTTTTATATGGTCAGCTACTGTATAATCATCAGTTTGACCTGGTTCAGTCATAATATTATTTATATATATTTTAATTGCTTTACTTTCTTTTATAGCTTTTGCAACACCATTTACTAATAAATTTGGAATTACATTTGTATATAAACTTCCTGGACCTATTATGATGCTATCAGCTTGTTTAATGGCTTCTAACACTCCGTGTGCAGGTTTACAATTTGACGGTTTTAAAAATACTCTATTTATTTTAGTCATCTTTTCACTAACAACTTCTGGTATTTTGTCTTTTTCTTCTATAACATAACCATTTTCCAATTCAGCACAAATTTGCATTTCTTCTGCACTTACTGGTATTACATTTCCTACAATATTAAAAATTGAATTACTTTTTTCAATTGATAATGTATCATTACCATTAATTTCTTTCATTGCTGTAAAATATATGTCTGAAAATTTTAAGCCTCTTAATTTGTCATTTATCATTTCATGATTTAATAATTGTTCCATTTCATTATTATTATCAGCTGAAAGTGATACAATACTATCTTTAACTTCTTCAAATGGCAACGTTGTCCCTAAAGCTCTTCTAGAATTATTTGGTGTTTTCCCATATTCTGAAACTGCAACTATTGCAGTTATATTATTTGTATATTTTTTCATTCCTGCAAGTACTGTATTTAAACCTGTTCCTCCACCTATTGCAACAATTTTAGGACCTTTGTCATATATCTTTTTATCAAAAATTAGTGAATTCACATTTACATTTTTCTTATTTTTCATCCTTTCATCTGTTACTTCAATAAAGAGCTCCATATTCCTTTTGTTTAGAAATATTAAGCCTAATACTATAAAAGTAAATCCTATAACAAATGTTATTATTACTTTTCCTGCATCTATAAACTGCATTTCTTTTTCTACTAATATTTTTGCTATTCCATAACAAGTTAATACTATACCTAGTAAAATTAAAAATATCCACCTTTTCATTTTTGACCCAGATTTCAGCCAGTGTAATATTCCTTTCATTATTTATTCCTCCTTAAATTATTTGAATTTCTTCTTCTATTATCTTGCCAAATTTATTATATACCTCTTTTTTAGTATATTCAATTAATTTTTTTACATCTTCTGAAGTAGCATTATCTTTATTAATAATAAAACCTGCATGTTTTTCAGAAATTTGAGCACCACCAATTTGGTAACCTTTTAAACCACATTCATCAATAAGTTTTGCAGTTATAAAATCTGTTCCTCTTTTAAATGTACTTCCTGCACTTGGATATTCAATTGGTTGTTTTTCTTTTCTATATTCTGCATATTCTTCCATCTTGTTTTTTATTTTATCCATATTGCCTTTTTCTAACTGGATTTCTACATTTGTTATAATATAATCATTATATGAAAAGATGCTATTTCTATATTCAAACTTTGCTTGTTCATTTGTTATTTTATGAATTTCACCATCTCTATCTATATATTCTATTGACTGCACAACATCTTTCATTTCTTTCCCATGTGCACCTGCATTCATTCTTATTGCTCCACCAATTGTTCCAGGAATTCCTGATGCAAATTCAAATCCTGCAATTCCTCGCTTTAAACATTTTTGTGCTAATAAGCCAAGTTTTACTCCACTTCCTACATTTACTCTCGCATTTTCAGTATCTATCTCTAAAGTATTTATTTCAATTTTTGCCACAATTCCTTTAATTCCTTCATCTGAAACAAGTAAATTGCTCCCATTACCTATAACAGTTAATTTTATATTTTTTTCTTTCGCAAATTTTAATATATTTTTCAATTCCTTAATTGTTTGTACTTTTATTAAATATTCTGCTGGTCCACCTATTTTAAATGATGTATATTTGCTCATAGGCTCATTTATATAAATTTTTTCCTTTGAAATTATTTGTCCAATTTCACTTATATTCAAATATTTCCCTCCTTTATTTATATATTTTATAATAAAAGATTGTATTTTGCTATTATATTAGTTAGATATTATCATTTTTTTCCTAAATTTACAAGAATTTTTGATAAATCTATTTGAATTTTATAAATTTTATAGTATAATATATAATGTATAATGTAAATCAAAGGAGGATTTATTATGTGGCAAATATGGTTAATCATTTCAGGAGTATTTCTAATCCTAGAAATTTTTACAATAGGATTTTTAGCTTTTTGGTTAAGCATAGGTAGTTTATTGGCAATGGTCATAAGTTTTATAACAGATAGTTTAATTGTTCAAACAACAGTTTTTGTAATTTCATCAGCAATACTAATTTTTGCAACAAAACCATTTATAAATAAATTTACTAATAAAGATACTAAACTAACAAATGTATATTCAATAGTAGGTAAAAAAGCAATTGTTATTGAAGATATTGATTGGGCAACAGGAAAAGGATTAGTTAAATCTGATGGAGAAGTCTGGTCTGCCAAAACAGATGAACAAATTAATATTCCAAAAGGTACTGAAGTTGAAATAGAAAGTATAGATGGTGTTAAAGTTTCTGTAAAACCTATTGAAAATGAACAAACTATAACACAACATTAAAATAAAATTAGTTATTAATATTAAAAATATAAAAGCAAGAAAACTTGCAAAAAGGAGGAAAAAATGACATTTTTAATTATATTACTTGTTATTATAATAATCATAGCAGTAAAATCAATCAAAGTAGTTAGACAATCTGAAGTATATATCATAGAAAGGTTAGGAAAATTTCATAAAATAGCTGATGCTGGTCTTACAATAATAATACCATTTTTCGACCATGTTAGAAGTGTTGTAAGTTTAAAACAACAAACTATGGATATACCACCACAAGGAGTTATCACTAAAGATAATGTTACAATCACAATTGACACAGTTGTATTTTATCAAATAACAGATCCTGCAAAAGCAGTTTATGAAATTCAAAATTTAAAAAAAGGTATTGAATATCTTGCAATCACAACAATTCGTGATATTGTAGGTAAAATGGATTTAGATGCAACATTCAGTTCTCGTGATGGAATAAACTCTCAATTAAGAGTTATACTTGATGAAGCAACAGACAGATGGGGATGTAAAATAGACAGAGTTGAAATAAAAGATATTACACCACCTGCCGATATTAGAGATGCAATGGAAAAGCAAATGAATGCAGAAAGAAATAAAAGAGCTTTAATACTTGAGGCTGAAGCACAAAAGCAATCTGCCGTTACAATTGCTGAAGGTAAAAAGCAGGCTGCCATATTAGAAGCTGAAGCTGATAGAGAAGCTAGAATTCGTAGAGCTGCCGGTGAGGCACAAGCAATAAAATCTGTAGCAGAAGCTAAGGCAAAAGAAATCGCAATGGTTTATGATGCAATTAAAACTGCTGATCCAGATGAAAAACTTGTTCAAATTAAGTCTCTTGAAGCTCTTGAAGAAATTGCTAAAGGTGATGCTAACAAAGTATTTATTCCATTTGAAGCAACTGGTGCTTTAAGCAGTTTAGGTGCTGCAAAAGAAATTTTTACAGAGAAAAAATAATAACAAAATAGTACCGATTACTCCATCTACTCTATTAAAGAGCTTGAGATTAATCGGTACATTATTTATTTTGATTCAAAAAATGGCTCAACATGAACTATAGCTTTATAAATCTTATCTAATGCTGCAATATTTTTTTCAAGGCTATCTGCAAGTTTATGACTTTCAAAAGTAGTCATATTGCCATCAACTGCAATAGTTAAAAAAATCATATATTGATAACCTACAGGAGAAGAAGATAAACCTTCTACCTTTTTTATCTCTTTATATCCATTAACTAAATCTAAAATAATATCTTTAGTATTTTCATCAACAGAAACATCCATTAAAATATTAAAACTTTCCATAAAAATGCCTACACCTGTTTTACATATCCAAGCAGAAATTCCAATACCAACAATACTATCAAACCAATTTATTCCTTTTAAAGATAGCAAGATTGATATTAATGTAAAACTTGTTATAATACAGTCATTTCTATGATCTTCCATACTAGCTTCTAATAAAATATTATTATATTTTTTTAGCATTAACCTTGTATATATAAATAAAGATAATTTTGTAATAATTGTTACTATACAAACAGCTACTAACCACCATGAAAATATCATTTCATTTCCTACAAATAATGTTATTATTGAATCTATTGCTGTTTTTATTGAAACTAAAATCATTGAAATAGCTATAAATAATGAAAATATATATTCAGCTTTTCCATGTCCAAAATTATGATCTTCATCTCGAGGTGCACTTGCAATCTTATTTCCTATAAATGTCATTAATGATGCAAAAATATCACTTGCACTATTTATACTATCTGCAATCATAGATTGACTCTTACTTGCAAAACCTACAAATCCTTTTATAACTAGTAGAAATATATTTCCTATTATTCCAAAAGTCCCTACTTTTTTTGTAACTTTAAATCTATCTTCCATAATCTTCCCCTTTAAATTATAATTTATTTTTTCATTTGTTAATATATTTTTTATTTATTATAATAATTCTTTCAATTATAGTTCCATTTTTATTTTTTTTCAAGTAGTTTTATAAAAATTATACTGACATTCTAAAAAACTTGCCAGTTTAGTTAAAAAGTAATATTAGTTTGAAGTAAAAACTATAATTTACTTTGCGATTTCACGAAATTAAATTTAAGAATTTGTTACATGGAAAAATTTGCATTAGTTTCAAATTTATGTTATAATAAATGAAGCATTAATAAAATTTATATTTTATGTAGCAAAAAAATTGCCAAAAGAGGTGTAAAATAAATGGCACTATTAATAGTAATATATATATTAATATTTATAATATTTGCATTATGTGCTTATGCTGTAATGCAAATAAAATTAGCAGGAATCAATGTAAAAGACTTTTGGAGCTTTATCGAAGCAAACCAAATATTAGATAAATTATACGAATTTTCAAAAAAATACGAAAAACTAACTCCACAACAGCAAGTTGTATATTTATTAGAAGCCGAAAAAGTTTTTACTGCATTTGATAAAATACCAAATATAGTTTGGGAAGATGAATTCAAAAAATATGATGAAGTACTAAAGAAATATAAAGAAATAAAAATAGATAGATGGGTATCAAATCAATAACTTGGAAATCCAAAATTTCCAAGTTATATTTTTAATATCCATTTTTCATTTTTGCGTAAATTTCCTTCTAGAATTTCCTCAGAAATTCTATCTTCTACGAGGTTTTGAATAGTTCTTCTTAAAGGTCTTGCCCCAAAATTCTTATCAAATCCTTTACTTAATATAACATCAGTTACACTTTTATCAATTTCCACAATATATTTTTGTTCTTTTAATCTTTCTTCAACCTGTTTAAGCATAATTTGAACAATATCTTTAAGATTTTGTTCATTTAATTTATGAAATACAATAATTTCATCAATTCTATTTACAAACTCTGGCCTTAACTCTTTTTTCAGCTCTTTTATTACTTCTTTTTTCGTTTCTTCATATTCATTTAACTCCTGTTTCTCAAGATTCAAATTTCCTCCAAAACCTAATGATTTTTTTTCAGTAATATATCTTGCACCAAGATTAGAAGTCATAATAATTATTGTATTTTTAAAATTAACTTCTCTTCCTTGTGAATCTGTTAATCTTCCATCTTCTAATATCTGGAGCAATAAATTCATGACATCAGGATGTGCTTTTTCTATTTCATCAAATAACACTACAGAATATGGTTTTCTCCTTATTTTTTCTGTTAGCTGACCACCATTATCAAAACCAATATAACCAGGTGGTGAACCAATTAATTTTGACACAGAATGTGCTTCCATATATTCAGACATGTCTAATCTAATTAAAGAATTTTCATTTTCAAATAATGTTTCTGCAATCGCTTTTGAAAGTTCAGTTTTACCAACACCTGTTGGGCCTAAAAACAGAAATGAACCTATAGGTCTTTTAGGATCTTTTAATCCTACTCTACCTCTTCTAATAGCTTTTGCAACTGCTTTTACAGCTTCATCTTGTCCTATTACCCTTTCATGCAACTTTTGTTCTAAATGTTGTAACCTTTCATTCTCATCTTCTGTTATTTTTTGAACAGGTACTCCTGTCCATTTTGATATTATTTCTGCAATACTTTCTTCAGTTATTTCTGTTATATCTCTATTTTTTCTATTTTTCCACATTTTTTGTTCATTTTCAAAATCTATTTTTAATTCTTGTTCTTTATCTCTTAATAACGCTGCTTTTTCAAACTCTTGATTATATATAGCTTCTTCCTTTTCTTTAGTTACTATATCTATTTTATCTTCTAAAGCTTTTATTTCATTTGGTTCTGTGAAAATATTAATTCTGACCCCTGAAGCTGCCTCATCAATTAAATCTATAGCTTTATCAGGCAAAAATCTATCTGTTATATATCTTACAGATAATGTAACTGCTGCATTTATGGCTTCATCTGTAATTTTTACATTATGATGTGCCTCATATTTATCTCTAATTCCCTTTATAATTTCAATTGTCTCATTTTCTGTTGGTTCTTTAACATCTACTATACTAAATCTTCTTTCTAATGCTGAATCTTTTTCTATATATTTTCTATATTCTTCTATTGTTGTAGCTCCAATTAATTGAATTTCTCCTCTTGCTAATAAAGGTTTTAAAATATTGGCTGCATCAATTGCTCCTTCTGCAGCTCCAGCCCCAACTATTGTATGTATTTCATCAATAAATAATATCACATCACCTACTTTTTTTACTTCATTTAATGCTTTTTTTATTCTTTCTTCAAAATCTCCTCTATATTTAGCTCCAGCTACCATTCCTGATATATCTACACTTACAATTCTTTTTTCCTTTAAACTTTCAGGTACTTCTCCAATTATTATTTTTTCAGCTAACCCTTCTATTATAGCTGTTTTTCCTACACCTGGTTCACCTATTAAACACGGATTATTCTTGGTTCTTCTTGATAATATTTGAATTATTCTTTCAATTTCTTTTTCTCTTCCAATTATATTATCAAATTTTCCCTCTTCTGCTTGTAAAGTTATATCTTCTCCAAATTGATTCAATGTTGTAGTCGCAGAATAACTTCCTCTATTTCTTGGTATCTCTTTTCCTATATCTTTATCCATTTCTTCTTCATTTATCACTTTTGCTATTTCATTATAAATTTTATAAATTTCAACATTTAAATCAACTATTATTCGTGTTGCAACGCAATCTTCTTCTTTCATTATTGCTAATAACAAATGTTCTGTTCCTATAAAATTATATCCTATTCTTTTAGCTTCTAAATATGCATTTTCTAATACTTTTTTAGTTCTTGGTGTAAAGCCTAAAGTTTCTTTCACCTCTTGTCCTCTCCCTAATAATTCTTCTATTTTGGTCTTAATTTTTTCTTCTGTTATCCCCTTATTATTTAAAACTTTTGCTGCTATTCCTTCTCCTTCTTTTGCTAACCCATATAAAATATGTTCTGTTCCAATATAATTATGTCCTAATTCTATAGATATATCACTTGCTACTTCAATCACTTTTTTTGCTTTATTTGTAAACTTATATATCATATTAAATTCCATTCCTTTCTCACTTTAATCAAAGACACTCATCGCAACAAAAGCCTTGAGTTAATTTCTTTCAAACTATTTTTCCTCTTTTTTGTCTGGAGTTATTTCTTTTTTAGTCATATCAGCCATGTCTTCTGCCTTTTTCTTTTGCTCTGGTAATGGTATCCATGCAAAATATGATGATACAAATTCTCCATATTGTGTAGCATCTTCTCCAACCTCTGGATGTGTTTGTTTTTGTTTTTTATCCATAAAAAGCACCTACCTTTCTTATAAGGTATGTGCTTTTTTTTACTTTTTATTCATTAATCTTTTATTCCGAATAATAATTTTACTATTCCCCTTAAACATTTAGGAACTTTTTTTACAACTATAGTCATATGTAGACCTCCTTTTAGCAGAGTAACCATAACATTCCTACTAATATTACTATTATTCCTATTAATATTAGCCACCAAAGTGCTGGCAAAAACAATACTAGTAGTATTCCTATTCCTAATCCAATTAAACATACTCCAAATGTCTTTTTTAAGATTTTCATTATGATTTCCTCCAATATTTTTATTATATTATATTCTTGGAAGTTAATTATGTGAATATCAAGAATAGCTGTTTTTTTGTAAAATTATAAGTAAAAAGACAGTTCTTATTTTACAAAGAACTGTCTTAAATTACATATATTTATATATTTATAATTAATTATCCGTTTACTAAATCTTTTAATGCTTTTCCAGCTTTGAATACTGGAGCTTTAGATGCAGGTATTTTAATTTCTTCTTTTGTTTGAGGATTTCTACCTTTTCTAGCAGCTCTTTTTCTAACTTCGAAAGAACCAAATCCAACCAATTGAACTTTGTCTCCTCCTTTTAATGCTTCTGCAATAACTTCTGTGAATGCATTAACAGCTTCCTCTGTTGCTTTTTTTGATTCTCCTGTTTTTGCAGCAATAGCTGCTACTAATTCAGCTTTGTTCATTATACATTACCTCCTATAAAATTTTGTATATTATGTACTTATATCGCTGTTGTAGCAATATCTGTACTTCTTTTTATCTTATTCTCCAAAATAAAATAAAATCCCCTCTTTTTTCATAAAATTTTAATATATTTTTAGTTTCTCTAGCACTTTATAGATTTTCTCTCCTTTAGGCAACATGTAGATATCTTCTTTACTATAAATTTTTAATGCAAATACTGCTGCCAAATAAATAATTACAGCAAATATTATTGATATTATTGTTGCCATATTTCCCATATTTATTCCATTTAATAGTAAGAATAATGTATATGAACAAACTCCCATTATTCCAGTAGCTAAAAATGGTTTTACAACAAATTTATTAAATGGTAAATCTAATTTTACATATCTCTTTAAAACATTAAATACAATTATAAATGCAACCATATGGCATGCAATTGAACCTATAGCAGCACCATAAACATTTAGTTCAGGTATTGGTAATAAAATTAAGTTTAGTACTAATTTTACTAAACAGCCTATACCTAATGCTATAGCAGGTATCATAACTTTTCCAAAACCTTGCAAAGCAGCATTTATTGTTTGGTCTAATATTGAAAATATTACAGAAACTGAAATCAATTGTAATAATAATGCACCTTCATTTGCATTTGGATATAATAGATTAAGTATAGGTTGTGCAAATATTATCATTCCTATAACACAAGGTAAACCAATTAACATAGATGTTAATAGTGAAAATGATGTTCTTTTAGTTGCTGTTTCTCTATCTTTTCTTGCATTAGCCGCTGCAATTGCAGGTACTAAAGCTGTTGCAAATGCAATATTTATTGCAAGTGGTAAATTTGTTAAAGTATCAACTTTTCCACTTAATTGTCCATATAAAGTTGTTGCAATACTTGGATCCATATATGTACTCAAAGTCTTTTTAACTGTAAATGAATCAATATTTTTATTAAAAGATGTCATTATTGAACTTAATGTTAATGGAATTGATACCATTAATATCTTTTTTACTATTGTTTTTACATTTTCATATTTATAATTTATAGAATGTTCAATTTCATTTCCAATTTCTTTTCTTCTTACTCTATAATATATAAATAAATATATAAAACTTGAAAAAGTTGCAAGTGTTGTTGCAACATTCGCTCCTGCTGCCATCATTTCAGTTGATGTTGATGTTACAAATGCTACAATTTCTACAATAATAATTGTTAATCCTGTTTTAAATATTTGTTCTAATGTTTGTGCTCTTGCTGTTATCTTTAATGTCCTTCTTCCATTAAAATATCCTCTAAATACAGAAGATATTGATACAAAAAATATTGCTGGTGATAAAGCTATTAATGTTAATTCTGCTTCTGGTATTTGAATCCAATCATATGCCATTGTATGAGCTCCAAAAAACAATATCATTGTTCCCACAGCTCCAATAGCTCCGAAAGTTGCAAGTGCAACTTTGAATATTCTATTTGCTCCTCTATTATCTCCTACAGCTAATCTTTCTGATACTAATTTTGATATAGCATTTTGAACTCCAATTGAAGATATTGTTAATAATAATGCATATATCTGATATCCGCTTGCATATATAGCATTTCCAGCATCTCCAAATCCTTCTTTATTTGTCAAATATAATGTATATATTAATCCTAATATTTTTATAGCAATTTGTGAAAACATTATTGTTATTACACCTTGCATAAATGTTTCTTTTTTTGCTGCCATGCCCCCTCCTATCTATAAAATTCTATGAATTATATTTATTTTTTATATCTTTTTTGTTATATAAAATAAATTTCATTTTTGAAGAAATTATTATATATAATAATTTTTAGCTGACAATTTTGAATATTTTTACGATCACAATAATTTTTAGTTGTTACTTTTACATTCACAATAATTTTCTAATGACAATTTTGAGATAATTATATATATAATTGTAAAAATTATCAATAACTTTTGCCAAATTTCTTGACAAATTCCACTTTTTGTACTAAAATTATTAAGTATTATGTTAGAATATGATTTAAATATGAAACTTCTCCCCGGTAGTTTTAGATTTAAATTTCATATATATTAAATTTAAAAGTAGGAGGGTAAATATTACCATGAATAACGTTACATATAGTGCAAAAAAAGAAACAGTTGAAAGAAAATGGTATATAATTGATGCTGCTAACAAACCACTTGGTAGAGTTGCTACTGAAGCTGCTAGATTATTAAGAGGAAAACACAAACCAACTTTCACACCAAATATTGATACAGGAGATAATGTTATAATTATCAATTGCAAAGATGTTGTATTAACAGGAAATAAAAGAAATCAAAAAATGTATAGACAACATTCAGGTGAGATTGGAGGAATGAAAGAAACTCCAGCTTCTGTAATGCTTGAAAAAAATCCAGAAAGAGCTATGACATTAGCTATTAAAGGAATGTTACCACACAATTCTTTAGGAAGAAAAATGGCAACAAAATTAAGAGTATTTGCTGGAAGTGAACACAATCTACAAGCACAAAAACCAGAAATATGGAATTTTTAATAAGGAGGAACTATTATAATGGCTAAGTCAAATAAAATCGTATACATGGGTACAGGTAGAAGAAAAAGTTCAATAGCTAGAGTAAGATTAGTTGAAGGAACTGGAAAAATAACAATCAACGGAAAAGATATTGAAGAATTCTTTAATTTAGAAACTTTAAAAGTTATTGTTAGACAACCATTAACAGTTACAAATACATTAGCAAAATATGATGTAATTTGTTCAGTTTATGGTGGTGGAGTTTCTGGTCAAGCTGGAGCTGTTAGACATGGAATTGCTAGAGCTTTAAATGAAGCTAACTCAGAATTCAGACCTGTTTTAAAATCAAATGGCTTATTAACAAGAGACCCACGTATGAAAGAAAGAAAAAAATATGGTATGAAAAAAGCAAGAAAAGCACCACAATTCTCAAAAAGATAATCTGCTTTTTTATCAAAATTTTATCAAACTTTATCAAACCTCAGAAGTTTTATTCGAAACTTGTGAGGTTTTTATTTTTGGTTGTTCCCTCTCTGCTTTGTATCCTTTCTATCTCTTTTCTATTTCTTTTATTATATTAATGTATTATATTAATGGCTAAAAAATTTTAATCTTGAAAATATTTTTATTTACTTATATAGAACTTAAAAATGAAAATTAAAATTAAAATTGAAATGAAAATGAAATTAAATAAAATATTAGTAATTGAATTTTTTATATTAATATTCGATATTAATTTATTCTTCTTAAATTATTATTGATTACTAGCAGCTATGCTATGAATTAAATTTTTTTGAAAATTTAAAATTTTTGATCTAAAATTTAAAAATATTTGACTTTTTTATTAATTTTTATTGATTAAACATTTCGCAAAATTGGTATTTTGCGAAGCTATCTTCGTGAATGCTGGGCCAAGGTCTAGGGTGGTCATTGATTCTTCTCCACACATATGAAACATATAATTCATCTTTGTTACTTCACTCGTATCAAATTTATCCCCTAAGTCTAAACTTGTCATTGATGTATATCCACAACTATAGAACATATTTGTCATATTTGTTACATTGCTTGTATCAAATTTATCTCCTAAGTCTAAACTTGTCATTGCTATAGCTCCACACCCATAGAACATATATTGCATATCCGTTACACTACTTGTATCAAAATTATCTCCTAAGTCTAAACTTGTCATTGCTGTATATCCACAACCATAAAACATATTACTCATATCTGTTACACTATTTGTATTAAAATTAGGACCTAAATTTAAAGTTGTCATCGCTTTATTTCCACAACTATTAAACATAAAATTCATGTCTGTTACATTGCTTGTATCAAAATTTTCTCCTAAGTCTAAACTTGTCATTGCCGTATATCCACAATTATAGAACATACTTTTCATCTCTGTTACTTGACTTGTATCAAATTTATCCCCTAAGTCTAAACTTGTCATTGCTTTATATCCACACATAGTAAACATATAACTCATATTTGTTACATTACTTGTATCAAAATTATCTCCTAAGTCTAAACTTGTCATTGTAGAAAATCCACACTGAAAGAACATACTATCCATATTTGTTACATTACTTATATTTAGTAAATCTATGTTCACAATTACATCTGTTGCTGTACAAGTATTAAAAAAACCTATATTTGAAAATAAACGACTTGAATCCGGATTAGCCTTTATTTCTCCTGAATCGGTTCCTATATATACTTGATATGGATTATTTCCCGTGTACCATGCCATTATTGAACCATCTTGTGTATCTGAAACATCCCATGCTGTACTATTTGCTCCTGCCGTACTATCTACAAATGTTACTTTTTCAATGTACTGTCTCTGTAATGCTGTATTTCCTAGAAATGGACTTGTCATTGCTGTTTCTGTGTTTGTTGCTCTTAATGTTGCTTCTCTGTATATTGGGTTTATTCTTCCTAATACGCCTGAAACTGTTGTTGTCGAATTCGCATTTAGCTTAAATAGCTTTTGAGTTTGATATATATCTTCATGTGCATATATTGTGGTATTCGAATGACCACAATTTGTAATAAAATTTGTATGTTCAGTTGCTATATTCTTAAATTCTGGCCCTAGATCTAATACATTTAATGAACCACTTCCGCAATAATAAAACATCTCACGCATATTTGTTACATTACTTGTGTCAAACTTGTCTCCTAGGTCTAGCATAGCTAAGTTCCCTTCACCACATCTCCAAAACATACCCTCCATATTTGTCACATTGCTTGTATCAAACTTATCTCCTAAACCGAACGATATCATTTTATATCCACAGTTACTAAACATATATCTCATATCTGTTACTTGACTTGTATTAAACTTATCACCTAAACTAAAGCTCGTCATTTCATTCGTACCACAATTATTGAACATATATCTCATATCTGTTACATTACTTGTATCAAAATTAGCTCCTAAGTCTAAGCTTGTCATTGCGTTCATTCCACAGAATTGAAACATACCAAGCATATTAGTTACTTTGCTAGTATCAAAATTATCTCCTAAATCTAAATTTGTCATAGCTTCACGTCCACAATTATCAAACATAAACATCATGTTATTCACTTGACTTGTATTTAATAAATCTAGATTTACTATTACATCTGTTGCTGTACAAGTACTTGCATAACCTATTCCATTAAATAAATAACTAGAATTTTGATTTGCTATTATCTCTCCTGAATCGGTTCCTATATATACTTGATATGGATTACTTCCTGTGTACCATGCCATTATTGAACCATTTTGCTCTACTGATACATCCCATGCTGTACTGTTTGCCCCTGATGTACTATCTACAAATGTTATTTTTTCAATGTACTGTCTTTGCAATGCTGTGTTTCCTAAAAATGGACTTGTTCGTGATGTTTCTCCATTTGTTGCCATTAATGTGCCTGGCTCAGTAACTGATTCATACTCTGCAATTAATGTTGCACCTGTTGGAACCCTAATTGTTGTTGTAGAATCTTTTCCTGTTTTAAATAAACTGCTACTATAATATATATCTTCTGATACATAAATATTGGGTGAATCACCACAATCCGTTATAAAATTACTATGACTTGATGCGATTTTGGTGAATTTGGGGCCTAAATCTAAAGTAGTTATTCCTCCTTCTCCACAACTAGAAAACATGCTATTCATATTAGTTACTTTACTTGTGTCAAATTTATCTCCTAAGTCTAATGTTCTCAATTCATTACCTGCAAACATCCAAAACATATAACTCATATTTGTTACTTCACTTGTATCAAATTTATCTCCTAAGTCTAATGTTTGAAGATCAGAGCATGCTTGAAAAAACATTTCACTCATATTTGTTACTTTACTTGTATCAAAATTGTTACCCAAATCTAAACTACTTCCACAGCCTAATCTATAAAACATTCTACTCATATTTGTTACATTGCTTGTATTAAATTTGTCTCCTAAATCAAGACTCTCACAAGTAAACTCCTCAAACATAGCACTCATATTTGTTACTTTACTTGTATCAAATTTTGAACCCAAATTAAAAGCCGTCCAGTCTTGTCCAAAATATCTAAACATGTAACTCATATTTGTTACTTTACTTGTATCAAATTTGTCTCCTAAATCAAAATCATCTTCTACTGTTCCATATGTTCCACATTTGTCAAACATATATGCCATATCTGTTACATTACTTGTATCAAAATTAGGTCCTAGATTTAAAGTTTTTAAATCATAATATCCACATTGTTTGAACATTCCTCTCATATTTGTTACATTACTTGTATTTAGCAATTCTAAATCTATTACCATACTTGGATCAGCTGTAATTTCGTTGTACGGCCAATCTATATCATAAAACAAATATCTAGAATCTTGATTTGCATATATTTCACTGTCACTACCTATAGTTACATCATATACCAAAAAAGTTGTTCCATCATCATAATCTTCTAGTCTTGTAGATTCATACCAAGCTAATATTGAACCATCTTGTGCCGCTGATACATCCCAAGCTGTATCGTCAGCATTTCGAGTACTGCTTACAAAATCTATAGATTGAACATATTTTCTCTCTATCTCACTATTTCCTAAAAAATAGCCTGTATCAAATTCATTTTTAGTAGTTATTAATGTATTATAAGCATTAGCTGCTAACAATACTGGTTCTTCTACCTCACCATTTGCTGACATAGTTGATATTCCATTTGTCAATGTACTTGTTGGTTGTTCCAACTGTATTTTTACCTGATTTACATTTTCTTTTGGTAATCCTGTAACTAGAATTGTATATTGTATTCTTTCTCCTACTGTCTTTTTGTCGCTTATTGCTTTGGTAACTTCATTTGTCTTATCTTCTCCATTTACTAGTACTTTCACCCATTCTTCTGTCAATATATCTTCTGGTCCTTCTACTATCATTGTTGAAGTTCCTTCATTTACTACATCTGTCTCTGAATCAATTACTTTCCACCCTATGTTTTCTGTTTTTTCTAATGTTACCAAATATTTTTCTAATTTTTCTGTTTTTAGTTTTTCAACCCCATTTATACTTGCTGATGATATTTCCTCTATTTCATTGTTCTCAGTTAATCCATATACTCTGCTTTCTCTTTCTAATTCACTAAATGCTATTCTTACATTTATCTGCTCTCCATACACCGTTGGGTCATATTCTATTTCTTCTGTTACTTCACTAACATTCCCTGCTGCATTTTCATTTGGTTCTATGTTTTCAGCTTGTGCTGTATTTTCGTTTGGTTCTGTGTTTTCAACTTGTGCTGTATTTTCGTTTGGCTCTGTGTTTTCAGCTTGTGTTGCATTTCCAGCTTCTGATACATTTTCATTTGGTGCTACTTGTTCTACTGGTTGCTCTGTTAATTGAGCTTCTTGTTGCTGAACTTCTTGATTTTCTGCTGACATTCCTGTTTGAGGCCCTGTGCCATTTTCTTGTACTTCTTCTTGCTGCACTTCTGTTTGAGTTTCTGCTCCATTTTCTTGCGTTCCTGTTCCATCTTGTACTTCTGCTTGTTCTCCTTGATTCTCTTCTGTTTGAACTTCTGCTCCAGTTCCAGCCTGCGCTTCTGCACCTTCTACTACTTTTGTTACAGTCTCTATTAGAGTAAAATCATAAGCTTTATACATCTCATAATCTTCATCTGGCACTTTTACATTTGTTAATTGGCCTATGTCTATCTCTTTTGCTTCTAACCTCGTATTTAGTGGCATATAACCTGTTATGAACACATAATCATCTTGCTTGAACTCTTTGTTATATAGTGTCACTGTTTTTCCATCTTTTTCAACTTGCCTTGTGTCATAGTCGACTTCTAACTGTATAGCCTTATCATTTACCTCTTCTTCTGGCAACTCTATTACTGCCACATTGTTCTCAAAATCTATCTCTATTTCTTCACCTCTTTGGGTGTAATATTTACTTACTATATTTCCATTTACCGCTGTTGGCAGGTCTAACAAATATGTTCCATCTTTTCTCTCTGTCGCTCCTACTCTTATCTCCTGCTCTCCCAGCTCTCCACTTTTGTCGACCACCGACATCGTCAGCTCTATTACGTTTTCTGCCTTTGATCTCCTTATATTTGCATATGCTCCTATCATTATTACTATTACCATTAATAGTATTACTATATTTCTTATTTTTTTCATTATTAATTTGTTTTTTAACATTTTTTTCCTCCATCTTTTGACTTAAAAAAATTACTTTTTTGCTATATATACTTATATCATAATACTCCGTTTTTTTCAACACTTTTCTGCACTTTTTTCTAAATTTTTTTGCCTTTTTCTTTGCTTTTTTGTAGGTTTATGTCTACCTGTTAACCCCGCTTGTTTCAGGCCTTTCCAGCTTCTTACATTTCATATTGTTGTTGTCATTTTTTTCCATTTTATCAATTTGGTTCTGGTCCTCTTTTGGGGCTTGTTAATTTGGTGCCGGTTCTCTTTTTGCTTTTTTCACTCCCGGCCCGCTTGGCCAGCTGGTTTGCTCCATTTTGCTAATTTGATGCCGGTTCTCTTTTTGCCATTTTCTTATAATAAAAGAACTGCCCCCTAAAATAGGAACAGCCCTTACCTCATACTTTATATCATCTGCCTTTTTGCTTCCTCTATATCTTCCCTCTTCGCATTTGTAAATTTCATTATTGTATTTTCATCTTGATTCAACTTAAGCATATTTTTAACAATTTCTATAATTGTTTCTTTCTTTCCTGCTTCTGTAAGCCTTTTTTCTTTTTTCCTCTCATTTCTTTTTATTCTCTCAATCCACTCTTCATCCATATTTTTTCCTTTCCTTATCTCTATCAAATATTACATCAATATTCTATACCATCTGCCTTTTTGCGTCCTCTATATCTTCCCTCTTCGCCTTTGTAAATTTCATTATTGTATTTTCATCTTGATTCAACTTAAGCATATTTTTAACAATTTCTATAATTGTTTCTTTCTTTCCTACTCTTACGCCTTCTCTTTTTCCTTCTTGCAATCCTTCTTTTCTTCCTATCGTAATTCCTGCTTCTGTAAGTTTTTTCTCTTTTTTCCTCTCATTTCTTTTTATCCTTTCAATCCATTCTTCATCCATATTTTTTTCCTCCCTCTCTAACATCTTAGATATTAGCTCTAGTACTAGTATTTTCACTTCTCCTAGCAACTCATCTAAAATATATTCAACTATTTTTGCTATCCATCTCAATCTTTCTTCATCTGCTAATTTTATTAATTCTAGTAGTATATCTATGACCTCTTCTTTTGTCTTACATTTTTCTATTAGCATCATACTAGACATTTTAGTATTTTTCTCTATTAATTCTTCTTT
>CALXQP010000021.1 GCA_944390695.1 uncultured Clostridia bacterium
GAGGAATGCTCACGGAAAATCCTGAAATATATTACTTCTCCATGGCTGAACCATGCCAGGGTCTTCGTACCAGGCTCAGCCTTTGTCAAAGTAATATATTTCAGGATTTGGCCGGAGTGAGAGAGGCTCGATTTTAGAGATTACATTTTCTTTTTTTACGTAATGAGTAGCAGGGATTTTGGAGTGAGAATTAAACCAGGGAAAGGTGGAGGTGAATTCGAAAAAATAGGTCAATTGAAAAGTTAAATGCAATTTAGAAAAAGTGCCGAAACTTTAAAAATTTTACTAGAAAAGTTAAAAAACTTATGATATACTAAGAAAAAATTGTAAATATAATGTTAAAGGGAGAATTAAGGTTGAAAAATAATTAGAATTTTGACTATGTACAGTGGCGAATTTTATTTAAAACACTATCACATATATGGCATATATACCCTTATCTTTTAAATAAAATTTTCCTTGTCAAAATTTAATTCTTTTCCAACCAAGATTTGCGCCTTGAGGAAGGAATGAAAACAAAAATGAAAATAGAAGTAATAGCATCAACTAAAGTAGGATATGTTTTACCAAAAGAGGAAGCAATGGATTTTTCAGGGAAGTCTGCTGGTATTTGTTATTTACCAGATACTCTTGAAACTTTATTTTCAGAACCACCTGAAAAGACTAAAAAAAGAGTAATGGGAAATATTCAATCAGGACACCATAGTGTATTTGGACATCCAACATATAATTTGAGTTTAGAGGGTGTTCCAAAAATTCTTGCAATGATTTTAAATAATGAAAAAATATATAATACATCTGAAAAATCTGCAAGATATACAGTTATGCAACCTTCAATACAAGAAAAAGAATTATATGAGAAATGGATTGAAATTTATAAAAAACAAATAATGGAGAAATATCCAAATTTTGAAGAAAAAAGAGTAAAAAAATTAGCTCAAGAAAATGCAAGATATCTTATTAGTATTTTTACTCCTGCTACTGTAATGGAATATACAGTTAATTTTGGACAATTAAATTATATTATTAATTGGGCAAAAGATTATATTACAAATGAACCAGATACAGAATTTTCAATAAAATTAAAACAAGTATTTAAAGAGTTTTTAAATGAAATGCCTGATTTAGAGGTTGAAGGTCTTGATTCTAGATTAAAAGCAAGAAAGTTTTCTTTTTTTGCACAAAGAAAAAATAGAAAAGAAGAATTTGGAGAAAATTATTGTACAACTTATTTGGCAAGTTTTGCACAAATTGCTCAAGCTCAAAGACATAGAACATTAAGTTATGAGATGACATTATTAGATGTGCCACAATATTATATTCCTCATATTATTAGAGGAACTGAATTAGAAAATGAATGGATAGAAGATATTTCTTCTTTAAAAGAATTTTTCCCTCAAGGTATGTTAGTACAAGTAAATGAAAGAGGTACAATTGAAAATTTTGTTTTAAAATGTATGGAGCGTTTGTGCGGAGCAGCACAGTTAGAGATTATGGAACAAACAAATTTGATTATGCAAAAATATTTAGAGGCAGTAAAAGATAATAAAGAACTTTATAATTATTTATTACCTTATTCTAAAGGTGCACGTTGTACTTTTCCTGGTTGGAAATGTAGTTCTCCTTGTATTTTTGGTGGAAAAAATGCAATGAATAGAATAATATGATTTTAAAAGAAATAGTAATCTAAAAAATCGAGATGCTCTCACACAGGGTAAATCCTGAAATATATTACTATTCCATGGCTGAACCATGCCAGGGTCTTCGTACCAGGCTCAGCCTTTGTCGAAGTAATATATTTCAGGATTTACCCTGTGTGAGAGTATTTCAATTTTTTGTATGAGAGAAGAAAAAATTTGCAAAAATATTAGAACTTAAATTTAGGAAAATACTTGAAAATTAAGCAAAAACAATGTAAAATAATAGTGAACAAAAATGGAAAAGAGGCATGAAAAATGTATTTAATAATAGGATTAGGAAATCCAGAAGAAGAATATGATAGAACAAGACATAATATGGGTTTTAAAACTATAAATAAATTAGCAAAAAAATATAATGTGGAAATAAATAAAAGTAAATTTCAAGGATTAAGTGAAACAGCGATAATAGAAAGCCAAAAAGTTATTTTAATAAAACCACAGACATACATGAATTTAAGTGGTAATTGTGTAAAAGAGTTTGCAGATTTTTACAAAGTTGGAAAAGATGAGATATTAGTAGTTTATGATGATATGGATGTGGAGCCAGGAAAAATAAAAATAAGGAAAAAAGGAAGTGCTGGAGGTCATAATGGTATGAAGTCAATAATACAAAATCTTGGCACAGATGAATTTCCAAGGATAAGAATAGGAATTGGAAGACCTAAATATAGTGGTGATGAGATAAATTATGTTATAGGTGATATACCAGAAGAAGAAATACCTAAACTAGAAGAAGGAATAGAAAAAGCAAAAGATGCAATAATAGAAATATTAAAAAATGGAATTGAATCAGCAATGAATAAATTTAATTAGAAAGGTAGAGACATGATAGAATTAATAGTAAACAAAGAGCAAAATTTAAAAACTATAGCGATTATAGAAAATGGGAAATTAGTAGAAATTTATGAAGAAGATGAGGAAAGCCAAAAGGCTAGAAACGAGGGAAATATATATTTAGGAATAGTAAAAGATATAATTCCAGGAATGCAAGCTGCTTTTGTAGATATTGGAGCAGAAAAAAATAGTTTTATACATGTAAAAGATATTGTACCACAAGTAGATGAAAAAATCGAAAAGAAAATAGATGTGCAAGTAAAAGATGTGGTAAAAAAAGAACAAAAAATCTTAATACAGATACAAAAAGATAGTAATGATAAAAAAGGAGCTAGAACATCAACACATTTAAAATTAACAGGAAAATATATTGTTTTAATGCCAAATACAAATATTGTAACAATATCACAAAAAATTGTTGACGAAAATGAAAAACAAAGATTATTAGATATAATAAAATCAAAATTACCAAAAAATACAGGAGCAATAATTAGAACTGCAGCAGAAAAGAAAACACCTGAAGAATTAATTTTAGATTTTGAACAATTAATGAAAAAATGGAAAAAAATAAAATCTGATTTTGATAAAGGTGGAGAAAAAGCAAGATTATTATATAAAAGCCCAAGTATTTTAGAAAAAATAATACTAGATTTACCAGAAAATAGAATAGAATCAATTTTTGTTAATGATAAATTGGAATATGAAGAAATAAAAAAACTATTAGAAGAATTACAAGAAAAAAATATAAAAATAGAATTACAGCAAAATTTATTAGAAAAATATGAATTAGATAAACAAATAGAAAGGTCAAAACAAAGAAAAATATGGCTAAATTGTGGAGGATTTATAACAATTGATTCAACAGAAGCATTAGTTGCTATAGATGTAAATTCAGGCAAATTTACTGGTAAAAGTACATTAGAAGAAACTGTGTATAAAGTTAATTATGAGGCAACAATTGAGATTGCAAAACAATTAAGATTAAGAGATATTGGTGGAATTATAATAATTGATTATATAGATATGCAAAAACAGGAAAATAAAGATAAAATTGAAAAATTACTTAAAGACACTTTAAAACAAGATAGAGCCAAAACACAGGTTGAAGGATTTACAAAATTAAATTTAATGGAATTAACAAGAAAACATATTTGTAGTCATAATAATTAATAATGGGGGAAAAATGAAGGTAGGATTTGTATCACTAGGATGTAGTAAAAATTTAATAGATACAGAAATAGTAATAGGGCATTTTAAAAATAATAAATATGAAATAGAAAATAATCCACAAAATGCAGAAATAATTGTAATAAATACATGTGGGTTTATTGAAAGTGCCAAAGAAGAGGCTATAAATACAATTTTAGAGATGGCAGAATATAAAAAGAAAAAATGCAAATATTTAATAGTAATTGGTTGTTTGGTTCAAAGATATTATGAAGAACTTATAAAATCCTTGCCAGAAGTAGATTTGTTTATAAAAATTGATGAATATGATAAATTATGGGACAAGATAGAAAAACTTATAAAAAAAGATATAATAGAAATAAGTACAACTAATACAAGCAAGAAAATATCAGAAATGAAGCCACTTCCAATGCCTACAAGTAAAGAGTTTTATAATAGAGTTATAACAACAGGAAATAATTTCGCATATTTAAAAATTGGAGAAGGTTGTAGCAATAGATGTACATATTGTGCAATTCCATATATAAGAGGACCTTTTTGTAGTAGAAAAATGGAAGAAATAATCGAAGAAGCAAAAATATTGGCAAATAAAGGTATAAAAGAATTAATAATAATTGCTCAAGATACAACAAAATATGGAATTGATATTTATGGAGAAAGTAAATTAGCTGAATTATTACAAAAAATATCAGAAATTTCAGAAATTAAATGGATTAGATTTTTATACACATATCCAGAAGGAATAACAGATGAGTTAATTCAAACAGTTAAGAATAATGATAAAATTTGTAAATATTTTGATATACCAATTCAACATATTTCTGACAGAATTTTGAAAAAAATGAATAGAAAAACAAATAAAGAACAAATAACAAATTTAATTGAAAAATTAAGATTAGAAATACCAAATGTTGTTCTTAGAACTAGTTTAATAGTAGGTTTTCCAGGTGAGACAGAAGAGGATTTTGAGGAATTAAAAGAATTTGTGCAAAAAGTAAAGTTTGATAAACTTGGAACATTTACATATTCTAAAGAAGATGGAACACCAGCTGCTAAATTACCAGAACAAATAAATGGAAATACTAAAAAATCTAGATATAATAAAATAATGAAAATACAGCAACAAGTTTCAAATGAAAATTTACAAAAAAAGATAGGGCAAAAATATGAAGTAATTATAGAAAATATCTCATTTGATGGAAAATATTTTATAGGAAGAACAAAACAAGATGTACCAGATATTGATGGACTTGTATATATAAAAAATGATTTTCAACAAGATTTACTTAATAAATTTGTATATATAGAGGTTACAGATGTTAGAAATTATGATATAATAGGTAAAGTAATTAGAAAGTAGGTAAATGTTATGGAAAATGGAAAAACAGATAAATATACTTTTGGAAAAGAAGAAAAAGAAATTATGCTAATTTTATCATCATTTGAAAAAGAGCTTGGAGAAAAACTACATGAAACAAAAGGTGAAATAGAAAGAATAAAATATTATGATAATTTTATTTTTAGAGGTATAAAAGATTCAGAAATTTCTGGAGTATTTGTTGTAGAAGAAAAAGATGCTCATGGAAATATAAGTGAACATGTTTATTATAGAGATTCATCAAATGAGATTATGTCAATTGATAGTGATGGAAAAATGCATATAGATCCAAAATGGAAAGATTCTATTGGAGACATTGATTTTGACAAAACAATGAAAACAAATGATGGAAAAAATGGTAGTTTAAAAGGTGTTTCACAAAAGATGGATCAAGATGAAATGAGTAAAAAAGATAATAATAAAAAAGACGATACAAAAGAAATAGAAGAAGAAGTTGAAGAAAAACAAGGTGAAAATTTAGGGCTAGTTAATATAAGAAAAGTTAGAGATAATAGTTTAGGTGAAAGAATGCCAGAAGTTTTTGGAGATTCAGATGAACATGCATCAGCATTTTCAAAGGAATTAAATAGATTTGTAATGCTTGAAAAAGGAAATGATGGATGGCAATTAAATGAAAATGTAGAACCAGCTTTAATGACTTGGAGAACTATTATAAGTATAGATGAAAATGGAGATAAGATTGAAAAGAAAATTCCACATGCATTAATGGAGACAAATCAAGATGATAAAGAAATTGCTATAGTTTATGGACCATATGGAGAAGTTAATATTGAAACTGTTGATGTATTACCATGTAATGAAAGAGTTTCAAGACAAGTAAGACAAGAAGGAGAAGGAATAGAAAAAGAGGAAACTTTTGAAATAAAAGAAGAGTTTAGAACAGAAGGAAAAGAATATAAACATGATATTGCACATCAAGTAAATGAGATTGAAGATGCCAAAAAAGAAATTACAGGGGAAAAAGATGTAGATATAACTCCTGAAGATTGCATACCTGGTTCAGGAGGTATTACTTGGGGACAATTAATGCAAGAAACAGGGGAATCTTTACCTAAATTAGTAGAAAGATATAATAGAGAAGTAAAAGAACATAGTAACACTAAGGATACAAGAGGTATAGTAGAAAGTATTATAGATGATTATCAGAATGTTTCACATGAACATGTGAGAGGACCAAACAATTAAAAAGGAATGAAGAAAATATGATAATAGAACAATTAATATTTATAACATTAGCATTTGCATTATTTGTATATATTTTTTATCAATTAATAAAAAAGAATGATACTAAATATGTTCCAGTTCTAGCAATAGAAGCAGTTCGGTATAGCAATAGATTTTATACAATTATATTTTATAGAAAATGAAATGAGTTTAATGACATATATAATAATTTATACATTAGCAATAATAATTCCTATTTTTGTAATTATATTAGAAAAGTTAAATAATAGTTCAGCAGAAATGTTTGATAGTATTATTGCAAAAATACATTTAGTTTTTGGAAATACAAAAGCTGCAAAAAATAGATTGATAAAACTTGTTACAAAATATCCTGAAAGTTATATTGGCCATAAATTATTAGCTCAAATATATGAAAATGAAGGAGGCCAAAGGAAAGCTGTAGATGAATATGCACAAGCAATTAATATAAATAAAAAAGATTATGATTCATATTATAAAGTTGCAACTATATTGACAGATTTAGATAAAAAAGATGAAGCAGAACAAATGCTGATAAATTTATTAAGTAAAAAACCTGATTATACAGATGCAACAATTGCACTAGGGGATTTACTTATAGAAAAAGAAGATTTCAAAGAAGCTGTTAATATTTATACAGAAGCATTAAAATATAGTCCAACTAGTTATGATTTGAATTATAATTTAGGAATCGTATATACAATGTTAAATGATTTTCAAAATGCAAAAATGTATTATGAAAAAGCTTCTGAATTAAATTCAATGGTTTATAACACAAAATATAGTTTGGCAGAAATTGCATTAATATATAAAGAATTAGAAGAAGCCGAAAAATACTTTTTACAAGTAACAGAAGATGAAGAGCTTTCTGCAGATGCATATTTAGAATTAGCTAAAATCTATCTAATAAGAAATGATAAAGATACAGCAATAAAATATGCTAATGTAGCAATACAGGAAAATCCTAAAAAAATAGTAGAAAAGATTCAAAAAGATGTAACATTTGCAATAATAATGGCAAAATTATCAATACCTTTTAATTTAGAGTTTGAAGAAGATGAAAAAGTTAAAAAATTGACTTCAAAAGAAATAAAAGCAAAAGAACATCTTGAGCAAATGGTAGAAATAACTAAAAAGATAGGATATAATGATATAAAAATAGAAAAAAATAATTTACAAAAACAAGAAATAAATGAAATCCAAAAAGAAAGAGAAGAATAACTCATAAAAATATGCAAATTTTAATATACTAATATAAACTAGAATTAATATTTTTAGATTTAATTAAGGAGCAAAGTGTTGAAAAATAATTACAATTTTTCAACCACATTTTGCCTTAAGGGAGGAATGAAATTAGATATGAAATTTGCAATTATTGGAGGAGATTTAAGAATTGTAAAATTAGCAGAAATGTTAGCAAAAGAGGAAAATCAAGTATATGTGTATGGATTAGAAGATGCTGAAGAAATAAAAAATAATACAAATATAATTCAATGTGAAACAATCAAAAAAACTATTGAAAATGTAGAAATAGTTATTGGACCAATTCCTTTTTCAAGTAATGGTGAAACAATAAATACACCATTTAGTAAAAAGGAAATAACAATAAGAGAATTAATGCATTATATAAATGCAAAAGTACTTATTGCAGGAAGTGTAACACCTGAAATATATAATATGGCAAATGATGAATATGTAGAAATAATAGATATTATGAAAAGAGAAGAATTAGCAGTATTAAATACAATTGCAACAGCAGAAGGTGCGATTCAAATTGCAATAGAAAATACAAATAAAATTTTACATGGAAGTAGAGTTTTAATACTTGGATTTGGTAGAGTAGGAAAAGTGCTAGCAAGGAAACTAGTTGGACTTTCTGCAAAAGTAACATGTGCTGCAAGAAAAGATGAAGATCTAGCTTGGATAAAAGCATATGGATATAAAGTGACAAATATTAATACAATAGGAGAAAATTTAAATAAATATGATATAATAGTAAATACAGTTCCACATATGATTTTAACAGAAGAAAAATTAAAATATGTGAAACAAGAGTGTTTACTGATTGATTTAGCTTCTAATCCTGGAGGAATTGATAAAAAAGCAGTTAAAGATAAAAATTTGAAATTTGTATGGGCATTATCATTACCAGGAAAAGTTGCACCAATTACATCAGCAGAATTTATAAAAGATACAGTATTTAACATAGTAAAAGAAATATACAAATAGATAAAGGAAAAGTTAAGGTTGAAAAATTTAATTCTTTTTTAACTAAACTTGTGCCTTGGGGAAGGAATGAGAATAATTATGGAAATTTATCAAGCAATAATTTTAGGAATAGTTCAAGGATTAACAGAGTTATTACCAATATCAAGCTCAGCTCATCTAATTTTAATACCTTGGATATTTAATTGGACAATAACAGAAAGTTTTGATGTAGCATTACATTTAGGAACATTACTAGCAATAACAATATTCTTTTTTAAAGATTGGCTAGGTCTAATAAAAGGAGGATATAATCAAGTAGTAAAAAAGAAAAAATCAACAGAAGGAAAAATATTTTGGTATATAGTTGCAGTTACTATACCAACAGGAATTATAAGTTTAGTTTTAGATAAATTCTCAGAGACAATTTGCGAAAAATTTGGAATAGAAACAATTTTAATTGCAATTGCACTTATAGTTCTTGGTATTGTTTTATATGTAGTGGATAAAAAATCTGCTTCAGAAGTAAAATATGAAGATATGACTTTTAAACAATCATTTTTAATAGGACTTTCTCAAGCAATAGCTGCTGCTTTTCCTGGAACTTCAAGATCAGGAATAACAATGACTGTTGCAAGAGCTTTGAAAGTAGATAGAGAAAGTGCAGCAAAATATTCATTTTTATTATCAACACCAATAATTTTAGCTGCTGTAATATTTAGTATTACTGATTTTGAATTGTCAATTGCTTTTATCGCAGGAGTTTTATCTAGTTTTCTTGTTGGAATATTAGTTATTAAGTTTTTACTTAATTATTTGAAAAAAGGAAGTTTTAAAATCTTTGCTATTTATAGAGTTATTCTTGGTTTAATAGTAATAGGTATGACATTTATAAGATAATAAAAAGGGCAGTTTCTTAATTAGAAACTGTCCTCAAATTTTCCACAAAGTTCAATATTTAAATATCTGATATTTTCGTCTTGATGATCTTTTTCAAAAGAAATTTTTATTAAATCATTAGGAAGAGCATCACTAATTAATTCTCCCCACTCAATTATACTAATACCTGAAGAGAAGTATTCTTCTCCTCCAATAGCATAAAATTCGCTTACATCTTCTAAACGATAAACATCAAAATGATAAATTTTTATATCATCTTTTTTATATTCATTAACAATATTAAATGTAGGGCTTGAAATTTCATTGTCAAGTCCAAAGTATTTTAAAAATCCTTCAGTAAATTTGGTTTTTCCTGCTCCTAATTCTCCAGATAAAACAATTACATCTCCAATATTTAATTTGCTTGCTAAATTAAAGGCAAAATCCATAGTTTCTGTACTACTATGTGAAGTGAATTTATAAGTTTTCATGATATTTCCTCCATTTATTATTTTAACCGAAAATTACAAATTTGTAAATACTTTTTAAGTTTTGGCTTTTTTTCAAAATTTCTTCTCAATTTTTCCAAGGTATAACTCTCATTCAGAAATCCTGAAATATATTACTTCTCCATGGCTGAACCATGCCAGGGTCTTCGTACCAGGCTCAGCCTTTGTCGAAGTAATATATTTTAGGATTGAGAGCTTCTCAATTTTTGAGATTACATTTAATTTTTTTACATAATGAAATACTTCTTAATTTGAGCGAAATTATTCTTTTGGGAAGAGCTAATCCTTAAATCATATATATTTTGAACAAATTATGAGTGTGACCAGAGTAGTGTTACAAATTCTTAAGCAAAAGGCATAAAGGGTCCTGTTTTCGGGTATAGTTGTGCCTTTTGCATTAGAATTTGTTAACGTCACGTCGGGTAGCCGAAAAATTTGTGAAAAGTATATATGATTTAAGGACTAGCTTTACTGAAAAGAAGAATTACACACAAATTAAGAATTGCCTACAAATTACTGACCAGCTGTTACAAGAGATTGCAAAATGGGAAATAAATGTTATAATATTTTAGATTTATATAATAGAAAATCATAAATTTACTGTTATATAAAAATCTACAATCTCTAGTACATTAAGATAGAGAGGAAGGAAAAATATATGAAATTAGTAGCAAGTAGTAGTTATTTGCCAACAAAGAAAGTAACAAATAAAGAATTAGCTAAAAAGTTTGAAGTAGAAGAAGAGTTTATAGAAAAGAGAACTGGAATAAAACAAAGATATTTTTCAGAACAAGAAAAATTAGAAGATATGTCATTAAAAGCTGTTAAAAAACTAATAGAAAAGACTAAAACAGATGTACAAGAAATTGATTTAATAATAGTAGCTACAACAAGTACAAATAAATTAATGCCAGGAATTTCTAATTATATTCAAAAAGAGTTAAAAATAGAGAAATGTATATGTTTAGATATTTTGGCAGGATGTAGTGGTTTTATTAATGCAACAGATATTGCACAAATGTATATGAAAAGTGGAAAAGTAAATAAAGCAATAGTTATTGGGGCAGAAAATTTATCTAAATATACTAATTATGAAGATATAGGTACAGCTATAATTTTATCAGATGGTGTAGGAGCTACATTATTTGAAAAATCAGAAAAAAATTTTTATTATTCTAATATTGAATCTATACCAGATAAGGCTAATATATTAACATGTGATGTAGATGGAAAAATTTCTATGGAAGGATTATCAATTTATAAATATGCTGTTACTGAAACAGTAAAAAACATAGAGAAATTACTAAAAGAATCAGGAGAAAATATCGAAAATATTAAATATATTGTGCCACATCAATCAAATTTAAAGATAATTACAGGTATAGCTCATAGATTAGGGATTGAAATGGATAGAGTTTATGTTAATATAGAAAAAATAGGAAATACTTTTTGTGCAAGTATACCAATAGCTTTAGAAGAGATGCAAGAAAAAAAATTACTAAAAAAAGGTGATAAAATTATTTTAATAGGTTATGGAGCAGGCTTAAATACAGGAAGTATTTTATTAGAAATCTAATTACAATTTAATCTGACCATTCATTCTAATAGAAAAGAATGGAAAAATATTGTATAAATATATAGGTAAAAAGAGATAAAAATTTGATATAGTAATTTTACTAAAATCAGAATTTTATTAAGGAGTAATATTTCGAAAAGAATTATCTCAAGGCTTTTATTGATATATATGCCTTTGAGTGAAGTAAGAAAGGAATGGAATTTTATATGAAAACAGCATTTTTATTCCCAGGGCAAGGAGCACAAACAGTTGGAATGGGAAAAGATATATATGACAATTATGAAGAAGCAAGAGAAATATATAAAAAAGCAGAAGAGATTTCTGGAATAGATGTATGCAAATTATGTTTTGAAGGTCCAGAGGAAGAATTAATGAAAACAGAAAATACACAAATTGCAATATTAACAACAAGTTTAGCAATTCTAGAAGTATTGAAAAAACATGGTGTAAAAGCAGAAACTACAGCTGGTCTAAGTTTAGGAGAATATGGTGCATTAATTTATGGAGGATATTTAAGTTTTGAAGATGGAATAAAGTTAATTCAAAAAAGAGGATATTATATGGGAAATTTATTGCCACAAGAAAAATATTCTATGGCAGCAATAATAGGATTAGATAGTAGAAAAATAGAAGAAGTATGTGATCAAATTAGAAATAGAGGAAAATTTGTTGTACCTGCAAATTATAATTGTAGTGTTCAAACTGCAATCTCAGGAACAAGTGAAGCAATAGATATTGCAATTGAAGAATTAAAACTAGCAGGAGCAAAAAGAGCAATAAAATTACAAACAAGTGGGCCATTTCATACAGAAAAATTACAACAAGCGAGTGAAGCCTTTGCAAAAGAGCTAGAAAAAGTAGAATTCAAAAAGGGTAATGATGTAAAAGTAATTAAAAATATTAATGGCGAAATTTATGCAGAAAAAGATAATTTAAAAGAGATATTAGCAAAACATATAATAAGTCCAGTTAGATTTGATAAAGCAATTGAAAATATGAAATCACAAGGTATAACAAGATTTATAGAAATCGGCCCAGGTAAAGTATTAACAGGTTTTGTAAAAAAAGATTATCCTGAAGCTGAAATTTACAATATAAATAGTTTAGAAAGTTTGCAAACAATTATTAAATAATTATGGCTGAAATGCTAAAAAATTATAATTCCAATCAAATTTGTGGAATAGAAAGGAAGAAATTAAAAATGGAAGAAAAACAAGTTGTTCTAGTAACAGGCGGTTCAAGAGGAATAGGAAAATCAATTGCATTAAAATATGCTGAAAATGGTTATAATGTAATAATTAATTATGTGTCTGATAAAACAGATGTAAAATCATTAGAAAATGAGTTTAAAGAAAAAGGTGTAGATATTTTACTAGTAAAAGCTGATGTATCAAAATCAGAAGAGGTTGAAGAATTAGTAAAAAAATCCATAGAAAAATTTGGCAGAATTGATGTTTTAGTAAATAATGCAGGAATTACAAGAGATACTTTATTAATGAGAATGAAAGAAGAAGATTTTGATAAAGTTATAGAAATAAACTTAAAAGGAACATTTCTAGTAACAAAAGCTGTAACACCATATATGATGAAAAAGAGAAATGGTAGAATAATAAATTTATCATCAGTAGTAGGTGTAACAGGGAATGCTGGACAGAGTAACTATTCAGCATCAAAAGCAGGAATTATAGGATTTACAAAAAGTATAGCAAAAGAACTTGCTTCAAGAAATATCAGAGCAAATGCAGTTGCACCAGGCTTTATAGATACAGATATGACAAGTGTTTTATCTGATGATGTAAAAACAAATATTAATGCACAAATCCCAATGAAAAGAATGGGAACAGCTGATGAAATTGCAAATGTAGTATATTTTTTAGGAAGTGAAGAAAGCTCATATATAACAGGGCAAGTTATTAATATAGATGGTGGCATGGTCATGTAATGGTAATGAAAAAGTGGCAAAAAGAGAACCGGCACCAAATTAACAAAATGGTGCAAACTAGCCAGACGAGCTGGCCGGGAGGAAAAGGGAAAAAAGAGAACCGGCACCAAATTAACAGAAAGGAAAATAAAATGGAAAGAAGAGTTGTAATAACAGGATTAGGAGCAATAACTCCAATAGGCAATAATGTAGAAGAATTTTGGAATGGAATTAAAGAAGGAAAATGTGGAATAGATGAGATAAAAGGTTTTGATACAACAGGTTACAAAGTACGTTTAGCAGCAGAAGTAAAAGGATATAATGCAGAAGATTATTTTGAAAGAAGAGAAGCCAAAAGAATGGATAAATTCTCTCAATATGCTATAATCGCATCAAGGGAAGCTTGGAAAGATAGTGGCTTAGATAAAGAAAAAGAAAATATGGAAAGAGTTGGAGTAATAGTAGGTTCAGGAATTGGCGGACTTGCAACAATTGAAAAAGATATTGGAAGTTTAGTTGAAAAAGGTCCAGATAGAATATCTCCAATGTTTATTCCAATGTGTATAGGAAATATGGCTGCTGGAAATGTAGCTATAGATTTAGGAGTAAAAGGTGAGTCTATATCAATGGTAACTGCTTGCGCAAGTGGAACACATTGTATAGGTGAAAGTTTTAGAATGATAAAACATGGATATCAAGATATTATTATAGCAGGAGGAACAGAAGCATCTGTTACACCATCAGGAATAGCAGGGTTTACAAATATAAAAGCTTTAACACAGGAAACAGATAAAAATAGAGCAAGTATGCCATTTGATAAAGAAAGAAGCGGATTTGTTATGGGAGAAGGTGCAGGAATAGTAATTTTAGAAGAATTAGAACATGCAAAAGCGAGAGGTGCAAAAATATATGCAGAAATAGTTGGATATGGTGCAACATCTGATGCATATCATATAACATCACCAGCTCCAGGAGGAGAAGGTGGAGCTAGAGCAATGAAAGTTGCAATGGAAGAAGCTGGAGTAAAACCAGAAGAAATTACATATATAAATGCACATGGAACATCAACACATTTAAATGATTCTTGTGAGACATCAGCAGTTAAAACTGCATTTGGAGAGGCTGCAAAAAAAGTAATGATAAGTTCAACAAAAGGAAATACAGGACATTTGCTAGGAGCAGCAGGTGGAGTAGAAGCAGTTATATGTGCAAAATCAATTGCAGATAATTTTGTTCCACCAACAATTAATTATAAAGTTCCAGATGAAGAATGTGATCTAGATATAGTACCAAATAAGGGAAGAAATGTAGAAGTAAATTATGCAATGTCAAATTCATTAGGATTTGGAGGACATAATGCTTCAATATTATTAAAAAAATGTTAATTTGGTGCCGGTTCTCTTTTTGCCATTTTGGCCATGTGTTAATTTGGTGCCGGTTCTTAAATTATCAATTAAGGAGAGAAGAAAATGAATTATAGTGAAATTGAAGAAGATGTAAAAAAAATGATACAAGACCTTGGAACTTCTAATATAAATTCTTTAGAAATAGAGTTTCCAAATGGTTTAAAAATAAAAATGGATAAAGGTAATAATAAAATTTTGCCAAATACTGTTCCAGTTTCTATGCCAGTTACAGCTTCAGCACCAGTTATTTCAAATAATGTGGAAAATAAAATAAATGCTGAAAAGGTGGAGATTAAGGAGAAAGAAGAAAATTATAAAGAAATTAAATCACCTATGGTAGGTACTTTTTATGCAAGTCCATCTCCAAAAGCTGAACCTTTTGTAAAAGTGGGAGATAAAGTTAAAAAAGGTCAAGTGGTTTGTATAGTTGAAGCGATGAAATTGATGAATGAAATTGAATCTGAATTTGATGGAGAAGTTGTAGAAATACTTAAAAAAGATGAAGATATGGTAGAATATGGAACAACTTTATTTAAGATAAAATAATTTATTTTTGATTAAAAAGGAGGAAACGAAATGTTAGATATAAATGGAATTGAGCAAATTATACCACAAAGAGCTCCATTTTTGATGATTGATAAAGTTGAAGAATATGTACCTGGAGAAAGTGCAATTGCATATAAAAATGTAAATATAAATGAATGGTATTTTCAAGGACATTTTCCTGGAAACCCAATAATGCCAGGAGTGCTAATAACTGAAGCATTAGCTCAAACTGGAGCTGTTGCTATATTGTCAATGGAAGAAAATAAGGGTAAAAATGCATTATTTGGCGGAATTGATAAAATGAAATTTAAGAAAATGGTTGTACCAGGAGATGTTTTAAAATTAGAAGTTAAAATTATTAAAAGAAAAGGACCTATAGGAGTTGGAGAGGCAATAGCTACAGTTGATGGAAAAATTGCTGCTAAAGGTGAACTTACTTTTGCAGTAGTATAGGAGGAAATATGTTAAAAAAAGTATTAATAGCAAATCGTGGAGAAATTGCAGTAAGAATAATAAGAGCATGTAGAGAAATGGGAATACGTACAGTTGCAATATATTCAGAAGCTGATAAAAATGCATTACATAAAACTTTAGCTGATGAAGCAGTATGTATAGGACCTGCTCCTTCAAATAAAAGTTATTTAAATGTAAAAGCAATATTAGAAGCAGCATGTTTAACTGGGGCAGATAGTATTCATCCAGGATTCGGATTTTTATCTGAAAATGCAACTTTTGCAAAATTGTGTGAAGAAATAGGGATAAAATTTATAGGGCCAAAACATGAATTAATAGAATTATTAGGTAATAAATCTAAAGCAAAAGAAACTATGAAAAATGCGGGAGTTCCAGTTGTACCAGGTTCAGATGGATTAATACAATCTAAAGAACAAGCTGTTAAATTAGCAAAAGAGATAAAATATCCTGTAATTTTAAAAGCATCAGCAGGTGGTGGAGGCAGAGGAATTAGAATTGCATATGATGAAGACGAATTAAAAAAAGCTTATGATATAGTAAAACAAGAAGCAAAAGTTTCTTTTAATGATGACAGTTTATATATGGAAAAATTCGTAGAAAATCCACGTCATATAGAAATTCAAATTCTTGCAGATGAACATGGAAATTGTATTTATTTAGGAGATAGAGATTGTTCTGTTCAAAGAAGAAATCAAAAAATTATGGAAGAAACTCCAAGTAGTTTTATAACAGATGAGATAAGAAACAAAATGGGTGAAACTGCAGTAAAGGCTGTAAAAGAGATAGGATATAGTAATGCAGGAACAATAGAATTTCTTGTTGATAAAAATAAAGATTTTTATTTTATGGAAATGAATACAAGAGTACAAGTTGAACATCCTGTAACAGAAATGGTAACAGGTATTGATATTATTAAAGAACAAATAAAAATAGCAAGTGGGGAAAAACTAAATTATGAGCAAAAAGATGTAAAAATTGATGGACATAGTTTAGAAGTTCGTGTAAATGCAGAAAATCCAAGTAAAAATTTCATGCCATGTCCTGGAACAATTACAGGACTTCACTTACCAGGTGGAAATGGAATTAGAGTAGATACTGCAATTTATTCAGGATATACTGTTCCACAAAATTATGATTCTATGCTTGCAAAAATTATAGTTCATGGTAAAACAAGAGAAGAATCTATTGCGAAAATGAAAAGTGCAATAGCAGAACTTGTTATAGATGGTATTGATACTAATAGAGATTTTTTGTATCAAATTTTAGAAAATCAAAATTTTGTTGATAATAATTATGATACTTCTTTTATAAAAAAAGAATTTAATATGTAAAGTTTGAAACAAAGATTTTATGAATTTATATAATAGGAAAGTTATACTTTCCTATTATATAAAAAGCTACAATCGCTAGCCCTTTGAGATTTTCTCCTTACAGTCGAAAACTCAAATCGGGCAAGAACAAATTAAAGAAAAATTGAAAATTTTTCTTATTTGTTCTACAAATGCAAATTTCGGCAAATCAAGAGAGGAGAATTTCAATATGAAATTAAAAGGAATAAAAATAGGAGACCTTATTTCTAAATATCCAATTATGCAAGGTGGAATGGGAGTAGGAGTTTCAATGCATAAATTAGCAGGTAATGTTGCAAAAGAAGGTGGAATTGGAATAATATCAACAGCAGATATTGGTTATCAAGATCCAGAATTTGAGAAAAATCCTATGAAGGCAAATTTAAAAGCAATAGATAGTGAAATAAAAAAGGCAAGAGAAATTGCACCTAAAGGTATAATTGGAGTAAATGTAATGGTAGCTTTAAGTAATTATGCAGATATAGTTAAACAATGTGTGAAAAACAAAATTGATTTAATTGTATCAGGAGCAGGATTACCAAAAGATTTACCTTCATTTATAAAAGGTACGAAAACTAAAATTGCTCCAATTGTTTCTTCAGGAAGAGCTGCTAAATTAATTTCTAAAATATGGATGTCTAAATATAATTATGCTCCAGACATGATTGTTGTTGAAGGACCAGAAGCAGGTGGACATCTAGGTTTCAAACCAGAAGAATTAAATATAGAAAATAAACCTAAATTAGAAGATATAGCAATTGATGTAATAAAAGAAGTAAAAGAAATAGAAAAAGAATCTGGAAAAGAAATTCCAGTAGTTGTTGCAGGTGGAGTGTTTGACGGAAATGATATAGCAAAATTTTTAAAATTGGGAGCAGATGGAGTTCAATTAGCAACAAGATTTGTTGCTACAGAAGAATGTGATGCTTCTCAAGAATTTAAACAAGCTTATGTTGATGCTAAAAAAGAAGATGTAAAAATCATTAGTAGCCCTGTAGGTATGCCAGGTAGAGCTATTAGAAATGAATTTATTAAAAATCTAGAAAAAGGAAAAAATAAAATTACTAGATGTTATAATTGTATAAAAACATGTAATCCAGCAGAAACACCTTATTGTATTACTAAAGCTCTTATTAATGCTGTTAAAGGTAATATTGAAGAAGGTTTGATTTTTTGTGGAAGCAATGTGGATAAAATTAAAGAAATTGTTTGTGTTAAAGATCTTATGCAAGAATTAGTTCAAGAAGCTGAATTAGCATTATAATATTATAATACCTGAAATAGGGCAGTTCCAAAATTATGGAATTGCCCTATTTTGAAAAGAAATATTATAAAATTAGAGATTGCTATAATTTATACAAATTTAAGTTTTAGTATTTTTTTAAAATACCGAAACTTAAAAGGAAATGTCTTGAAAAACTTTTCGAAAATTGATATAATTGGTTGAAATAAAAGAGAAAAGAGGACGGAAATTGGAAGAGATTGAAGGAGTATTATCAGACATAATATATCAAAATGAAGTAAATAGTTATTTAGTAGGAGTTTTAGATACTGAAGAAGAGCAAATAACAGTAGTAGGATATCTGCCATTTATAAATAAAGGAGATTCTTTAAAATTAACTGGAAAATTTGTAGAACATAAAGATTATGGTGAGCAGTTTAAAATCGAAACATTTGAAAAAATGATGCCACAAACATTAGGGGCATTAGAGACATATTTAGCAAGTGGGAATATTAAAGGTGTTGGTCCTGCAACTGCTTCAAAAATAGTAGATAAATTTGGAGAAGAAACAATACATGTTTTAAAATTTGAACCAAATAAATTAGCACAAGTAAAAGGAATAAGTAAAGAAAAGGCAATAGAAATTTCAGAAAGTTTTATAGAAAATTGGGAAGTTTGGCAAATAGTAGGATTTTTGGAGAGATTTGGAATTGGTGCAGAAAATGCTAAAAAAGTATATAATTTATTAGGAGCAAATGCAATAGAAGAAATAGAAGCAAATCCATATATATTGATAGATATTTCAAGAGGTGTAGATTTTAAGCAAATAGATGAAATGGCACTTGAACTTGGAATAGAAAGAGAAAATCAAAAAAGAGTAAAAAGTGGAATAAAATATGGATTAATTAAGATTACATATAATGGACATTGTTGTACTTTAAAAGAAAATTTAATTCAATATGTAAAACAATTATTAAATGTAAGTGAATTGGTAATTGAAGATGGAATTATTAATTTAAATGTAAATAATGAGATAATAGTAGAAGATAGAGATGGAGAAGAATGGGTATATTTATATTCATTTTATAAAGCAGAAAAACAAATAGCAGAAAGAATAATAAAATTAGATAAATCAAGAAATATTAAAAAAGTAGATAATATAGAAAAAGAATTAAAAAAAGTTGAAGATAAAACTGATATACTCTTAACAAAAAAACAAAAAGAAGCAATAAAAGCAATAAATGATAATAATGTAACTATAATAACTGGAGGCCCAGGAACAGGAAAAACAACAATAATAAAAAGTATAATAGAAATATATAAACAAAAAAAATATAAAATTGTTTTATGTGCTCCAACAGGAAGAGCGGCTAAGAGAATGACAGAAACAACAGGAGAAGAAGCAAGTACTTTACACAGATTATTAGAAATTGGAAAAGTAGATGAAGAATCACTTTTTAAGCAAGATACTGAATATAAAGGGGCACCAATAGATGGAGATATAATAATTGTTGATGAAGTTTCAATGGTAGATATGTTTATAATGAGTTATTTACTAGATTGCATATATCAAGGAACAAAAGTTATATTAGTAGGGGATAGTGACCAATTACCATCAGTTGGGCCAGGAAGTGTATTACAAGATTTAATAGCTTCAGAAAAAATTAAAACAGTTCATCTTGATAAAATTTTCAGACAAGCTGCAAAAAGTAAAATAATTGTTAATGCACATAGAGTAAATTGTGGAAAAGGTTTTATTGATAAAGATGATCCAGAATTACAGGCTGATTCAAATCAAGATTTCTTTTTCATAAAAGAAAATAACCAAGATAGAGTTTTAGAACAAGTTTTATCATTATGTAATGGAAGATTAAAAAAGTTTGGAAATTATGATTTTTTTGAAGATATTCAAGTTTTAACACCTACTAAAAAAGGATTACTTGGAACTAAAGAAATGAATAAAGCATTACAACAAGAATTAAACCCTCATAAAGATGGAGAGCCTGAAAGAGCGAGTATGGGTGCGGTTTTTAGAATTGGTGACAGAGTTATGCAAGTAAAAAATAATTATGATATAAGCTGGGAAAAAAGAGATGGAGATAAAATTGAAGTTGGAAATGGAGTTTTTAATGGAGAAACAGGGATAATTACAAATATTAATGAAAAAGAAAAAAATTTAAGAGTCAAATTTGATGATAATAAAATATGTTGGTATGAATTTAGTGATCTTGAGCAAATAGAACATAGTTATTGTATTACAATACATAAAGCTCAAGGTAGTGAGTTTGATGTTGTTATTATGATTATTCCACAAGCTGCTCCTATGCTTCTTACAAGAAATCTTTTATATACAGGTATTACTAGAGCTAAAAAATTGCTTATAGTAATTGGAAATGACAAAGTAGTTGATTATATGATAAAAAATGTTGATAGCAAAAAACGTAATACAGGTTTAAAATTTAAGTTACAATAAAAGCTACAATCTGCTATTCACTTGAGACTTTTAATTATAGGAAAAAACTCAAATCGGTAAAATAAAGTAATTGATGTTTTATATAGTAATAATTCCTCATATTACACATAAAATTAAAAAAAGGATGGTGTGTAATGAAAAAATTAAAAATGGAAAGTAAAACAATAATTACTATAATGGCGATATTTGCAATATTTATTATAAGTGTAATATCTGCAAATAATCAGATTTTATCACCTGTAAATAGTTCATTAGGTGAAAAAACAATTGGTTGGGGTATAAAAAGAGCTAAAAATAATATGCAACCAGATGTTGGAGCTTCTAATAAAACATTATTAGAAGAAAATGGTGGAATTTGTTTAGGAAAAGATATGAAAAAGATAATTTATTTAACTTTTGATGAAGGTTATGAGGCTGGATATACTGATAAGATTTTAAATACACTTAAAGAAAATGATGTAAAAGCAACATTTTTTATAACATCACATTATTTAAATACTGCATCAGATTTAGTTGAAAGAATGATTAAAGAAGGGCATGAAGTAGGAAATCATACTGTAAATCATAAAAGTATGCCAAGTATAAATAATGAGCAAATAGAAGGTGAAATAATGAGATTACATCAGGCAGTATATGAAAAATTCGGATATGAAATGAAATTTTTAAGACCTCCAAAAGGAGAATTTAACCAAAGAACTTTGCAAAAGACTGCAGCACTTGGTTATAAAACTGTAATGTGGAGTTTTGCATATTTTGATTGGGATGAAAAGAAACAGCCATCAATAGAAGAAAGCGAAAAAATGATAATAGATAATTTACATTGTGGAGAAATAATGTTATTACATCCAAATTCAAAAACTAATGCAGAAGTTTTAGATGCAATTATAAAAGAAGCTAAAAAACAGGGATATGAGTTTAAATTATTGGAACAATTTGAGATGTAAGATTGGTGACGTGGGAAAGGAATGAGATAAAATATGAAAAAAAGAAGATTAGATAAAATTTTAGAAATGCCAGAAGAAGTATATTCTAATACTCCTAAACTTACAATTATAGGTTTTAATGAATTGATTTTAGAAAATTATAAAGGAATTCTTGAATATGAAGATCTTTTTGCAAGTATTAGTACTCATATTGGGATAGTTAATATTAATGGAATGAATTTAAATTTAGAAAAGATGACAAATGATGATATAAAAATAACAGGAAAAATTGATAATATTGAGTTTGAAAGAATTGAAGACTAAAATTATGAACCATATTAATAAGAATTTATAACTATTTAAGAAAGAGAGGACATATATGCTTATTAGAATTTTATTTAAATATATATTAGGCTATGTTAGAATAACAGTAGAAGGTTATTATATAGAGAGATTTATAAATATATGTACGACAAATAAAATATTAATATGGAATTTAAAAAGAGAAAAAGGTGTTAAATTACATTTAAATATAGGAATACAGGATTTTTATAGAGCAATAGATGTGGCAAAAAAATTAAAATGTAGGATAAGAATTGAAAGAAAAAAAGGTATTCCATTTTTTTTAAATAGGTATAGAAAAAGAAAATCTTTTGTAATATCATTAATAATAATTTTAATAGCATTATATGTAAGTTCAAATTATGTATGGAATATAGAAATCCAAATAGAAGATAATTTAAAATTAGAAAATATAGAAGAAGATATAGAAAAAGCGGGATTACAAACTGGAATGAGTAAAGGTAAAGTAAATACACAGGAAATAATAAATAAAATAAGATTAGAAAGAGATGATATATCTTGGATAGGAATAGATTTAAAAGGTACAAATGCAATAGTAAAATTGGTTAAAATGAAAGAAGCTCCAGAATTAGTAGATGATAATGAATATTGTAATATAATTGCAAATAAAACAGGTACAATAACACAAATAGTTGCTCAAAATGGGACTGCAAAGGTAAAGCCAGGTGATAAAGTAGAACAAGGGCAAGTTTTAATACAAGGAGTTATGGAAGGAAAATATACAGGTTCAAGATTAGTACATAGTTTAGGAGAAGTAAAAGCAATTGTAGAATATACCAAAACAGATAAAATATATTTAAATGAGGAGGAAAATGTCAAAACAGGGAAAAAAGAAAGTAAATATGGTATAAAATTTAATAATTTTCAAATAAATTTTTATAAAACTATTTCAAAATTTAATTTTTATGATACAATAGAAACAGAAAAAAAGTTTAAAATATTTTCAAATTTATATTTACCTATTTCAATAATTAAAATTACCAACCAAGAACTACAAGAAGTTCAAAAAGAATACACTGTTGAAGAAGCAACAGAAATAGGAACAAAAGAATTAGAGCAAGAAATAGAACAAGAAATAGGAGTTGGTAAAAATATATTAGGTAAAAATGCAGAAGTAACAGAAACTGAAGAATACATAGAAGTAAGCGTAACATATGAAGTAATTGAAAATATAGGAATGCAGGAAAAAATAAAAGACAACATATAGACAAAAGAAATCAAACGATAAAACATACCTGCTTGCCAAAACTTAGAATAACAATATTCTGGAAAGGAAAGGTAAGACTATGGAAGAGAGAAGCCTAAGAGTAGTAGGCACAGATAAAACATTTTTTAACAAATTAACAAACACACTAACAAAACTATTAATACCAACACAAATTGGATTCAATAGCTTAAGAATTTCAATGAAAAGAAATATAGTAGTAAAAGCATATGAAGCATATACAAATGAAAAAGAAAACAAAGACGAATCAGAAAAAAAATATGAAGAAGCATATACAGCATATTTAGAAGCACTAGACAAATTTGTATTAGACACAATATACAAAAAAGTAAAAAACAACACAGCAACACAATTTGAAAGCACAGCATTATCACAATATTATGGAATTGTACAATTAAAAGAAAGTGAATACAACGAATACAAATACAGAAAACAAAAATACTTAATAGAACTTGACCATGAAAGCGTGAAAAACAGTGGAAAAGAAAAACTAATAGAAAAATACAACAAATTCTATGTCTCAAAACAAGACACACTATATAAAGGAATACTAAAAAACTATTCAATAAAATTAGCAGACACAACAAACATATATGATTCAAGCAAAGACTGGATATATGTAAAAATATTCAGCACATTAGAAGACTATATACAAAACATAATACCATTAAAAGAGCCAGACCAAAAAATAGAATCTATTATAAAAGAATACGAAAGATTCTCAGTAGGAAAACTAGACACAAGAGACAACATCGAAAAAAATATGATATTATTAAAAATAAGTAGAAACCTATTTACACACAGTTTGCCACTAGTAGTTGCAGAACAATGTTATATGAAACTCCTAAAAGATGCAAGAAGTTTAGTACAAGACACAAAAATAGCAGCCAAAAGAGAAAAAGCATATACAATGGTATTAAACCTAATAGAAAACTACAATGTAGAACTATTATCAACAAAAGTATATTGGGAAAACACAAAAGAAAGAGAAGAATTCAAAAAATTCTATGATCAATACAAGCAAATTGAAAAACTAAAAGAAAAAGACTTCATAAAATATGTCAAAGAAAAAGAAATACTATTCATAAAAAATGATCTAAGCAAAATCAGAAATGACAAAACAGATTATAGTAGACTAATAAAATACTATAAAAGAAAATTAGTAGACTATGGAGCAATGAAAGAAATTAGAATAGGAAAAACTCAAAATATTATATATAAAGGAAAAACAATAAAAAAAGCACAAATAGCATAACAAAAAACGAGGTAAAAAATGTATCAAATAGAATATCTAGATTTAGAAGAAAATGAAAAATATGAAGAAATAATAAAAAAAGTAGTTGAACAATGCTTTAAAGAGGAAAAAATAGAAAACTCAAAATTATATATAAGCATAATATTAACAACACCAGAAAATATTCATCAAATAAATAAACAATACAGAAATGTAGACAAAGAAACAGATGTCTTATCTTTTCCAATATTTGAAAAAGAAGAACTAGATAAAAAAATAGCACAAAAAGACTTTGAATATGAAGACATTCTTGGAGACATTATAATTTCAATAAAAAAAGTAGAAGAACAAGCAAAAGAATATGGGCACAGCTTTGAGAGAGAATTAGCATATATGATAGTACATGGATTTTATCACCTAATGGGCTATGACCATATAAAAGAAGAAGACAAACTTGTTATGAGACCAAAAGAAGAAAAAATATTAGAAAGATTAGGAATAACAAGGGAGGAAATAGATGAAAAATAAAGGTATAGTAATATTAGTAGTAATTCTTGTAATTCTTATAATAGGAAGTGGAGGATTTTTAATATATAAAATACTAACAGAAAATAATCAAATTCAGAACAATCCCAATAATACTTTTGCAACAAATGAAACAGAACCAAATGATGATGAATTAGTTGTAGAGCAAAAAGAACCAGAAATCTTTAAAGGAGACGAAAGACCTATAGCTGTAATGATAGATAATCATACAGGAGCATGGCCACAAGCAAATTTAAACAAAGCATATTTAGTATATGAAATAATAGTAGAAGGTGGAGAAACAAGACTAATGGCACTATTTAAAAACCAAGACCTTGAAGAAATAGGACCAGTCAGAAGTTCAAGACATTATTTCTTAGACTATGCATTAGAAAATGATGCAATATATGTACACCATGGTTGGAGTCCACAAGCACAAAGAGACATTCAGTCATTAGGTATAGACTATATAAATGGAATTCAAGAAAGTGCCAAAGACTTTTGGAGAGTAAAGGGTAAATCATCACCACATAACCTATTTACTAGTACAGAAAGCATATTAAAAATAGCAGAAAGAAAAGGATATAAAACAACCTCAAGCAAAAAAAGTGTATTAAATTATATTGCTGGAGATGTAGAACTTAATGTAAAATATGGTTCTGCAGAAAATCAAACAGAAGCGGTAACTGAAAATACAACAGAGCAAGTTACAGAACAAACAATAGATAATAGTACAGAAACAACGCAAACTACTAACAGCAAAGAAAAAGCTATAAAAGCTTTGTCAATAACGATACCACATTCTTCATTACAAAAAGTTAAATATTTATATAATGAAGAAACAAAAACATACACAAGATATGCAAGAGGAAAGATTCAAACAGACTATGTAACAGGTGATGATATAACAACAAAAAATATTATCATAACAAAATGTGACAATTACACATTAAATGATAGTGAAAATAAAGGTAGACAAGGATTAGATAACATAGGAACATTTGACGGATATTATATTACAAATGGATATGCAATTCCAATCCAATGCACAAAAGTAGCAAGAGCATCTCAAACAATATATAAAGACTTGGATGGAAATACAATAGAAGTAAGTGATGGAAATACCTTTATACAAATATGCCCAAAAGATGCAGAAATAATAATTGAATAAAAAAACCTCTCTTTGGAAATAATGTGAGTAACATTATTTGTAAAGGGAGGTATTATTTTGGTTAATAAGGTTGAAATAGCATCAGTTAACACATCCCAATTACCTGTTCTAACAAATAAAGAAAAAGATGAACTATTTATAAAAATAAAACAAGGAGACGAAGAAGCTAGAACAGAATTCATTAAAGGAAATCTAAGACTTGTATTAAGTGTTATACAAAGATTTTATGGAAGAGGAGAAAATGCAGACGATTTATTTCAAATAGGGTGCATAGGATTAATAAAATCGATAGATAATTTTGACTTATCACAAGGAGTACAATTCAGTACTTATGCAGTGCCAATGATAATAGGAGAAGTAAGAAGATATTTAAGAGATAATAATAGTATTAGAGTAAGTAGATCTGTAAGAGATTTAGCATATAAAACAATACAATTCAAAGATAAATTTAGCAAAGAAAAAGGAAGAGAACCAACAATTGAAGAAATAGCCAAAGAACTAAAAGTAGAAAGAGAAGACATTGCAGCAAGTCTAGATGCAATACAAGTACCAGTATCACTTCAAGATCCTATATATAATGATGGATCAGAAAACCTATTCATAATGGATCAAGTTAAAGACAACAAAAACAATGATGAAAATTGGGCAGAAGTAATGACAATTAATGAAGGATTAAAAAAACTAAATGAAAAAGAAAAAAATATAATTATAAAAAGATATTTTGATGGAAAAACTCAAATGGAAATTGCAGATGAAATAGGAATATCACAAGCACAAGTATCTAGGCTCGAAAAAAATGCACTAGAGCATATGAAAAAATATTATAAATAAAATAAACAGCCACTACAATAATAAAAACATTATAGTGGTTGTTGTTTTTTGCAAAAAATATTATTAATCATTACTTTGAAGTAACAAATTTAAAAAAGATACATATAATGAATTATGATATATATGTCTTAGAAAGGAAAAGAAGTTCATATGGGAGATAAAGGGCTTGATTTTAAACACAAAGAAGTTATTAATATTTTAGATGCCAAAAGATTAGGATATGTCCAAGATGTATGTGCAGATTTAGGCACAGGAAAAATAACATCAATAATTGTTCCAGGGAACACAAACAAATTTATGAGTTTATTTTCTTCTAATAATGATATTGAAATTCCATGGGAAAAAATTAAATGTATAGGAGAAGATTTAATTTTAGTAGAAATATAATGGTAAAAAATACATAAAAAAACTATTGACTTAAATTAAAAATGGTGGTATTATAGATAAAGACACAAGGAAAAAGAGACTAGAAAAAATAATTAAAAAAAATCAAAAAAATTTTTAAAAAAAGTATTGACAAAATACGACAACTTGTGTTAAGATAAAAAACGTACCAAGCAACAGAAAAAATATTTTAAATAATACACAAGAAATTAGTATAAAGTAACAACAAAAAAGAACAAAAAACAACAAATTACTAGTTTTTTATTTTGCCCCAAAACAACGCAAAAAATATTTAAAAATATTTTCAAAAAAAGTATTGACAAAAAGAAAATGGTATGGTAAAATACAAATCGTTCTATATAAACCAGAACAAAACAAAGTACATTGAAAAGTAAACAATGAATC
>CALXQP010000022.1 GCA_944390695.1 uncultured Clostridia bacterium
AAGAAATGTAATCTATAAATTACACTTCTTTTTAATTTTTATTTTTATTCTATAGAATCTTCCATATCTGGTTTTAATGTTTCTATGCTTACTACTTTTCCTCCGTCTCTTTTTCTCTTTATATTTACACCTTGTGTTTATCTTTCTAATACTCTTATTTCTTTTACTTTTTTTCTTTTTTTTTTTTTTTTTTTTTTTTATTTTTTTTTTTTCTTTTTTATTTTGTTTTTTTTATTTTTCATAATATTTTTTTATATTTATTTTTTATTTTTTTACAATTATTATATTAAGTAAACCATTTTTATATAATAATTATAAAAATCTAAAAATATTAATCTCTTGTTTTCTTTTTTTTTCGATTTTATTCTAATTTATTCTATTTTTTCTATTTTTTAATTATTTATTATTTTAATTTTTTTTGATTTTTTTAAATTTATTTTTTTACATTTATGTATACTTGTTGATATGTTTTCCTAACAAAAATTTGGTCAGAGGAAAATTTCTGACCAAACCTCTATTCTTTTAATCTAATTGGTAAAATCATGTAAACATATTCATTGTTTTCCACAGATTTTACTAAACATGGGGATATACTTGTCCCAAATTCAACAAAAACTTCTTCATCATCAATAGCTTTTAAACTATCTAGGAAATATTTTGGATTAAATCCTGCTTCTATATTTTTTCCTTCTGTAGAAACAAATATTTCTTCTTTTGCTTCTCCTGTTTGATTTGTAAAAGAAATAATTAATTTTCCTATATCAACAAAAACTTTTACAGGATATTTTTTTTCTTTTTCAATTGAAGAAGCCGAAATTAAGCTAATTCTTTCAAAACTATTTTGTAAATTATTTTTATTAACTCTAATCCTTGTTTCCCAACTACTTGGTATAACTGATTTATAATTTAAAAATTCCCCATCTAATATACGAGTTACAATTTTACAATTTTCCATTTCAAATAATGCTTGATTTTTGGCAATTCCTATTTTTATATGATCAAATGAATCTTGTAAAATTTTGTTAATTTCATTTAATGTTCTTCCTGGAATTACTGCTTTAAAATCATTTACCCTATTTTGTAAATATATACTTCTTAATGCTAATCTAAAACCATCTACTGCAACAACATTTAGCTTATTGTTTTCCACTTCGAATAAACAACCTGTGAATATTGGCCTGTTTTCTTCTGAACTAACTGCAAATATTGTTTTTCTAATCATATTTCTCAACATATTCTGTTCTAAATCAATTGAATTTTCAACTTCTATTTTTGGTAATTCTGGAAATTCTTCTGGATTCATAGTACTTAGTTTGTATAATGATCCTTCACATTCTATTTCTAATAAATTATTTTCATTTAATGTTATATAAATTTCTGTATCTGGTAGTTTTCTTATGATTTCACTAAACATTATTGCATTTACAACTGTACTACCTTGTTCTTTAACTTCACATTCCATTACATATTCTATTCCGATTTCTAAGTCATAAGTTGTTAATTTTATTTCATTATCATTAGTTTGTATAAGTATTCCTTCTAGTATAGGCATTGTTGTTTTAGAAGCAACTCCTTTAACTACGGAATTTAGTGCTTTAAGGATATTATCCTTATAACAAACAATTTTCATTTTGCGTCTCTCCTTTATTATTATATTTATTTTTATATTATATTAATATTATTAGTAGTAATAGTATTAGGTACTGTGGATAATGTGGAAAACTATGTGGAAACTTTTATTCCCTAAGTAAAAAGTCTGTGTATAACTTAGTGGAAAACTTCCCAATTTATCCACACTATTAAATTGGCTATGTGGATATTCTAGTTATTCACAGTTTATCAACACAGTTTCAACAGTGGCCTGTGGATATCTGAGCTAGCTCTTCCGTAAGTAAAGATAAATAAAATGTAACCAAACAATTGTCCTTGAGAACAAATTTTCAAAAACAGTATCTGAAGCATTTATTTTTCTATTGTTCACCATTTATGATTATGTTTTTCACACTTTCCACAATTAATCTTGTATTATTTTTATCTTTAACTTCTTTTTCAATTTTTTTGCATGCATGCATTACTGTTGAATGATCTCTATTACCAAAATCTTCTCCTATCTTAGGATAAGACATGTTTGCAACTTCTCTGCAAAGGTACATCGCAATTTGTCTTGGAAAAGCAATTTCATTTGAACGTTTATTACTTGCTAAATCATCTTTATTTATATTAAAATATTTAGCTACTGTTTCTTTTACAAAATCAGATGAAAGTACTTTTTCACTTGCTGCTTTAAATTCATTTATGGTATTTTCTGCCAATTCTATCGTTATTGGAGCATGTGTAAGTGAAGCTGTTGCAATGATTTTATTAAATACTCCTTCTAATTCTCTAATATTTGAATCAATTTTATTTGCTATATTAGCTAAAATGCTATCATCTATTAGAATTTTTTCTTCTTGAGCTTTTTTTCTTAAAATTGCTAAACGGGTTTCATAATCTGGGCAGGAAATATCTGCCAATAATCCCCATTCAAATCTTGATTTTAACCTATCTTCAAGAAATTGTATTTCTCTAGGTGGTTTATCACTGGAAATAATAATTTGCTTTTTATCTTCATATAAAGCATTAAATGTGTGGAAAAATTCTTCTTGAACTCGTTCTTTTCCAGCAATAAATTGGATATCGTCAATTAGTAAAACATCAATTGTTCTATATTTGTTTCTAAATACTTCGTTTTTATTATCTTTTATTGCATTAATTAGTTGGTTTGTGAATTTTTCAGAAGTTACATATAGAATTTTTGCTGACCTGTTATTTTGCAAAATTCTATTTCCTATTGCATGCATTAAGTGAGTTTTGCCTAATCCTACACCACCATATAAAAATAATGGATTATAAGATTCTCCTGGCTTTTCTCCTACTGCTATTGCAGCTGCATGTGCAAAACGGTTATTATTTCCAACTACGAATGTTTCAAATGTGTATTTTGGATTTAGAGTTCTGTTTAAAGCTTCTATTTCTGGATCTTGTGAGTCTATTTGTGAATTGGAAATTATTGTATTATCCATTACTGATGTTTTTTTGTCTTCTTCATCAAAACACACTGAAAATGTCCATTCTTTGTTTGTTATGTATTTGAAAGTATTTAGGATTAAATCAGCATATCTCCCTTTTATTAAGTCATGGTGATATTCTGATGTTGCTTTTAAGACGATATGATTATCTGTTATTTCCATGATTTCTAAAGTTTTTAACCAAGTGTCATACGCAATTGGTGTAACTTCAATTTTTAGTAGTTCTTTTGCTTGATTTAGTAGTTCGTCTTTGTCAATTTGCATATTAAAACATCCTTTCAAAAATTAAAAATCGAAAAGTTATCCACAAAGTTTTCCACAGGTGTGGATAACTTTGTAATAATTATGTAATAAATAGTTAATTTTATACGAACAGGCTTTTTGAAATACTGTTTTTAATAAATCCCCTATCTTTTCTTTTTCAGTATAATATCAAAATTTTACACAATAAGTCAAGATAATTGTGGATAATTTTTAAAAATTGTGGATAAGTTTTAAAAAACTGTGGAAAAATATCCTTTTATGACAAAAATATTACAAAAATTTGAAAGATTTTATGTAAAAAAATAAATATAAAAAAATTTTGTTTTAGATATTTTTTTAAAACTATTGACAAAGCAAGAAAATATGTAGTATAATCGATGTACTTGTTATTGTAACAATTTTCCATAAAGGAATTGATATATAACTAAAAATTTTAGGAGGTGCAATATAATGAAAAGAACATTCCAACCAAAAAATAGACAAGAAAAGAAAGAACATGGATTTATGAAAAGAATGTCAACAAGAGCAGGAAGAAATGTATTAAAAGCTAGAAGAGCAAAAGGAAGAAAAAAAATCTGTGCTTAGAAAATTAACTAAAGGTCTAGGCCTTTAGTTGTTTTATTATTCATTATTCCTAAAAGTTCTTTAGATATGAGGAGTAAAAGAAGTAGAAAATGAAAAAAACAAAAATGCTAAAAAAGAATTATGAATTTAGAGCAGTATTATCAAAAGGAAAATTCTTTGCAGAAAAAGAGATAGAAATTTCTATTTTAAAAAATAATAAAAATTTGAATTTATTAGGAATTGCAGTAGGCACAAAAAATGGAAAAGCTTTCCAAAGAAATAGAGTAAAAAGAATAATAAGAGAATGCTATACAAGGCTAGAAGGACAAGTTATAGAAGGTTATAGTATAGTAATTCTAATGAATAAAAAATTTTGCATATCAGATATAAAATTTTCAGAAGTTTTTATTGAGATGCAAAAAATTTTTGAGAAAGCGGGAATTTTAAAAGAAGAAGAAAAAATATGAAAAAAGTATGTATATATTTAATTGAATTTTATCAAAAAAATATATCAAAATTTTTAGAAGCTAAAAATATAAGATGTAAATTTTATCCTACATGTTCAGAATATACAAAACAAGCAATAGAAAAATATGGAGTAATAAAAGGTTGTATGTTAGGATTTGTAAGGATTTTAAAATGTAATCCTTTTTCAAAAGGAGGATATGACCCATTAAAGTAGAAAGGGGTAATAAAAATGTTATCATTTTTTGCAGATATATTTGGATATGTATTAAATTTTGTGTATAATATAGTGCAAAATTATGGTATTGCTATTATTATATTTTCAATATTAGTAAAAATAGCAATGTTACCTATAACTATAAAACAGCAAAAAACGCTTAAAAAATCTACTAAAATACAAGCAAAAATGAAAGAAATACAGTTCAAATATAAAAATAATCCAGAAATGCTAAATCAAGCGACACTGGAATTATATAAATCAGAAAATATGAGCCCATTTAGTGGGTGTTTAAGTGCAATTGTACAATTAATTTTATTATTTGCAGTATTTTATTTAGTACGTTCACCTTTAACATATATGAAAAAAGCTGAGCCTGAAGTTATAGATAAATATTATAAAATATTACAAGAAAATAATTTAAGTACAAATAGTGCATATCCAGAAATTGAAATCATTAGAGAGTTAGACAATATTAGAAGTTTGAAAAAGACTGAAAATACAAATAGTGAAGGCGAAAATGAAAATAATTCAAATTCAGAAATAAAAGATGAAGAATTAGATTCATTAAATATAAATATGGATTTCTTAGGCTTAGATTTAGCACAAGTACCAACAAAAAGTTCAGATTGGAAAGCATATATAATACCAATTGCATATGTAATTGTTTCAGTAATTTCCATGAAAGTAGCAACAGCATCATCAAAGCCAAAGAAAAAGGTTGTAGAAAATAGTAATGAAAAATCATTAGCTAAACCTGAAGAGGAATTTGATCCAATGGCTCAAATGAATAAAAATATGAATCTAATGATGCCTATAATGTATTTAGCTGTAGCACTTATAGCGCCATTAGGACTAGCATTATATTGGTTAGTAAATAGTTTATTAATGATTGCAGATAGATTAATATTAAATAAACTTCTAAAGGACGAGGAGGAAAATTAAAATGGCAAGAAGTATAACAGTAGAGGGTAAAACAACATCAGAAGCTATAGAAAAAGGCTTAAAACAAATAGGTCTTCCAAAAGAATTGGTTGATATAAAAGTTATTGAAGAAAATAAAAAAAGTTTTTTTGATATACTAGCTCCAAAAGTTGTAAAAGTAGAATTAAAAGAAAAAGAAGCAAAAAAACCAGAAGAATTTGAAATTGAAACTACAGAACAAGAACTTGAAGAGGCAAGAAAAGATATAGAAACATTTTTAAAAGAATTTGTTCCTAAATTAGGGAATAAAGCAGAATACAAAATAGAATTAAAAGAAAAATGTTTATATATAGATATAAATGGAGAAAATATTGGAAACCTTATAGGATATAGGGGAGAAGCATTATATGCTTTAGAAAATATTTTAAAAAATATAGCTAATAAAAAGTCAGAAAACAGAGTAGTTGTAAGATTAGATATAGAAAATTATAAAGAAAAAAGGATAAAAACACTTCAAGATGTGGCTAGAAAAAAAGCTAAGTTAGTTGAAAAAACTGGAAAAGCAATAACATTAGAACCAATGCAAGCATATGAAAGAAAGATAATACACAGCTTTTTACAAGAAAATGAATATGTAGAAACAAGAAGTATAGGGCAAGAGCCAAGAAGAAGAATTGTAATATCAAAAAAACAATAAAATAATAAATAAAATCAGAAGTCAAAGTTCAGATTTTAATCATGCAAAAGATTAAAGGGACTTTGACTTTTTTGAATATATGAGGAGGAATAAAATGAGCACAATAGCATCAATTTCTACAGCTCCAGGGATTGGAGGAATTGGAATAATAAGAATGAGTGGAGAAGACTCATTTAATGTTTTAGAAAAAATATTTAAACCAAAAACATATCAAAAAATTGAAGATATAAAAGGATATACAATAAAATATGGAACTATTGTTGATAATGATGATATAATTGATGAGGTTTTAGTGGCTTACTATAAATCACCAAAAAGCTATACTACAGAGAATATGTGTGAAATTAGCTCACATGGTGGAAATATTGTTATGAAAAAAATTCTTGAACTTTGTTTAAAAAATGGGGCAGACCTTGCGGAACCAGGAGAGTTTACCAAAAGAGCATTTTTAAATGGAAGAATAGATCTAGCACAAGCTGAATCTGTAATTGATGTAATTAATGCAAAATCAGATAAAGAAGCTAAAAGTGGAATAAAGCAGTTAGAAGGGTATTTGTCAAAAGAAATTAGAGATATTAAACAAGAAATATTAGATGTTCTAGTAAATATTGAAGTTACTATTGATTACCCTGAATATGATACTCCAGAAGTTCAAGAAAATGAAATGAGAAATATGTTGCAAAATGTAAATAGAAGATTGGAAAAATCAGAGAAATCTTTTGATAATGGAAAAATTATAAAAGATGGTATAAAAACAGCCATTATAGGAAAACCAAATGCAGGTAAATCTTCTCTTTTAAATGCAATTTTAAATGAGGAAAGAGCCATTGTAACTGATATTGCTGGAACTACAAGAGATACAATTGAAGAATTTGTTACAATTAAAGGTATTCCTTTAAAATTAATTGATACAGCAGGAATTAGAGCAGCTTCTGATATTGTTGAAAAAATTGGTGTTGAAAAATCAATTAAACAAGCAGAAGATGCTGATTTGATTATTGCTATTTTCGATAGTTCTAAAGATTTAGATGATGAAGATATTGAGATTTTAAATTTAATTAAAAATAAAAAGTCAATAATTTTATTAAATAAATCAGATTTAAATATGATTTTAAATGAAAATGATGAAAGATTGACAAATGTCTCAAATTGTATTTTAAAAATTTCTGCTTTAAACAAAATTGGAATTGATGAATTATATGAAAAAATTTCAGAATTATTTAGTCTAAATGAAATTAATTTTGATAATGAAATTTTAATTACAAATATTCGTCATAAAAATATAATTTCTAAAGCTCTAGAAAACGTTAAAAAGGCAAATGAGGCATTAAATATGTGTATGCCTATAGATATCATTACTATTTATATAAAAAGCGTTTTAGAGGATTTAGGAGAGATTACAGGTGAAGTTGTAAGTGAAGATATTATAAATGAAATTTTTTCGAAATTTTGTTTAGGTAAATAGAAAAAGCGAACTCTTAAAATCAAAAATTAGCCAATTTAATTTCAAAGATATATAATTTATCAAATAAATAGTTAAAATTGAAATATGGCGAAAATAAACCGAAATAAAATGTAATAATTATTGGACAAGAATATTTAATTAGAATATATAATTGTTAGTCCTTTGAAATTTTCTTCTTATAGTCGAAAATTCAAACCGGGTGAGAACAAATTAAAGAAAAATAGAATTTTATGAAGAAAGAAGTGTGAAAATAAATGAGTTATTATGCAGGAGATTATGATGTTGCTGTAATAGGTGCAGGACATGCTGGATGTGAGGCTGCTTTAGCTGCTGCAAGACTTGGAATGAAAACAATAATTTTCTCTATAAGCTTAGAGGCTGTAGCAAATATGCCATGTAATCCACATATAGGTGGAAGTTCAAAAGGCCATTTAGTAAGAGAAATTGACGCACTTGGCGGAGAAATGGCTAAAAATATAGATAAAACAATGATTCAAATAAAAATGTTAAATACTTCAAAAGGCCCAGCAGTGCATTCATTGAGAGCACAAGCAGATAGAAAAAGATATCAAATGGAAATGAAACATACATTAGAAAAACAAAATAATTTAGAACTAAAACAAGCGGAAATAGTAGACATAAAATTAGAAGAAAATAGAATAAAATCTATTGAAACAGATGTAGGGGCAATATATAATGTAAAAACAATTATTGTTGCAACAGGAACTTATTTAAAAGGGAAAATATTTATAGGTGATTATACAAAAGAAAGTGGCCCAGATGGTGTATTTCCAGCAAATAAATTATCTGAATGTTTTAAAAGATTAGGGATAAATTTAATTAGATTTAAAACAGGAACACCAGCAAGAATTAATAGAAAAAGTATAGATTTTTCAAAGATGGAAATACAAAAAGGAGATGTTGACATAATACCATTTTCATTTGAAGATAAAATGAAAGATTTTGAGCAAGTTGATTGTTATTTAACATATACAAATTCAGAAACACATAGAATTATTCATGAAAATTTGCATAGATCTCCATTATATTCAGGTGTAATAGAGGGAACAGGTCCAAGATATTGTCCATCAATAGAAGATAAAGTTGTTAGATTTGCAGATAAAGAAAGACATCAAGTTTTTGTAGAACCAATAGGTATAGATACTGATGAAATGTATATTCAGGGAATGAGTTCATCACTTCCTGAAGATGTGCAAATTGCAATGTATAGAACACTTCCAGGCCTAGAGCACTGCGAATTTACGAGACCAGCATATGCAATAGAATATGATTGTATAGATCCTTCAGAATTAAAATTATCTTTAGAATATAAAAAAATTAGTGGATTATTTTTTGCGGGTCAAACAAATGGTACTTCTGGATATGAAGAAGCTGCATGTCAAGGTTTGATTGCAGGAATAAATGCTTCACGAAAAATAAAAGGCTTAGAACCATTTATTTTAGATAGAACAGAGGCATATATAGGTGTTTTAATTGATGATATTGTAACAAAAGGTACAAATGAACCATATAGAATGATGACTTCTAGAGCAGAATATAGGCTGCTTTTAAGGCAAGATAATGCAGATTTAAGGTTAACAGAAAAAGGTCATGAAATTGGATTAATTTCAGATGAAAGATATGCTAAATTTTTAGAAAAAAAGAAAAAAATAGAAGAAGAAAAAAATAGATTAAAAGAAACAATTGTAAAACCAACAGAAGAAGTAAATAGTTTTTTGAGAAAATGTGGAACAGCTGAACTTACTACAGGTACAAAGCTTTCAGAGTTATTAAAAAGAGCAGAAATTACATATGAAGCACTTGCAGAAATTGATAAAAATAGACCAATTTTAGGTGAACAAGTAAGAGAAGAAGTAGAAATTCAAATAAAATATGAAGGATATATAAAAATGCAAGAAGCACAAGTTGAAAAATTCGAAAAAATGGAGAAAAAATTGCTTCCTGAAGAAATAGATTATAATGAAATTAGTGGAATTAGTTTAGAAGCTAGACAAAAACTAAATAAACACAAGCCTCATTCAATTGGTCAAGCATCAAGAATTTCAGGAGTTTCACCAGCAGATATAGCAGTTTTACTTGTATATTTACAATCTAAAAAAAGATAAATAGAAAGGATAAAATTAATGGAAAAAGAAAAGTTTTATGAGTCAATGCGAGAAAAATCAATGGTTTTAGGTATAGATTTTTCTGTGGAGCAATTAGACAAATTTTATAAATATATGGAATTATTGATTGAATGGAATCAAAAAATAAATTTAACAGCAATAATTGAACCAGAAGAAATAATTTTAAAACATTTTATAGATTCTATTACAATTTTGAAATATATAGAAAAAGATGCAAAAATAGTTGATGTAGGCACTGGAGCTGGATTTCCTGGGATTCCAGTAAGTATTATGAGACCTGATTTAAAAATAACATTAGTAGATTCATTAAATAAAAGATTAATATTTTTACAAGAAGTTATTAAAGAATTAAATTTGGAAAATATTGAAATTATTCATTCAAGAGCAGAAGAATTTGGGCAAAACAAAAAATATAGAGAAAGTTTTGATATAGCTACATCTAGAGCAGTAGCAAATCTTTCTACATTATCTGAATATTTAATTCCTCTTGTAAAAATTGGGGGAAAAGTAATAAGTATGAAAGCTGCTGATGCAAATAATGAAATAAATGATGCGAAGAATGCAATTGAAATTCTTGGTGGTAAAATAAATAAAATTGATGAATTTAATTTACCTAATAGTGATATTGGAAGAACAATAATTTTAATAAATAAAGAAAAAAGTACACCTAACAAATATCCTAGAAAGCCAGGTACACCAAGTAAAGAACCAATTAAATAAAAAATGCTCCACGGAAAAACTTGTGGAGTATTTTTTAGCATTAAATTTTAAAGATAAAAAATAAAAATATTTTTTGAAAAATGCTTGACTATTTTTTTATTATTATATATTATAAATATGCAATAAATGAAAAACAAATTATTCAAAATTAAAATACAAAAGTTTATGTGCAGAAGGGGTGGAGTAAAAATGGGAAGAATAATATCAGTAGCAAACCAAAAAGGTGGAGTAGGAAAGACTACAACGACAGTTAATTTAAGCACTTTACTTGCAAAAAAAGGCAAAAAAGTATTATTAATAGATACTGATCCACAAGGAAATGCAACAAGCGGATTAGGGGTTACAAAAGAATTAGAATTATCAGTATATGATGTTTTAGTTGGAGATACAACAATTGATGAAACAATACAAGAAACAGTTGTGAAAAATCTTAGAGTTTGTCCATCAAACATTAGTTTGGCAGGAGCTGAAGTTGAGCTTGTGCCAATGATGTCAAGAGAGCAAAGATTAAAGGCAAAACTAGACTTAATAAAAGATCAATATGATTATATATTAATAGATTGTCCGCCATCTTTAGGATTAATAACATTAAATGCATTTACTGCATCTGATAGTGTTTTAATACCTGTACAATGCGAATATTTCGCACTAGAAGGGTTGGGACAATTGTTAAATACTGTAAATCTAGTAAAAAAACATTTAAATAAAAACTTGGAAATTGAAGGGGCATTACTTACAATGTATGATGCAAGAACAAATCTTTCAAATCAAGTTGTAAAAGAGGTAAAAAAATATTTTGAAGATAAGGTATACAAAACAGTAATTCCAAGAAATGTAAGATTAAGTGAAGCACCAAGTTATGGAATGCCAATATCAATATATGATCCGAGATCTAAAGGTGCAAAAGCTTATGAAAAATTTACAAAAGAGCTTTTGAAAAATACGCAACAATTAGAAAAACAAAATATAGCAAATAAAGAAGTTTTACAAAAAGTATAATTAGTTTGCATAGAAAGGTATGGTGATAAATATGCCAAAAATGACTGGATTAGGCAAAGGATTAGATGCACTATTTGGAGGAGCAACATTAGAAACACAAAATCAAGTATCAGACCAAATTATTGAAGAGGAAGTTAGTGGGAATTTAAAAAATTTAAAAATAACAGAAGTAGAACCTAATAGAGAACAACCAAGAAAGACATTTAACCAAGAATCATTAGATGAGTTGGCTGAATCTATAAAAGAATATGGTGTTATACAACCAATTGTAGTAGCAAAACAAGAGGGATATTATGCCATTGTTGCAGGAGAGAGAAGATGGAGAGCTGCTAAAATAGCTGGTTTAAATGAAATACCTGCAATAATAAGAGAAGATGATGATCAAATAAATAGAGAAATAGCATTAATAGAAAATATTCAAAGAGAAGATTTGAATCCATATGAAAAAGCACTTGGAATTCGTCAATTAATGGACAAATATGGAATGACACAAGAACAAGTTTCTAAAAAAATAGGTAAAAGCAGAAGTAGTATTTCAAATACTGTAAGAATATTATTTTTAGCACCAGATGTATTAGAATTGGTAAAACAGGGAAAATTAACAGAAGGACATTGCAAAGCTCTTGCTGGAATTGATGATCCACAACGCCAATATGAAGTAGCATTAAGAATGATTGAAAGAGGAGAATCTGTAAGACAAGCTGAAAGTAAAAATAGAACTACTAAAAAAGAAAAGAAATTGGATCCTAAATATAAATATTTATATGAAGATATTGAAGATAAATTTCAAGGATTTTTTGGAACTAAAGTTAAACTTGATCAAGGTAAAAGAAAGGGGAGAATTATCATAGAATACCATAATAATGAAGATCTTGAAAGAATGCTAGGCTTATTAAATGTTAACTAAATATAAAAAATTTAAAAAAGTATTGACAAGCGACAGTAAAATGTGCTAATATAAATACTGTCGCAAGATATGGAGAGGTGGTCGAGTTGGTTTATGGCACCAGTCTTGAAAATTGGCGTGCGTTAATAGCGTACCGTGGGTTCGAATCCCACCCTCTCCGCCAAAGTAAAAGTTAGATACTTAAAAAAATATCTAACTTTTCTTAATATAATAAATGGAGATGTACCCAAGTGGTGAAGGGGACTGTTTGCTAAACAGTTAGGTCGGTAACACGGCGCGGAGGTTCGAACCCTCTCATCTCCGCCATAAAGTATTAGTTTCAACTAATTTTTTAATAATCTAATATTTTAAATTTTTTCAATGAAATTTCTACCGTTCACGTATTGACCTTCTTAAATTTCAATAAAAGATTCCGATAACGCTATTAAGAAACAAGCCGAAGAAGTTGTATATAATGAAATTGTTTACAAATAATAATTAAAAAGATCATAAAAAGTATTCAAAAATAATAAAAATAATGTAGTTATTATGAGTATAGAAGAATATAAAAAGAAAATATTAGATGAAGAAATAGAAAGAAAAATATTGCAATCAGAAGAAGATTACAATGGTCACAAGTATAAATAGAGTAGCCATTAGAAGGAGAGTTGCAGCCCATCATTTTTTCTATTTCTTAATAAACAACTGGGCCAATATTTAAATTAGGATACTCCAGTCAAAAAAACTCATACCATACTAAAAATTTATTTGACAAATCATATTGTTATGCGGTATAATAAGGATAGAAAATGAGAACCACAAAGTGGTTGCCGATGAAAAGTTTAAATAACCATTCTATCGTCCAAGCAGAATGGTTATTTTTTTATTGTAAAACTACTTTGAATTTGATATTATATATGTTGTTTTTGGGGGAATGATTATGAGAAGGCGTACAATTCGTGAAACGTTGGAAGTTATTTGGGGATTTTTCAGAGCTATATTAGAAATTCGGAATAGGCGGATATTTATTCTTTATGATATTTTCTATTGCATCAGTGGGGTTAGCAAAAATAATATTAAAAACTTGTAAAAAACAAAATTTTAAATATAGTAATTTTTTAATATTTTGCGTAATTGGACTAATTTTATCAACTATTTTAAAGATATTTAATTTTAATTTAACATATAAACCTTTAGAAGTGATTATATGCTTAATTATAAATATTATAGCTTTTATAATATTTAAATATATTGAAAAAAAGGTTATAAAAACTAAAAATATATAGTGATAGTAAAAATATTACTATAATGTAAAATTTTAAAAAACTGTCGAAAAGAGAGTAAAATTTTGGATTATATTGTAGATAATAATATATTAAAAGAAAAAATTGTAAAAAAAACTTGCAAGATAGAAGAAAATGTTATATAATTTATTATAGTATAGTATGTAAGCCAAAGAGGGGGATAGTATGAATGTAAAACGAATAATGAAGATAATTGTTATAATATCCATAATAATCCTATTAATGGCATTTGGCAGTAATATAGTATATGGATTAAACTATGACCCTATAGAGAATCCCAATATATGGTCACCTGCAAGCCCTGCGGGTGAAGATGAATTAAGTAAAAGAGCTGGAAAGATATTAGGGATAATAAATGTAGTAGGAATTGTAGCATCAGTATTATGTATTACAGCACTAGGTATAAAATATATGGTAGGAAGTATAGAAGAAAAAGTAGACATAAAAAAAGGATTAGTTGGGTATGTAGTAGGGATAGCATTACTAGCGCTATGTACAACAATACCAAATATAATATATAGATTTACTACTTATGATTTACAATTTAATGGAACTGTATGGAATACTCCATCAGAGGAAGTAACTGAAAATGTATTAAAAGAAAAAGAACGTTATGAAAGTTATGGAATGTAAAAATAGAAATACATAATACAAAAAATCAGAAAACATATTTAAAAAATTATAAAAGGAGGAGTGAAAATGAATGAAATTATTAAAATATTATTGAAAATTATCATAATATTATTTATAATTCAAATAAGTTTCACTCTATCAAATAAAGTTGATGCTATATCTTTTGATGAAATATTTCAATCTGGAGATGATTTTCTTAACACTGGTAAAGATGGATTGGAAGGAAACTTGAAAGATGATAAAGGTGAAGCAATAGCTCCTACAATTGATATGCAAAAACTTAATATTAGTATACAAAATATTAGCGGATTTGTAAGAGCTTTAGGAGTTGCACTTGCTGTAATAATAGGGGCAATGATAGGAATAAAAATTATGTGGGGAAGTACAGAAGAACAAGCTAAAGCTAAAGAGGCCCTTATACCATATATATTAGGCTGTGTAGTTATATTTGGAGCATATGCAATATGGAGAATAATTATAACTGTAATAGCTTAATAAAAATAAAATTGTTATTTAAATTCTGATGCAAATCAGATCTAATAATATAGAAAAAATAGAAGGAGGAATAAATATGAAAACTAAAACATTAAAAATACTAACATTTGTTGCAACATTACTATTAGTTGTATCAATGGGATTATCAACAGTATTTGCATTAACACCAGACCAAATACAACCAGAAGATCCAACAGGAACAGAAATAACAGATTTTGGTTCAAAGATATTAGGAATACTACAAACTGTTGGTATAGTATTATCAGTAGTAGTACTAGTAATACTTGGTATAAAATATATGATGGGTAGTGCAGAAGAAAAAGCTGAATATAAGAAAACAATGATCCCATATTTAGTAGGAGCAGTATTAATATTCTTAGCACCAACAATAGCAAATATGGTATATAGTTTAATAAAAGGATAATATTAAAAAATAATAATAAAAAAATCGATAAATACTTCCATTTATCGATTTTTTTTGATATAATAAAATAGAATAAATATATTGTAAACTAAGGAGGAAAAAATGGGAACATATAATTTACCTAGAAATGTAAAAGGAGAAGGAAGAATTTTCTTTATATTTTCAATGAAATCATTATTAACAGCTTTTATAGGAGGACTAGCAGGAATAATATTTTACTTTATTTTTAGTGCTTTAGGATTGACTATAGTAGGAGTAGTAATTACATTAATATTTGCGTTTATAGGATATGCAATAGGAATGTTTAAAGTACCAGAAACGGACGGTCTTGAAATTACTAGAAAAACAGGTGGAGAAAATATAGATGATGTTATAAAAAGATATATTAAATTTAAACAAAATAACAAAAAAATTTATGTATATACAAAGGAGGAGAAAATAGATGACTAGTCAAGCTAATGCCGAAATGATTAAAATTCTTGCATATGTTTTAATACCAATAGTAATTACAATAATTGTATTAACAGGAGTATTAGTATATATTTATTTTAAAAATAAATATGGAAAAAATGAGAAAAAAGAAAAAATAGCAAGTTCATCAAATAATGAAAATACAGCTATTCAGAACAAACAGTCAATATTTAAATTTATGGAATTTGATACTGTAAGAGATAATATGATAGTCCAAAAAAACGGAAAAAGATATTTAATGGTAATAGGATGTCAAGGAATAAATTATGATTTAATGTCAAAAATGGAAAAAACAAGTGTAGAACAAGGTTTTGTACAGTTTTTAAATACATTAAGACATCAAATACAAATATATATACAAACTAGATCAATAAATTTGGAATCAAGTTTAGAGGGCTATAGAGAAAGAGTAAGAGAAGTAGAAGATAAATATAGAAAAATGCAATTAGAATATGAAAGAATGAAAGAATCTGGAGATTATTCTGATGAAGAACTACAAAAATCATTTTTTGAACTTACAAAACAAAATAATTTATATGAGTATGGAAAATCTATTTTACAAGATACTGAAAAGATGAGTTTAAATAGAAACATATTAAGCCAAAAATATTATTTAATTGTTCCATATTATTCTGCTGAGGCAGGAAATGAAAAATTAGATAGAAGAGAAATTGATGAAGTAGCATTTTCAGAATTATATACAAGAGCTCAATCACTGATAGGAGCATTATCTGTATGTGGTGTTAGAGGAAAAATTTTAAGAAATAATGAATTAATAGAATTATTATATATGGCATATAACAGAGATGAAGCAGAAACATTTGGATTAGATAAAGCTTTAAAAGCAGGTTTTGATGAAATGTATTCAACAGCACCAGATGTTTTAAGAAAGAGAATGAAAGAATTAGATAAGATTATAGAAGAAAAAGCTATAGAAATGGCAAGGCAAAAAGTAGATGAAGCAAGATCTGAAATAGAATTACAAATTGAAGATAAAGAAGATAATATGGAAGATTTAATATCAGAAATGGCAAAATTAATAATAGAAGAAAATGAAGATTATCTAGGTAAAGAAGTAAAAGAAAAAGCAGAAGAAAAAATAGAAGAAGAAAAAGCTAAAAATACAAAAGTAAAAAAAGGAGGTAGACAAAATGGCAAGAAAACAACAACTAGAAGAAGCAGTGCAACAGCATGAGGAAAGAGATACACAAATATTGAGAAAACAAACAATTAAAGAATTGATAGCACCATCAGGAATAGATGCTTCAAATATAGACCATTTAGAGATTATATCAAATGTGAAAAAATATGCAAGAAGTTTTTTTGTATCAACATTACCAAGAATGTGTACATTTCCGGAATTATTTAGAGATATGTATTTCTTTGGAGATATAAATACTTCAATATATATAAACCCAGTACAAGAATCTAAATCTCAAAATGAATTAAATAGAGTAATAAATGAGCTTGAAACTGAAAGAATTGTTGCAGCTGATAAAGGAAATATAAATAGAGAGAGTAGTTTAACACAAAAAAGATTGGAAGCTGAACAACTAAGAGATGAAATTGCAGCGGGATTTAATAAATTATATGAAGCTTCAGTAGTTTCAACATTATTCACATATAATTTAGAAGATTTAGAAAGACTTACAAAATTGTTATCAAGTGAAATGGCTAAATCATTAGTTGGAATAAAAACAGCATGGGCAATGCAAGAAGATGCATTTAAATCAAATTTACCACTAATGGAAGATAAAATAAAAAAAGAGCATACATTTGATAGAAATTCTATGTCAACAGTATTTCCGTTTGTTACTTCGGAAGTAGGACATTCAACTGGAATACCTCTAGGATTTAACAAACAAACAGGAACACCAATACTATTTGACAATTTTCATAGTTCACTTACAAATTACAATATGGTTATATTTGCAAAATCTGGTGCAGGTAAATCTGTAACAATGAAAACATTAATAAGTAGATCATCAATTTTAATGGGAATAGAAAGTTTAGCATTAGATGCAGAAGGTGAGTATACAATTGTAGCTGAATCATTAGGTGGAATAAATGTTGTATTAAGTCCAAATTCAAAAACAGTAATTAATTTATTTGATGTAGAAACAGAAATTGCTAAAGATGAAATAACTGGAAGAGAAAGATTGGTCTTAAATATTGAAAATAAAGTAGAAGATGTTACTCAATCTTTACTTACAATGGCAAGAGGTAGTACAAGAAGTAAAGATGTAAATGAGTTGACAAAACAAATTATAGCAGAAGCTGTAGCAGAAGAATATGCAGCTAGAGGTATAACTAATGATCCTAATAGTTTATATGAATCATCAAATAAATTTAATAGAGGAGATAAATTTTATAGGGAAAAGAAAAAAATGCCAACTATAGGTTCATGGTATAAAAGAATACAAGCAAAGGCTCAAGAGAATTTAAATAATGACTATAGATTTCATTATAGTTATTTACTTAAAGTAATGAAACAATATATAAGAGAATATAATGGTCAAATGGCTTATTTTGATGGACAATCAACATTTGAATTATTAGATGGAGCACCATTTATCAATTTAGATATTTCACAATTAGAGGAAAAATTTGCAAGACCACTTGCTCAACAAATTCTTTTAACATGGATTTGGGAAAAATATGTAAAGAAAAATAGTGAAGATAAAACTAAAGCTACAAAGAAAAGAGTAATAGTAGATGAGGCATGGATGTTGCTTCCATACCCAGAAGCCGTAGACTTTTTAAATACAATGGCTAGACGTGCAAGAAAAAGAAATGTTTCTTTAGCTGTTGTGTCACAAAGATTTCAAGATTTTTATGAAAAGCCTGAGGCTCAAGCAGTTTTAACATCTTCAGATACAAAATTATTTTTAGCACAAGATAAATCAGAAATACAGTATTTAAAAGAAGTATTCAAATTAAGTGAAGGAGAAGCAGGTTTTTTAGTAACTTGTGGAAAAGGAGAAGGCTTATTAAAAGTTGGAGCTGAATCAGCAATATTACAAATAACTCCTACACAAAAAGAGTTTGAGTTTGTTGAGACAAATTTAAACAAATTAGTAAAAAATAGAACTAACAGAAGAGAAGATTAGGAGATGTACTATGAAAGATAAAAGGGGCTGCCTAGGCAAGTTTACAATAGTAATTTTGACTGTAGCAATTATCTTTGCTATAGTTCCAATGAGTGTATCATATGCAGGAATAGCGAAAATTGCAGAAAATGTAGGAGGAACTCTTTTAAAACCTATAGTAGACTTGATATTAATGATAGGTGATGTTATTATAGATTTTATGCATTCAATTTTTTTTAATGCAGAGAGTTCACTGATATACATTAATCTTGATAATACAATATTAGAATGGGTTATTTCAATTGCTATAGCAGTAATTGTAACAGTTATTGTATTTCAAATGTTATCTGCAGCTGCTTTGTTACCAGCTGTATTGTTAAGTGTAAAAACTCTTACAGCAGGTAGCTTGGCAATGAGTATGGTAGGAGCAGCAGTTACTGCTTTCCCTACAGCATTGAAAGTAGGCTTACTAGCTTTTATATATACATCTAGTTTGGCTTTTCCACATAATATATCTCTTCCTATATATTTAATTTCTCCAGAAGAGATATTTATAGGTGATATTCCATTTTTAGAAGTTGATTTTTTTTCTGATGATACAGAAGAAATGAAAAAATGGACTCCAACTACTGGAATTATGGGAGAGGCAGGACAACCAATAGAAGTAAGATCTATAGCTAATACACTAAAGCCAACAATTGCAAGCTGGTATTATACATTAAGAACTATTGCAATTGTAGCAATGATACCAATATTAATGTATGTAGGTATTAGAATAATGACTGCCAGTGTAGCAACTGATAAAGCAAAATATAAATCAATGCTTACAGATTGGGTTGTTGCATTTTGTTTGATTTTTGCAATGCATTATATAATGATATTTGCAAATGAAATAAACAACAGTATAGTAAATATCTTAAAATCATTTGGAAGTGATAATATTTACCGTACAGTAATAAAAGATGAACATGAAGGTAAAATAAGAAAAAGATTAGAAGAATATGGATTAGCAGAAAAACTAGGAGGAGATGTTACCATAGATTCATTTTTTGATGAAGAAGGTGGAGAAACATATTTAGTTTGGCCAACAAATTATATGGGAATGTTAAGAGTAAAAGCATCAGAAGAAGCAGATAGTGATTTTGAATATATAGGATATGTTATAGCTTTTCTTGTACTTGTTGCATATACAGTCTTTTTCTTATGGACCTATTTACGAAGATTAGTATATATGGCATTTTTAACTATTATAGCACCACTTGTTGCAATGACATACCCGATTGACAAAATAAATGATGGAAAAGCACAAGCATTTGATAATTGGCTAAAAGAATATTTATTTAATTTGCTGATACAACCAATGCATTTAATATTATATGTAGTTTTAATTAGATCTGCATTTGAAATTTCATCAACAAATGTTATATATAGTTTAGTGGCAATAGGCTTTATGGTTCCAGCAGAAAAATTAATACGTAGATTTTTCGGATTTGAAAAAGCTCAAACACCTGGTGCATTAGGTGGAGCAGCTGGAGCAGGATTAGTAATGGCAGGATTAAATAAAATATTCAGAAAACCACATCAACATGATAGTAAATCAAATGAAAATAATAAAGATGAAACAGAAGAAGAGATAAATTACCAAAGTAATTCAGATTCTAACATGAATTCTATGTTTGATGAACCTGATACAGAGAAAGAAGAAAAATCTAATAGTGAAGAAGAAGCATCAGAAGAAAAAGAAAAAGATGAAAAAGAAGAAGAAAAGGAAGAAAGACAAGAGAAAAAAGAAGAAAAATCTGCTGCACAAAAAATGAGGGAGCAAGAAGAAGAAGCTACTAAAGAAGCAATGAAAGAAAATAGGAGAAAAACAGAAGAAGAATTAAAGAAAGCAAGAGAAGAAAGAATAAGAAGAATGCAAAGACAGATAACTCCTAAAGGCATAAAAGGCGCTAGTAAAGAATATTTAAGAAGAAGATTAAAGAATTATAAACCAGGAAAATTTGCAAGAAATCTTGCAATAAAAGGTAGTGGAATTCTAATGGGAGCAGGAGTAGGAATGATTGGAGCAGCAGCAGGAATTGCAACAGGAGATATGAGTAAAGTATTACAATATGGTTCTACAGCTGCTTATGGAGGATATGCATTTGGATCTTCATTAATAAAAGATAAAAAAGACCAAACAAAATTAATAAAAGATTTAAAAGATGCATATGACAAATCAAGATTTGATAATATAGATGATTATAAATTAGCGAAACTTTTAGAAAGAAGAGATAATTTTATTAACAATATAGATAATCTTGAAAAATTACAAGAATTGCTTGGTGAAAAAGATATACCAAGTGTAAAGAGAAAACTAGAAGAAGATTATAGTGAATTTGTCGACCAAGGTTTTAATATTGATGAAATTGCAGCTTCAATTAAATTAGTAGAAGAAAAAGGTTGGAGAAAAGATACAGTAGCAAGTGTAGCAAAATGTTATAAGGAAGTTGGAAAAAAGACAAGTAAAATGGGACAAAAAGAATATGAAGACTTAAAAAGTAGATATAAAAGGAACCTTTCAAAAGAATATCCTAATTATACTGATGCACAACTAGAAAATATTGTAGGCCAAATATTTATCAAAATGGATACATTCGGAAAAACAAAAGATGATTTGACAAAGATTTAAATAATTACAAGGAGATGTAACATGAAATTTATTAAAAATGGTTTCAAAAGTAAATTAATAATAATATTAGTTATTTTAATAATGTGTTCTGCAATTATGCCTACACATGTAGTATATGCAGATGCTATAAGTGTAGGTGCGGATGTTGCAGGAGCAGTAGGGGGAGCATTATTAAAACCTATAGTAGATTTTGTATTAGCAATAGGAGATGCTGTTATAAATATAATACATAGAGTTTTATTTAATGTAGAAGATTCAATTATAAAAATAAATTTAAACAATACGGCTTGGGAGTGGTTCGTTAGTATTGCAATAGGTGTAATAATAGCAGTGGCAGTAGCAGCTTTAATAATATGGGCTGCTGCTGTTGCAGGTCCTGCGATTATAGCTGCTATAGGAGCCAAAATAGGTATTGCTGCTGGAACAGCATCAATGTCTGCAGCTGCACTAGGTGCTATTGTTGTTACAGCTGCACAAACAGGAATAGGAGCAGGAGTCTGTGCTGCAGCATTTACATCAAGTAATTTCTTCAAAGATAATATAGTATTACCATTATATGTGGTTTCTCCTGCTGAAATATTTTCTGGAGAAATTCCTTTATTAGATGCTAACTTTTTTGATTCTAACAAAGGTCTAGATAAATGGTCTCCTAGCATACTTGAAGATGCTGAAAAAGTTGAAGAAGGAAAAGGAGATTCTGAATGGGGTACAAATACTGATGGGAAAGAAGAGCAAGCTTTGCAACCTATAGCTAATACACTTAAACCGACTATTGCGAGTTGGTATTATACATTAAGGACAATAGCAATTGTTGCGATGATACCAATACTAATGTATGTAGGTATTAGAATAATGACTTCTAGTATAGCAAGTGAAAAGGCGAAATATAAGAATATGCTCACAGATTGGGTTATTGCGTTTTGCTTGATTTTTGTAATGCATTATATAATGATATTTGCAAATGAAGTAACTGATGCAATAGTAGAAGTATTGAATTCTGTGAGTGAAGGTCAAGAATTTAGAACAATGATAGAAGATAAACATGAAGGAAAAATAAGAAAAAGATTAGAAGAAAATCAAGAAATATTAAATGGAAAAACTGTTGATGATGTTATGTATAAAGATGATCAGACAGGCCAAGATTATTTGCTTTGGTCAACTAATCTTATGGGAATGATAAGAATACAAGCTTCATTAGAGGCTGCGGGCAATTTTACATATATAGGATATGTTATAGCATTTTTAATACTTGTATGGTATACAATATTTTTCTTATATACATATATACGAAGGATAATTTATTTAGCATTTTTAACTATAATAGCACCAATGGTTGCAATGACTTATCCAATTGACAAAATAAATGATGGAAGAGCGCAAGCATTTGACACATGGCTAAAAGAATATATATTTAACTTATTAATACAACCAATGCACTTAATATTATATACAGTATTAGTAACATCTGCATTTGACTTATCATCAAGTAATATTATTTATACTTTAATTGCAATAGGATTTTTGATTCCTGCAGAAAAATTAGTACGTAGATTCTTTGGATTTGAAAAAGCTCAAACACCTGGAGCATTAGGTGGAGTAGCAGGTGCTGGATTGTTAATGGCAGGAATGAATAAAATATTTAGAAAGCATAATCATAACAATAATTCTGATGGAGGCGGAAGTAGCAAAGAAGAAAAAGATGATGATATAAATTATAATAGAACTACAGATATAGATAGAGATTCAATGTATGAAATGCCAGAAGGAAAAGATGATAAGCCAGAAGATAAGAGTGAGGATAAACCAATAGATGATAAAGGACCTACAGAAAAAGATCCAGCAGATGAATTTAGAAGAAAAGATGAAGAGGCACAACAAGAAGAGCAAAAAGAACAAATAAAAACACAGGAAAAAGCTCAAAATGACGATGAAGAAAATACAAAAAGAAAGGCAGAAGAGATTGCAAATAATATGAAAAAACGACAAGAGCAAGAAGATAGAGAACAAAGAGAACAACAAGAAAAAAGAGTAAATGCAATTAGAAAGAAAAGGTTAAGCTTAAAAGGAATGAGAGAAGGAAGCAAAGCTTATCTAAGGTCAGAATTGAGAAGAAAGATTAAAAACTACAGACCAGAAAAATCTATAAAGAAATTTACAAGAAGAGCAGGAGGAATGATGATAGGTGCTGGAGCAGGAATTTTAGGAGCATCTATAGGAATTGCTACAGGAGATTTAGGAAAAACAGGACAATATGCAGCTACTTCTGCAGTTGGTGGATATGCATTAGGTTCTACATTGTTAAGAGATCCTAATAATAAAGATGTAAAAGCCGCAGGACAAGAATATGAAATGGCTAAATATGACAATATGGATGATTATAGATTAGCACGTTTATTGCAAAGAAGAGAGGAATTTATAGATGATAATATTTCAAACTATCAGGAATTAAGAGGTAAAGCCACAGAAAAAGAAGCAAGAGAAGAATTAGAACAATATGGAGATTTCATAGATTCAGGAATAGAAGATATAGAAGCTATTGCTGCTGCAGTTAATTTAATAGAAAAAGAAGGTTGGAGTAGAACAAGAGCTAAAACTACAGCTAAATATTATAAAGAGGTTGGAAAGAAACCAAGTAAATTAGCTGCAAAAGAATATGATGATTTAGTAAAAAGATATAAAAGAGAACTTTCGAAAAAACATCCAGAATATACAGATGGTCAAGTTGATAATATTACAAATCAAATACTTGATAGATTTGAAGATTTTGGAAAAGCAAAAGATGATTTAACAGAAGTAAAATAATAGGAGGACTTAATGGGAAATTTAAGAAGATTTTATTATAATAATAAAACTAAAATTTGGAGGATAATACTTATTACAGCTATAATTTTAGGAATAATATATGGAATAAACTACCAATTAAAATTTGAAAGAGAAAATGCTGTTAAACAACCAATTATTAATGAACCCATAGAAAGTACCACTAATAATGATGTTAATGATGATATATTGAAATCTGAAGAATCAGCAATTAATGGAAATAATATAAGTGGAAATAAATTAAATAATGATGTAGAATTATTAAAAAATTTTTTCGAATTATGTAATAATAAAGAATATGAGAAAGCATATGAATTAGTTTCAAATGAATGTAAAGAAAACTTATATGGAAATTATGATGTTTTCAAAAAAGCATATTGTGATAATATATTTAATACAGTAAAAACCTACAGTATTGAAAACTGGAGTGGAAGTACATATAAAGTAAGATTTTTTGAAGATATATTAGCAACAGGCCAAACTAGTGAAAATATGACTGTTCAAGATTATATTACAATTGTTGAAGATGATTCAGGTGAAGATAAATTAAATATAAATAATTATATTTCTAGAACGAAACTAGATAAAACTAATACTCAAAATGATATTACAATAAATGTTTTTAATAAAGATACATATATGGATTATGAAATTTATAATATTCAAGTTATAAATAATACTTCAAAAAATATATGTTTAGATAGTGGAGAAGAAGTGTCTACAATATATATACAAGATGATAAAGGTATTAAATGTGAAGCTGCAAGTAGTGAACTAATATTTAGTACATTGATAATAGAACCTGGAGAAACAAAAGAATATAGCATAAAATACACTAATTCATATGTAACAGATAGAAATATAAGTAATATGGTATTTGAAAAGTTGATACTAGATTACAATGAATATATTAAAGATACACAAATTTATACAGATATAATAAAATTTAATATTGAATTGTAAGGAGGTGTTATAAAGACAAATGAAAGATTTAATGAGTTTTGGAAAAATTATTTTTGTAATAATTTTTCTAGTAATAATTACAATTCTTTTAGGAGTATCAGTTGAAGAAGTAAAGACACAAAGTTCTAAAAATGCTAATAATAATTCATCTGTTTCATCTCCTGCATATGATGCAAATATGCCAGCACAAGTAGAAAATAAAATAACATCTCTAATTTCTAGTAGTGATATTACATATAAAGGTAATGGAGAATATAAATTAAATGTGGATATTGAGCAAAAAGTAGATGAAATCTATGAAGCTCTTGATAAAACGACTCAAGGTAAACAAACATTAAATTATTTAGCAGGAAATGAAGAAGAGAAAAAAGCTTTATTGGTTAAAATGATAAAAGCAGAAATAATAACTCAATATCCAGATTTAAGAAAAGTAGAAAATATGGATGATCCAATACCTAATGGAGAGATTCAAGGAGTAATACATTTTAAGAGAGTTTTCTCAACTGCTATGCCAAAAGTAAAAAATATTGAGAAATCTTCTAATACATCATTAGAATTAGATGGAATAGTAGCATGGGGAGATACTTATACATTTGGTAATCCTAGTGATGAAAATGATAATTATCCAGCATATTTACAAAATCTGTTAAAAAAAGATGTGCATAATCAAGGTTTTGAGGGTGAGACAGCAGAACAAATTTTATATAGAGCAGGAGTAAATGGATATTCATTTAAAACTTCACAGCGTTTTAAAATTGGTTCAGAAGCATATTCACAAGTAGAATTTTATGCTTCAATAAGAGATGATGGAGTTCCAGTACAAGGTGGATTTGAAAAATATGATGGAAGTACAGAAGAAAAAGTATTAGAATGTTCTATAGGAGGCGTAAGAGGTGAATTAACATATGTAAATAATAATAAATATTTATTTACACGTGCAGACTCTGGTGAAGAAAAAACAATAGAAGATGATACAGATATTGTTATACAAACAAGTAATTCATATTCAAAATGTTTGCCAATAATATGGATAGGAAATAATAATAGTAGTTATGCAGGTAAAGCATATAAGTTAGTGGATTTATATAAAGATTTGATAAATACAATTAAAGATATTGATAATTATATAGTAATAATTCCAAGATATTATAATGGAAATCAAGAATATTCAGATAGTGAATATTTAGCAATAAAAACTGTAATGGAAAATGCTTTTGGCAATAGATGTATAGATCTAAAAGAAGAAGGATGGTCAAAAGATGCTGGATATGATGTGATTGCTAAAATAGTACAAAATAAAATAAAAGAATTAGGATATGAAATTGATTCTTATACAGAACAAAATTCAAAAGCAGGCGAAATTCAATTTGATGGAACAATAAATGCAGGAGATGAGATTGTTTTAGAATATATTCCATTAGGAACTGAAGAAGCTCCTGTACCTGGTACATTAAGATGGATGGTAGAACAAAATGATGTTAATATTAAAAATGCAGCATTACAATATTTTTCTCTTGATGCTAGCGGAAATATAGTTGTAGCTACATGGACAAGAAAGACTACAATAATAGATTCAAATGAAGATGAAGTGCCAGCAATTCCATCACCTGGTGAAATTAATTATGAAGTAGAACTGGTAAAGTTCAATTATAAAAATTCAATTTCTTCATATACTATGCCATTTGACTACTTATGGACATTTCTTATAATGGGCGAAGATTCAGAGTTTGTTGGAAATTTGGCAGGTTTAGCCTTAGATAGTAAAATAGAATCTACATTATTTGATGAACTAACTGTTGTATATGAAGTTACAAATGAAACACATGTTGAAGAATATTATACAAAAGTTAGAACAGTAAATGTATTGACAGGCTCTTCTTATGAAGATACAACTAATAGTGGCAGTAGGAGTGTATATTATAATAAATATTTTACAATAGAAACCAATAAAGTTAAATATAAATTAACTTATGCAGATGTTTGGTATTTAACTTATAAAGTAGATGGTGTTACACCTGCAAATTCATATTCAGATCCACCTGTTGCTCCAACAAAATTGGCAACTACGATAGATACATCTTGGAGAGAAGTAGGGTCAAATGCGGTAATAAGTGATGTTAAAAGAATATATTATACTGACATGGAAAGATGTATAAATCAAGATATAAGTAAGACGACGACTACTAGTGGGTTCAGGTATAATGAAGGTACAGTTAGTACAATAGAGAAAACAGATAGTAAAGTAACGGCACAAGAAATACAAACAAAGCAATTCAAAGAACCTAATTTTGTTAAATATTATTTATATTCAAATGGTGCCCAAACAAAGATTTCTAGTGCAGCTCAATGGTTATTTGATGTGTTAGCATCAAATAGAAGCACAGCATCTATGGTAGATCTTACTAAATATATGTTATATAAAGCAACAAATGATAAAAGCTATGGTGTTACAGAAATGGATTTCTCTGGATTTAATGATGAAGACTTTGGAGATTTTGGAGATTTAGAAGGTTCTGGTGAAGGAAGTATTTCTGTATCAGAAGGAGAAGGATATTGGGGAACATATGTAAGAGGCGATAAAGAATACAAATTATATCACCAAAATTATTATCCACCAGATGGAAATAAAGGAGTAGGTGAATGGGCAACAGGAGATACTGGATTATGTGTTGCTACAGCATATGCAATTGTAAATTCTGGTTATGGAGATACGAGAATCCCTCCTGATTTTTGGAGCTCTAGCCAAGATTCGGCATTTTGTAATTATACAGCGATAAACCCAGAAGAGGTAGCTAATTATTTGAAAAGAAATATACCAGTAATTGTATTTGCAGATTATAGTAACAAATATTATGATAGTGGAAACCATGCTCTAGTATTACTTGATATAAGTGAAGATGGTTCACAAGTTTATATGGTTAATACATGGCATGGTGGTGTTTCTGGCAAAAATGCTGGCTGGATAGATTTAAATGAAATGATATCTTATAGAAATAGTACAGGTGCAGCTACATTTAGGGTAATAATAAGATAAGGAGAATAATATGAAGAAAAATAAAATTATAATAATATTAATTGTACTAATTGCGATAGCAATATTAATATCTATAGTATTAGCTCTATTAACTTCGAAATATTCTTCATATCCTTCATCTGGAGGAGAAAGTGAAGAATTGTTAGCACCTGATGGAAAAGATATATATGAATATAAAGAAGTAGAGAAAGAGACTTCAAAAAGTATGTTATATACGATTTTAAACTGTATTAATGAAAATGAACAAACATATACATATGTAAAAGAAATATATAGAATAAACAAAGAAAAAGGTAAAGCATTTTTTGTGCATGGAGTGCAGAGATCTACAAATAAATATTATATAATCGAATTAGACAATATTAATGAAACATATAATTTAGCCGATACTACTGAAGAAGAATATAATAATGTAAAAAATGGAAAAGTAAATAGTAAATATCTTGAAGTAAAAGATATTGCTAAAACTGAAAATAATTCATTTAATTTAATTAATATTTCAGATTCTCAATTAGTTAATATGTATTTTGACATTATAAAAAATTTATTAAATAATGATCCACAATCTTTATATGAAATATTAGATGAAGAATATAGAGAAAAAAGATTTGGTAATGTAGAAAATCTAGAAAAATACATAGAATTAGATAAAGCTAAAATCACTAATATGGAGGCATCAAAATATGCGAGATATAATTATGATGGATATATTCAATATGTATGTCGTGATAATAACGGAAAATATTATATAATAAATGAAGAGTTAAATACAGGAGATTATAAAATATTTTTAGATGAATATACTATAGATCAACCAGAATTTATAGAAGAATATGAAAAATCATCAGATAGTGAAAAAGCTGGATATAATATAAATAAATTTATTCAATCTATAAATTCGAAAGATTATAATTATGCATATAATTGTTTGGCACAAAGTTTTAAACAAAATAATTTTCCAACATTGGAGAGTTTTGAAAAATATGTAAAAGAAAATTTTTATGATGAAAATGAAATAGAACATTTAAATTATATGAAAGAAAGTGGATATCAAGTATATCAATCACTGGTAAAAAATGCAAATAATGATGAGGAAAATGTAGAAAAAGATTTTATAGTAAATTTAAAAGAAAATAGAGATTTTGAAATGTCATTTGAAATATAAAAAAGAGGGGAGATAAATGTTTGAATTTATCTCCTTTTATGTTATAATATAAAAGAAAAAGGAGGCATATATGATTTCAATAAAAAATATATCAAAATCATATGATAAAAAAAATAAAATAATAGAAAATTTAAATCTTGATATAAAAGATGGAGAAATATTTGGATTTTTAGGTCCTAATGGTGCTGGAAAAACTACGACTATAAAAATGATAACAGGTATTTTAGATATAGATGAAGGAGATATATTAATAGATGGCAAAAGTATAATAAAAAATCCTGTAGAAGCTAAAATGAATTTTGGTTATGTTCCAGACAGTCCAGACATTTTTCTTAAATTAAAAGGAATACAATATTTGAATTTTATGGCAGATATGTATGGAATAGGATTAGAAGAAAGAAAAAACAAAATAGAGGAATTAACAAAATTATTTGAAATAAATGATGTATTACAAGATAAAATACAAAGTTATTCACATGGAATGAGACAAAAAATTATAATAATTGGTTCATTATTACATGAACCAAAAAACTGGATAATAGACGAACCTATGACTGGATTAGATCCAAAATCAACATATGAATTAAAACAAATAATGAGACAAATAACATCTAAAAATCATGCAGTATTTTTTTCAACACATATATTAGATGTTGCTGAAAGATTATGTGATAAAATAGGAATAATAAATAATGGAAAATTATTATTTGTTGGAAGTGTTGAAGAAATGAGAGATAAATTAAAAGAAAACAAATCATTAGAAGAATTATTTATGGAGATTACAAAAAATGATTAAAAAAATAATAGAATTATCAAAAGTCTTTATCCAGGATTATTTTCAAAATTTATATATATTTCAGGAAGATAATAAAAAATTAAATAAGAAATCAGTTTTTACATGGCTGTTAATAATAACTATATTAATAATAGCTTATTTAAGTTATGAAATAATAAAATGGTTAAGTGCAAGAGGAATGGCTGTATTATTTTTAAAAGTATATCTGCCAATAATAGCTACAGTCTTTATGTTTCAAGCAATACTTATATGTAGCAATGTATTTTATTTTTCGAAAGATTTAGAATATATATTGCCATTACCTATTAAACCTATTGAATTATTAATTGCGAAATTTATAAATGTAATAAGTATAACATATTGCATGGAATTAATATTTCTTGTTATGCCATTATTTATATATGGTGTATTAATTGTAAAATCATTATTATATTTTCCGGTAATGATACTTGTATTAGTAATGTTTCCTATATTTTTAATTACAATTGTTAGTTTAGTTATGTTGATAGTTATGCAATTATCAAAATTTGTGAAAAATAAAGATATTTTTCAAATAATAATAGTATTTATTGTAGCATTTGTTATGATTTTTGGGGAATTCTATTTAGTACAAACTATTTTTGAAGGAATTGCTCTAGAATTACAGGTTGATGAGGAAAATAGAGAAGAACAAGCAAGATTAAATATAGAAAAAATAAATAATAAATTTGATAATTTAAATAATTATTTTCTAATAATTAATCCATGTATTAATATGCTAACAAATTTGAATATTTTAAATATATTATGGCAATTATTAAAATTAATATTTATAAGTATAATTACATTTGCAATATTTATTATTTTTGGAAAAATATTATATTTAAAAAATCTGTTAAAAAATATTGCTTATATAAATAAAAAGAAAAATAAAAGAAAAAAAATAAAAAATAAATATAAAAAATATTCTAAAAGAAAATCATATATAAAAAATGAATTTAGAAAAATATTTAAAGAACCTACATTTTTCTTACAATGCATTTTTCAATATTTATCTATAATTATTGTTTTATTATTTTTAGTTAATATATTTACTCCAATAATTATAGAAGGTATGAAAGAAGACAATCAGATTGAGGAAATTGGTTTTGATAATGTTGTATTACAAACAATGTGTATAGTAATAGGAATTTTACAAATAATATTTACATTTTCTAATTTATCAATTACGGCAATTTCAAGAGAGGGAAAAAATGCAATTTTTATGAAAACTTTACCAGTGCCATTATATAAGCAATTTGTTTGGAAAGCTATGCCTCAAATATTTCTTAATACTGTTGCAATTATTGGACTAGCATTTATTTTATATATAAATTTACCTCAAACTTCAATTTGGTATTATATAGCTGGAATTATAATAGGTATGATTTTAAACTTAATTAATAGTTTTTTAATGCTAATTGTAGATTTAAGGAAACCAAACCTAGATTGGGCTACTGAGACTTCTGCAATAAAAGACAATGGAAAAAAATTGTATCAATATGTTTTTTCATTTGCATTTATATGGATATTATCAAGTATGTCAGATGTTTTGTATAATGTTAATATTAAAATTTCTTTAATATCTATTATAATTGTAATGTTAATTATTTTTATAATAATAAGAACTGTAATTAAAAAGAAAATAGATAAATTATTTAATAAAATAATTTAAATATAAAAACATTGAAAATATAAAATTATTTTCAATGTTTTTTGTTCTAAAATAAAAGCTATAGTAATATTATTTGATAAAGACAAGGAGGGTAATATGAGAAAAAATAAGAAAAAGATAATAGCTATAATAACATTAGTTTTAATAATATTATTAGCATTTTTTATTTATCAGAATGTAAGTATAGTAAAAAATAAACCAGATGAATATGAAGATTATACTCCACAAGAGGAAATATCAGAAGAACAGATGAGACAAACAAAAGTTACATTATTTTTTGAAAATGCAGAAACAGGAGAATTAGAAACAGAAATTAAAATTATAGATGCTAATTTATTAATAAAAGAGCCATATAAAGAATTAATAAATATGTTAATAAAAGGTCCACAAAGTAGTAATTTAAAAAAATTAATACCAGATGGAACTGCTTTACATGATGTGAAAATAGAACAATCTTGTGCAATAATTAATTTATCAAATGAATTTCTAAATTACGGAACTGAAGAAAATAAATTAAAAATAATTAATAGCATTGTAAATACTTTAACAAATTTAAAAGAAATAAATTCAATTAAATTTTTAATAAATGGAGAAGAAAATGAGAAATTAGCAGAAACTTATATGAAAAATAAATAAAAAATAATAAAAAAATAAATAAAAAAATAAATAAAAAAATAAATAAAAAAATAAATAAAAGAATAAATAATAAAAAGATAAATAATAAAAAAGAAAAGATAAATTTATCTTTTCTTAAATCTTAAATCATCACCAAAGAAATAGTATATATCATAATTACCAACAATTCTAGAACCA
>CALXQP010000023.1 GCA_944390695.1 uncultured Clostridia bacterium
CCCAGTTATTTCTCCTCCCGGATAATATAATGTTTCTTGTGCATTTGGGTCTGTTGACCATGCTAGAAAGTTATATCCAGGCTGAGTTGAAGTTGGAAATTCATTTGTTAAAGTTACCGTTTCTCCAAAGGTAGATGCCCAATTGTCAAAATGTTCAAGCCCATTCTTCTTTAGCTCGTCATATTGCAAGTATCTTTGCATAGTGTACAATTCTGCCATTGAGTTACTAACTGGAGTTCCTGTCGCAAATACTGTTCCTTTCCCATTTGTAATCTCATCTAAATACCTACATTTCATAAATAAATCAGTAGACTTCTGAGCTTCTGTTTGTGCAATTCCACCCACATTACGCATTTTTGTATAAAGAAATAAATTCTTGTAATTGTGTGCTTCATCTACAAAAAGTTTATCTATTCCAAGTTCTTCAAATGTTACTACATCATCTTTTCTTTCTTGCTTATTTAACTTCTCAAGCCTTGTTTCTAAAGATTTTTTTGTTTTCTCTAATTGCTTGATTGTATAATATTCTCCTTTATTATTTTTTTCTTCAGTAATACCATTAGTAATATCATTTATCTGTTCTTGTAATAAAGTTTTTTGTCTTTCTACTGACATAGGTATTTTTTCAAACTGACTGTGTCCAATAATAATCGCATCAAATTCCCCTGTTGCTATTCGGCTACAAAACTTCTTCCTATTCTTTGTTTCAAAATCTTTTTTTGTAGCAACTAAAATATTCGCACTTGGATATAAGTCTAAAAATTCTGATGCAAATTGTTCTATTATATGATTTGGAACTACAAAGAGAGATTTATTACATAAACCTAATCTTTTAGATTCCATTGCAGCAGCGACCATTTCATAGGTCTTTCCTGCTCCAACTTCATGTGCAAGAAGCACATTTTTTCCATACAATACATGTGCTACAGCATTTAATTGATGTTTTCGTAGCTTGATTTCTGGATTCATTCCTACAAACTCAATGTGTGAGCCATCATATTCACGAGGTCTTATAGAATTGAATTTATCATTATATAACCTTACTAATTTATTTCTTCTATCAGGATCTTCCCATATCCAATTTAGAAAAGCATCTTTTATAGCATCTTGTTTACTTGAAGCAATGGCTGTTTCTTTCTTATTCAAAACTCTTTGCTTTCTACCTTCATCATCTATAATTGTATCAAAAATTTTAACATCTTTTAAGTTAAGAGTTTGTTCAATTATTTTGTATGCACTTATTCTTGGTGTGCCATAAGTAGAATATGCTTTTACATTATCTCTATCTTCACTTTTCCCTTCTATGTACCATTCAGAAGTTATATTTGAATATTTTACATGTATGTCCCATCTATTATATCTTGGTGTTTCGAGTAATTCAAAAATAAATTCTCTAATTACTTCTGGTGGAATCCATGTAGAGCCTAATTTCACACCTATTTCACTTGCCGTAAGATCTTTGGGAATAACCTCTTTTAGTTTTTCTACATTTATATTAAAGCTAGAATCTTCTTTTGCAAATTCCTCAGCAACTTTTAATTTTTCTCTTACATTACCAGATAAGTATTCATCAGCAATTACCCAATTATTAGGATTTCCCTCCTCTGGCACTCTAAATATAACACCTTCCAGACTTTTTAGCATTGTGTCCATATCTATACCACATAACTCTTGCATATAATTCAAGTCGACTTTTGCCTTATCTTTTATGGATATAATAAGTGCTTCATCTGGTGTATCTACTTTTAATACTTGCCTTTTTGCTTTGATAGTCCTTTTTGTGAATATATCTGCTTTACCTATGAATTTACCTTCTCCATCTAACTTTTCAAGCGAACACAATAAAAAATAACTGCTATCATTTGAAAAAGCATTTTCATTAGCTCGTGAATTTATAAGTCCATATTCTTTTGTAAATCTATCATATATTTCATTTAATTTCATTTGTGCAATATTTATATATTCATCTGAGCGATCTGCTAATTGAAAATCTATTAGTTCTCTAACTTGTTCTCTTAATGTTATTAAACCTTTTATTCTGTTTTGATTTGTAAGTGGTAAATTATCTTGTAAATACATTTTAGAGTTTTCTCTAAAATAGATTTTATCATCAACTACAGTATATGAAAAATTTTTTACATTAGGTCTAGCTGGAATCGAACTATCTTCTTGTTCTATTTCGTTTTCAGATATATATTCTTGTAATTCTCCATGAATGTTAGTAATAGCATAATTTAATTGCTCTTCTAGACTTGTACTTTCATCAGCCTTACAAGTCGAGTCATATCCATAAGCAGTAGAAACCATTTCCATATTTCCTAATATCATCTCTGGGTTGTCAATAAAATAATTATTCATTGTTATGTTGTTATCATCTCTGTCAAGATAAACCCAATCTGGTATTATATCTGTTAGACTTTCTCTTTTTTGTAAGAATATGATGTCTGAGGTTACTTTAGTTCCTGCATTTTTTGTAAATGTATTATCTGGTAATCTTATTGCACCTAATAAATCAGCTCTTTGTGCTATATATTTCCTTACTTCTGGATTTGCTTTGTCCATAGTACCTTTTGAGGTTATAAATGCTACTACTCCTCCTGGTCTTACCTTATCTAATGTCTTTGCAAAGAAATAATCATGTATTAGGAAATTGTCCTAATATTCCGTTATGACTATTTTTTATTTAGCCAACATTTTGTAATTTATTATCTTCTTTTCCCATATTTAAAATATTGAATTTATAATATATAGTTATTTCTTTATTCTCTGATATTTCTAT
>CALXQP010000024.1 GCA_944390695.1 uncultured Clostridia bacterium
AAGTTATACTTTCCTATTATATAAAAAGCTACAATCGCTAGCCCTTTGAGATTTTCTCCTTATAGTCGAAAACTCAAATCGGGCAAGAACAAATTAAAGAAAAATTGAAAATTTTTCTTATTTGTTCAAATTTATTAGATTTTATGGAAAAAATTTTTTTATAATTGCGTTAAAATGCTAAATTGTAATAATTGTAGTGAAAAATAATGAAAAATAGTTGATATTTTTGGAAAAATAGGGTAAAATCTATAAAGACAAAAGGAGGCAAATATGATAACTTTAGATGATGTAATAAATAATGAAGAAGTACAAGCTTTTGTACAAGCATCGCAGAAGCAGTTGAAATCATTAGGATATACAGAACATTCGAATAGACATATAGGGATTGTGTCACAAAGAACAGGTGAAATTCTTGAAAAGTTAGGTTTTGATTCAAGAGTTGTTGAATTGGGAAAAATTGCGGGTTATTTACATGATATCGGAAATTGTGTAAATAGAGTAGATCATGCACATACAGGTGCTATATTGGCTTATAATATTTTAAAAGAAATGGGAATGCCAGCAGGAGAAAGAACGGAAATAATGATGGCAATAGGAAATCATGATGAAGGGACTGGTACAGCTGTAAGTGATATATCAGCAGCATTAATATTAGCAGATAAATCAGATGTACATAGAGATAGAGTAGTAAATACAAACATGTCTACATTTGATATACATGATAGAGTGAATTATGCAGTAACAAATGCAAAATTAGAATTAAATGAAGAGACTAGAAAAGTAGTGTTAGATTTAACAATAGATACTCAGATTTGTCCTGTGCTAGATTATTTTCAAATATTTATGGATAGAACAATGATGAGTAAATATGCTGCAAAATATTTAAATATATGGTTTGAGTTAATAATAAATGGAATAAAATTATTATAATAAATAGGAAGGAAAGGTAACAAAAATGAAAAAAGTTAAAATAACAACAATAATATTAGCAATCATATTAATAACATTAATAGCTTTTGCTGGACTATATATAAAAACACAAAATAGAATGGAAGATAAAGTTAAAAGTTATGAATTAGGAAGAGCACTTTATGGTGGAAGAGTAGTAGACATAAAAGTAGCTGATGGAGAAGGAGATGGAGAAACAAAACCAAACCCAGAAACTTTAACAGAAGAAAATTATGAAACTGTTAAAAATACAATTGAAAAAAGACTAGAAAATTTAGGAGTACAAGATTATACAATATCTTTAGATAAAACTAGTGGAAAGATAAGAATTGAATTAACTGAAGATGAGATAACAGATGATTATATATATTATATAACAGCTTTAGGAAATGTACAATTAAAAGAAAAAGATACAGAAACAGAATTATTAAGTGATTCTATGATAAAAGAATGTGTATATTCTTATTATTCAAATCCAGAAGGAGCATATCAAGTATATTTAGAATTGGAATTGACAAAAGAAGGACAAGCTAAAATAGAAGAATTAAAAAATAATTATGCAATTTTAGCAGAAGAAGTACAAGAAGTGGAAGCTAGCCAACCAGAAGAAGATGAAGAAGAATCTAGTGAAGAAGAAAATCCAGAAAATCAAGAAGAAACAGATAATGTAGAAAATGCAGAAGCTGGTGGAGAAGAACCAAATACAGAAAATCAAGAAAATACAAAAAAGATAGCAGAATTAACAATTGGTGGAAATCAATATGAAGTTCAAAAGATAGAAAAAAATAAAATAAGAATAAATATAGGTGGAGAAACAACTAACAGTTCATCCATAAATAATAATATAGCAGCTGCAGCAGAATTAGCATTATTAATAAATTCAGGGAAATATCCAATTCAATATGAAATAGAAAGTAATAGATTTATATATTCAGATATAACAAATAAACAAATTTTATATTTTGTAATAATAGTTGCAGTATTAATATTTATAAGTTTAATTGTTTTAATAATAAAATATAAAATAAATGGATTATTAGCAAGTATGTCATTTATAGGATTTATGGCAATATTCTCACTAATAATAAGATATACAAATGTTGTTATATCAATTGAAGGAATTGGTGCAATATTATTAATATTAGCAATTAATTATGTGCTTAATTATGTGTTATTAGGCAAATTAAGAATAATAAATACAATAAATGAAGTTATAACAAACACATATAAAGAAACATTCTTAAAATTAATACCAGTAATAATTATTTCATTAGTATTTTGTTTTGCAAGATGGGCAAATTTAAGCAGTTTTGGAATGATAATGTTCTGGGGATTAGTGTTAATGGCAGTATATAATATAATTGTAACAAAAACATTATTAAAATTAAGAGAAAGCAAATAGGAGGCAACACATGAAACAAAAAAATATAAAGATTATTACACTTGCAGTAATGGCAATAGTAATAATTATAGGAATAGTATTTGTTAGTATATATGGATTTAATAAAGAATTAAGATTTAAACAATGTCAAAGTATAGAAATATATGTAGAAAATAAAGTTGACAAAACAAAAATTAAAGAAATAGCAAATGAAGTTTTAGGAAAAAAGAATATAGTACAAACAGTAGAAATCTATGAAGATATGGTATTAATAAAAGCTGAGACTATAACAGAAGAGCAAAAAAATAATATAGTTAATAAAGTTAAAGAAAATTATGAATTTGAACAAACAGCAGAAGATACAACAATAAATACAATGCCTACAACAAGAATTAGAGATATGTATAAACAATATACTTTACCATTCATAATTTCAGGAGTATTAGTATTAATCTATATGGCAATAAGATATTATAAAAAAGGTATATTAAAAGTAATTGGAAGAACAATATTATTCCCAGTAATAGGAGAATTATTACTTTTAAGTATAATTGCAATTGCAAGAATTCCAATTGGGATTTTTACTCCAGTTTTAGTTATTGCAATGTATATAGTTACAATATTATTTGTAGTAATAGAAAATGAAAAGGAATGATAAAAATGGAAAATAGTCAAAAAAGAAAAGATTATATAAGTTGGGACGAATATTTTATGGCAATTGCTAAATTATCTGCAATGAGGAGTAAAGATCCAAATACTCAAGTTGGAGCATGTATAGTAAGTGATGATAATAGAATATTATCAATAGGATATAATGGTGCACCAAATGGATTTAATGATGAAAAATTTCCTTGGGGTAGAGATGGAGAAAATTTAAAAACAAAATATCCATATGTTTGCCATGCAGAGATGAATGCAATATTAAATTATAGGGGAAGCAAAAAAGATTTAGAGAGTGCCAAAATATATGTTGACCTATTTCCATGTAATGAATGTGCAAAAATTATAATTCAATCTGGAATTAAAAAAGTCATATATTTATCAGATAAATACGCTAATAGTGACAATAATATAGCATCAAGAAGATTATTCGATGAATGTGGAATTACATATGAAAAAATGACAGTTGATGATAATTCATTTTTATTACATTTTCCAAATAAGTAAAAAGAAAACGGGTGAAAATTTTATTCACCCGTATTTCTTTTGGTTTTGGTCAAAATAGTAGCAGAAGAGCCACTATTGCGAGTATAACCAAGATTGCCAGAGATATGACAGCTTGTGCTGCCATTGTCGATATACCCGCTCTTGAACGTAATAGCTGGATGATCGACATGTAGGCAAATCTCGCGATTGGTCTCACAATCGCTGACAAGACCCGCCATGTTGCCCAAACAATGAGGAAACATATCCCCAGGACAACCAAAAGAAAAATCCACATATAGATACCTCCAATTGTGGTTAGATTATGAATATTATAGCATATTTTGAGAATTTTGTCAAAAAAATCGTCTAAACATATTGACAGAACAGACAAAACGTTATATAATAACTGAGCATGAATTTTAGCGTTGAAGCTGAATGTGGCTACATCTTTAAAAGATGGAGGGAACTTCAGTGGAGTATGTCTTGGCTAGACCAGGCGGTAAGTTAATGTATGATTATATACAAATAAAAGCACTTATCCCAGAATAACCATGCAAATTTTTGGGATTTTAAAATAGGAAATAACAAAACACCAGGGTGCGTTATAACTTGCCAACGCGTAATTTTAAATTTTTTATTATAATATTTTTAAGGAGGGAAAATTACAATGGCAAATTCAATTGTATCAAGTGAAAAAATTAGAATAAGACTAAAAGCTTATGACCATGTAGTTTTAGATCAGTCTGCTGAGAAAATAGTAGATACTGCTAAAAAAACAGGAGCAAAAGTATCAGGTCCTATTCCATTACCAACACAAAAGGAAATCGTAACAATCTTACGTTCTCCACACAAACATAAAGATTCAAGAGAACAATTTGAAATGAGAACACATAAAAGAGTTATAGATATTCTTTACCCAACACAAAAAACAATGGATAGTTTAATGAAACTAGAACTACCAGCAGGTGTTGACATTGAAATAAAAAACTAGTTTCAAATATTAATAAATAAAAATCAAACCAATGCTGGCAATAAAAGTCAGCCAATAGGAGGAGAAGAGAAAATGAAAAAAGCATTAATAGGAAAAAAAGTAGGAATGACACAAATATTTGATGAAAATGGAACAGTTATTCCAGTAACAGTATTAGAAGCTGGACCTTGTGTAGTAGCTCAAATAAAAACTATCGAAAATGATGGATATGAAGCAGTACAATTAGGGTTCGGAGAAGTTAAAGAGAAAAAAATAAATAAACCAGAAAAAGGTCATTTTGCAAAAGCAAATATAGCAGCTAAAAAACATTTAAGAGAATTCAGATTAGATTCAATAGAGGGAATCAAAGTTGGAGATGAATTAAAAGCAGATATATTTGCTGCAGGAGATAAAATAGATGTTCAAGGAACATCAAAAGGAAAAGGATTCCAAGGTGTAATTAAAAGACATGGACAACATAGAGGACCAATGGGACATGGTTCAATGTATCATAGAAGACCAGGTTCAATGGGACCAACATCAACACCAGGAAGAGTATTTAAAGGTAAAAAACTTCCAGGACGTATGGGAAAAGTTACAGTTACAATACAAAATCTTGATGTTGTAAAAGTAGATATGGACAAAAATGTAATATTAGTAAAAGGTAGTGTTCCAGGACCAAAAGGAGCTATCTTAAAAATAAAATCAGCTGTAAAAGCTATGTAATAAAGTTTTAGAAAAGGAGGAAAAACGAAATGCCAAAAGTAGATGTATATAACATGCAAGGTAAAAAAGTTAGTGATGTAGAATTAAGTGAAGCAGTATTTGGAATTGAACCAAATGAAAATATTGTTCACAGTGTATTAGTAAACTACTTAGCTAATCAAAGACAAGGTACACAAAGTACTAAAACTAGAGCAGAAGTTCGTGGTGGTGGAAAGAAACCATGGAGACAAAAAGGAACAGGTAGAGCAAGACAAGGAAGTATACGTGCACCACAATGGATTAAAGGTGGTATTGCTTTAGGTCCAAAACCACGTTCATATAAATATAGAATAAATAAAAAAGAAAAACAACTTGCAATTAGATCATTATTAAGTGCAAAAGTATTAGATAATGAATTAACAGTTGTTGATAAATTAGAAGTTAAAGAACCAAAAACAAAAATTATGGCAAAAGCTTTAACAGATTTAAAAGTAGAAGGAAAAACATTAATTATATTATCAGAGAAAAATGAAAATGTTTTACTTTCAAGCAGAAATATAGAAGGTGTTAAAACAATAAATATGAATATGATAAATGTATTTGATTTATTAAATTGCAATAAATTAGTTTTACCACTAGATACTGTTAAAAAATTAGAGGAGGTGTATGCCTAATGTTACCAGAAGAAATTATAATAAGACCAGTAATTACAGAAAAAAGTAATGATGAATTACAAGCAGGAAAATACACTTTCGAAGTTAACAAAAAAGCTACAAAACCAGAAATAGCAAAAGCTGTTGAAAAATTATTTGATGTAAAAGTATTAAAAGTTAACACAATGATAGTAAGTGGAAAAACAAAAAGAGTTAGATATCAAGAAGGTAAAACTTCAGATTGGAAAAAAGCTATTGTTACAATAGATACAAATCCATCTGAAAAAACATATCTTGGAAAAGGTGGAAAAACAGTTAAAGTTTCTAAAAAATATAAAGATTCTATTGAAGAATTTATGGGAGCTTAGTTAAAAGCTTAAAAATATTATCGGGAAAGTACCCGGAAAATAAAGAATATCTGCAGGTGGAGCAGGAAAAAATCCACAAAATATAAAATGTAAGAGGAGATTTCAAAAACGAGTATTACTAGGAAAATGACTGAGAAATCCGCAGGCGTACGTTTGTACGTTGAGGACATTTCGAAGGAGTTTGACAACGTAAGACGAAGTTTTTCAAAGCTCCGAGAAAGGAAAGATAATAATGGGAATGAAACACTTTAAAGCCTATACACCATCAAGAAGAAATATGACAGTTTCAGATTATGCAGAAGTAACAAAAAAATCACCAGAAAAATCATTATTAGCAAAAAAGAAGAAAAATGCAGGTAGAAACTCATATGGTAGAATAACAGTTAGACATCAAGGTGGAGGAAATAGACAAAAATACAGAATAATAGATTTTAAAAGATTAAAAGATAATATGGAAGCAACTGTAATTGGAATCGAATATGATCCAAACAGAACAGCTAATATAGCATTAATTAAATATGAAGATGGAACTTTAAGTTACATCATAGCACCACAAGGATTAAAAGATGGAGATAAAGTAATATCTGGAGAAAATGTAGATATTAAATCAGGAAATTGCTTACCAATAGCAAATATACCAGTTGGTACATTAATTCATAATATTGAATTAAATCCTGGTCAAGGTGCAAAACTTGTTAGAGTTGCTGGACAAACTGCTCAATTAATGGCAAAAGAAGGAAAATATGCACATGTAAGATTACCTTCTGGAGAAATGAGATTAGTTTTAGCAAGATGTAGAGCAACAATTGGAACAGTTGGAAATGCTGAACATGAAAATGTTAATTTAGGAAAAGCTGGTAAAACAAGACATTTAGGAATTAGACCAACAGTTAGAGGATCTGTAATGAACCCAGTTGATCACCCACATGGTGGTGGTGAAGGTAGAGCACCAGTAGGACATTCAGGACCAATGACACCTTGGGGTAAACCAGCACTTGGATATAAGACAAGAAATAAAAAGAATAGAACAAATAAGTTTATTGTAAAGAGAAGAAAGTAGAATAGGAGGAAAATCATATGTCAAGATCAAGTAAGAAAAAACCTTTCATAGCTCCTGAATTATTGAAAAGAGTGGAAGCTATGAATGAAAGTGGAAATAAAGAAGTAATCAAGACATGGTCAAGAGCTTCAACAATATATCCACAAATGATTGGCCATACAAGTGCTGTTCATGATGGCAGAAAACATGTGCCAGTATATATTACAGAAGAGATGATAGGTCATAAATTGGGTGAATTTGCTCCTACAAGAACATTTAAAGGTCATGCAGGAGAAAATACAACTACAACAAAATAAATAATATAAATTAAGGAGGGAATTGTAGTGGAAGAAACAGCAGTAATGGAAGCAAAGGCAACATTAAGATATTCAAGAATATCTGCAAGAAAAGTAAAAATTGTTGCAGACTTAATTAGAGGAAAAAGTGTTGATGAAGCTTTAGCAATAGTAAAATTCACACCAAAAGCATCATCAGCTATAATAGAAAAATTATTAAAATCAGCAATTGCAAATGCTGAAAATAATCATGGGATGAAACATGATAGTTTATATGTAGCTGAAATATTTGCAAATCAAGGTCCAACATTAAAGAGAATAAGACCTGCTGCAAAAGGTTCAGCAGTTAGAATTAGAAAAAGAACAAGTCATATTACAATAGTTCTTAAAGAAAAAGAATAATAAAATAAAGGGTAAACATTTACTTATATGGGTATGTGATAAGTTGGGATTAAATAGAAATACTCAGAGGAAATATGTGTTCCCTGTCAAATAGCGAGAAAAGGAGGATTCTAATAAAATGGGACAAAAAGTACATCCAACAGGTGTAAGAGTTGGAATAATAAAAGATTGGAATGCTAAATGGTATGCAGATTCTAAAAATTTTGCAGATTATTTAGTAGAAGATCAAAAAATCCGTAAATTTTTAAAGAAAAAATTATATGCAGCTGGAATTTCAAAAATAGAAATTGAAAGAACTGCAAAACTTGTAAAAGTTAATGTTTATACAGCAAAACCAGGAATTATAATAGGAAAAGGTGGAGCTGGAGCAGAAACTTTAAAAGCAGAAGTAACAAAATTAATTGGAAAAGATGTAAATATCAATATAGTTGAAGTAAAAGCAATAGATACAGATGCACAATTAGTTGCTGAAAATATTGCAGGACAACTAGAAAGAAGAATTTCATTCAGAAAAGCTATGAAACAATGTATGCAAAAAGCTATGAAATCAGGTGCTTTAGGAATTAAAACTTCAGTATCTGGAAGATTAGGTGGAGCAGACATGGCTAGAACTGAATTCTATAAAGAGGGAACAATTCCTCTACAAACTTTAAGAGCTGATATAGATTATGGATTTGCAGAAGCAGATACAACATATGGAAAAATCGGAGTTAAAGTATGGATATATAAAGGTGAAGTTCTTCCAACTAAGAAAGTGGAAGGAGGAGACAAATAATGCCATTAATGCCAAAAAAATCAAAATATAGAAAAATGCAAAAAGGTAGAAATAGGGGAAAAGCAACAAGAGGAAATACAGTAACAGATGGAGAATATGGATTACAAGCTATAGAAGCTGGTTTAATAAAAGGAAATCAAATTGAAGCAGCACGTATTGCTATGACACGTTATACAAAAAGAGGTGGGCAAGTTTGGATTAAAATATTTCCAGACAAACCAATAACACAAAAACCAGCCGGAACTCGTGGTGGTAAAGGAAAAGGAAATGTTGAATATTGGGTAGCAGTTGTTAAACCAGGAAGAGTTATGTTCGAAATGGCAGGAATTCCTGAAGAAACAGCAAAAGAAGCCTTGAGATTAGCTATGAATAAATTACCAATTAAATGTAAATTCGTAGCAAAAGAAACTGAAAACAAGGTAGGTGATTGTGATGAAGATAAATAAAATTAGAGAAATGTCTTCACCAGAATTAGAAAAAGAACTAGGTGAACTAAAAACAGAATTATTCAAATTAAAATTTAGTTTAGCTACAAACGGATTAGATAATCCAATGAAAATAAAAGAAGTTAAAAGAGATATAGCTAAAATAAACACTGTATTAACAGAAAGAAAAATAGCAGAATCAAAAGCTTAGTCAAAATTTAAAGAAGGAGGATTTACACATGGGAGAAAGAAATCTTCGTAAAACTATGATAGGTACAGTATTATCTAATAAAATGGATAAAACAGTAGTTGTAGCAGTTGAAACAAGTGTTAAAGACAAAGTTTACAAAAAAGTTGTAAAAAGAACATATAAATTAAAAGCTCATGATGAAGAAAATGCTTGTCAAATTGGTGACAAAGTAAAAGTTATGGAAACAAGACCACTTTCTAAGGATAAAAGATGGAGAGTAGTTGAAATAACAGAAAAAGCAATTGTAAAATAATAGATAAAAAATAAATGGGAGATAGGCCAAAGCAAAGGGTAATCAGTAATTCACAAGGGGAGGGGACATTCCTTAAACCAAGTGGAGATGACCCAGAGGTAAGGTGTGTCCTAGAATTAAGAACTGTGCTTTTTCCTCGCGCATAATATCAAGGCTTGCCTGAACTTTTTCTTTAGCT
>CALXQP010000025.1 GCA_944390695.1 uncultured Clostridia bacterium
TGTTACTCACCAGTCCGCCACTAACCTCTGCAATAGTAAACTAAAGCTTTGGTCCGTTCGACTTGCATGTCTTATGTGCGCCGCCAGCGTTTATCCTGAGCCAGGATCAAACTCTCTTGTTATTCGATTTACAATAAACTTCATATTACTTTGTCAGACATCGTAAAATTCTTTGTCTTCCTTGCATACTCATTTCTTGTAACTCTCTCAATGAGTTTTTCTAACTCTTTTTATAAACTTTTTATAATCTTTATTTGATTTACTTTTTGGTACATTCTATTTCTAGAAAGTTACCGTTTGGTTTTTCTCTAAAGGATTCATTGTTTACTTTTCAATGTACTTTTTCTGTCCTACATATTGTGTAGAACGAATTTAATTTTAACATACCTTTTTTATAATGTCAATACCTTTTTTAAAAATATTTCAAATATTTTTAATTACCATTTTAGGGCAAAATAAAAAACTAGTAATTTGCTGCATTTTTTATTTTTGTTTATACATTTTATACTAATTCTTGTGTATTATTTTAAATATTTTATCTGTTGCTTGGTACGTTTTTTATCTTATCACAAGTTGTTGTATTTTGTCAACACTTTTTTTAAATTTTTTATAGTAAAGTTTTAACAATAAAAAGTTGACTATTATCTTAGCCAACTTTCTCTCGCTTTCCATACATTTTCTAATTTTTTCTTTGCGAACTCTCCTAATTCTTCATCTGTCATTCCATCAACTTTTCCACTACATTCTGCTACTAATTCTGATATTATTTTTTGTATTTCTTTCCTTTTTTCTGTTGTAGACATATTTGAATCTCTATATATTGCATTTACTGCAATATAAGCTCCTTCTGCCAATACTCCATATTCATTTTTAGTCATTGTGGCTCATCTCCTATTTCTATTATCATAAATTAATTTATTTTTTCTCTTTGGTTGGTTTATTCCAAGAAATATAATCACATGATTTTGGATTATTTTCACATATATAATATTTCTTTTTATTTTTTGCCTTTCTAACTTGGACAGTTGCCCCACATTTTGGACATGGGATATCTATTGTTTCTATAATTGGCTTTGTATTTTTACATTCTGGATATCCTGGACAAGCCAAAAATTTACCATATTTACCATATTTATATACCATCATTCTTCCACATTTATCACATGGCACATCAGAAACTTCTTCTACTAGTTCTACATGTTCTAATTCTTTTTCAACTTTTTCTACAGTTTGTTCAAAAGGTTCATAAAAATCTCCTATTATTTTTCTCCAGTTCTCCTTACCTTCTGCTATATTATCAAATTGATTTTCTATATTAGCTGTAAATTCTACATTTATTATATCTGTAAAATTTTCTGTTAATAATTTATTAACAATTTTACCAAGTTCTGTAGGTTTTAGTTGTTTCTGTTCTTTTTCTATATATCTTCTTTCTAAAATGGTTGTAATTGTAGGTGAATATGTACTTGGTCTACCTATACCTTTTTCTTCTAAAGCTTTTACAAGACTTGCCTCTGTGTATCTTGGTGGTGGTTCTGTAAAACTTTGTTTTGGTTCTATTTTTTGTTTTCTAACTTCTTGTTTTAATTCTAGTTCAGGTATTATTCCTTCTTCTTGTTCTTCTTTTTCATCTGTTCCCTCAACATATAATGTCATAAAACCTTTAAATTTTAAATTTTGACCATTTGCTTTAAATGTATATTTATTTGCATCTATTGTTACAGACATTGTATCATATATTGCTGCAGACATTTGACTTGCCATAAATCTATTATATATTAATTTGTAAAGTTTATATTGTTCTTTTGTTAATGAATCTTTAATTTTATCAGGTTCTAAATCTGCATATGTTGGCCTTATACCCTCGTGAGCATCTTGTGCTTCTTTATTTGTTCTATAATATCTATTTTCATAATAATTTTCTCCAAAAGTATTGATTATATGGGTTTTAGCAGCAGCTCTTGCTTCTTCTGATATTCTTGTAGAATCTGTTCTCATATATGTTATTAATCCAACAGTCCCTTTTTCAGGTATTTTAACTCCTTCATATAAACCTTGTGCAATAGACATTGTTTTCTTTAATGTAAATCCTAATTTTCTTGATGCTTCTTGTTGCATTGTACTTGTTGTAAAAGGAGGAGCAGGAGTTCTTTTCTTTTCTCCTTTTTTGATATCTTCTACAATATATTTTGCATCTTTAATATTTGCAAGTATTTCATCTACTTGTTCTTTATTATGGATTTCTTGTTTTTTACCATCTTTTCCAAAGAATTTTGCTTCAAATACTTTTTTTGATTTTTCATCTAATAATTTTACATATATATTCCAATATTCTTCAGGAATAAATTTTTCAATTTCTTCCTCTCTATCTACTATTAGTTTTACCGCAACTGATTGTACCCTTCCTGCAGATAATCCTCTTCTAACTTTTTTCCATAATACTGGACTCATTTTATAACCAACTATTCTATCTAAAACTCTTCTTGCTTGTTGTGCATCAACTAAATTATTGTCTATATCTCTTGGCTCTTTTATAGCTTTTTGTACTGCAGTTTTTGTTATTTCATTAAAAGTTACTCTTGCCATTTTTTCTTTATCAACATCTAAAATTTTAGCTAAATGCCATGCTATTGCTTCACCTTCACGGTCAGGGTCAGTTGCTAAATATACTTTTTTTGCAGATTTAGCATCTTTTTTCAATTCTTTTATTAAATCACCTTTGCCTCTTATATTAATATATTGTGGTTCAAAATTATTTTCTACATCTATTCCCAATTTCGATTTTGGTAGATCTCTAATATGTCCCATTGAAGCAATTACTTTTGTATTTCCTCCAAGAAATTTTTTTATTGTATTTGCTTTTGCTGGTGATTCTACTATTATTAATTTATCTGTCATATTTACTCACATTTCCTTTCTCATGTTGTAAACATTTATATTCATATAAGCGAAAAATAATTGTAATAAAATACAATTATTTTTTCATTATATTCATATTGTCATTATGTATTGTAGCTTAAATTTTTATTTTTGGCAATAGTTTGCCACTTTTTTATTTCTAAAATTACATCTTCCAAGCCTATAGGCGTTACTTCGTTTTCTTTAATTATTTCTAAAATCTCTGTTATTTCTCTTTCATCATTTGTGATATTTTCCATTTTCTCTTGCTCTATTCCAATTTTGTCTTTATATTCTGTTTTCACTACTTGTATTCCATAAATCAATTTATCACTTTTTTCCCTTTTATCTTCATCTGTTATTTTATAATATTCTACTTTTATTGGATATTTTATTCCCGCTTCTACTAACTCGTCTCGGTTTATAAAGATGCTTCCAAAAAAGTTTCTCACCCCCTCGCCTCCTTTCTCTTTTGTTAATAGTATTCACTATAATACTTTTTTCCAAAAATTTCAAGTGTTTTTTGTCATTTTTTTGAAACTATTTTTGTTTGCATTTACAACTTTCTACATATTTTTCTATAAAGTTATGGTATAATATATATAATAATATAAGATGTTCGGACCCTTATTTATTTCTTGATATTAATAATTCTTATTTTTATTCTAAATTATTAATATCCTTTAAAAAGCACATTATTTAAAATGTGCTTTTGTTTGTAAAATTTATTATTTACTTAATTTTTGTCTAACATATTCATACATAACAATTCCTGCAGCAACAGAAGCATTAAGGCTTTCTGTTTTGCCAAACATAGGAATTTTAGCTTTTTCATCAGCAATATCCTGAATCTCAGCAGAAACTCCATTAGACTCATTTCCTATAACTATAATTTTTTTGTTAAAATCAATATCATATATACTATTATCAGTTTGTAATGATGTAACCATTAATTTAAAATGATGTTTTCTCATTTCTTTTATACATCTAACTAAATCATCAACTTCTATTATATTAATTCTAAAAATTGCTCCCATTGTAGAACGCACAACTTTAGCATTAAAAACATCTACCGTTCCTTTTGAAACTATTATTTGATTTAAACCGATACTATCAACTGTTCTTAAAATCGTTCCTAAATTTCCCGGATCTTGCACATCATCTAAAACTACTATAATATCTTGATTAAAATCAATAGATTCTCCATTAAGACTTTTTTCAATAATTGCCATAATACCTTGAGGATTTGTTACTTGTGTAATTGAGGCAAAAATTTTGTCAGTTACATATACACATTCATATTTTGCAATTTCTAACATTATATCTGTCGGAATTTCATATGTTCTTGTAGTATCTTCACATATTATTATTTTTTTAATCTTTGCATTTTCTTTTACTGCTTCTTCTATTAATTTAACACCTTCTATTATATATTCATTACTTTCATCACGATATTTTTTATCTTTTAATTTTTTTATGTGTTTAATTAATTCATTATCTTTACTTGAAATAACTTGCATAATGCCTCCTTTAAAAATTTGATGCTAAAAAGCTTTTTATTTCATTTAACATCTTAATTTCTTCGGTATTTTCTAAAGCAAGAGTTATTTGTGGTTTTATTCCTTGTGTAAATTTAATTCTATTTCTATATTTTTTTACAAGTTCATTTATATCAACATTTATCTCTCCTGCTTCAAATATAAATACTGCAAACTTTCGTTTAGCTTGAATTTTACTAATATTTGTTTTTTTGCACAAAATCTTAATTCTGGCAATTTCTATTAAATTCTCAATTTCCTTTGGCATATTGCCAAATCTATCAATCATTTCATCAATAACATTTTGAATATCTTCTTCATTTTTACATAAAGCAATATTTTGGTACATTTCGATTTTTTGGCTTGAATCTGAGATATATTCATCTGGAATGTAACTTGTTACATCTATATCAATTTGAACATCAATTTCAGGTTTTACAATATCACCTTGAATTTCATGTACTACTTCATCAAGTAAATTGCAGTATGTATCATATCCTACTTGTTCTAAATGCCCATGTTGAATTTCTCCTAATAAACTTCCAGCTCCTCTTATTTCCAAATCTCTCATTGCTATTTTAAATCCTGAGCCAAATTCTGTAAATTCTTTTATTGCTTTTAATCTTTTATCTGCTATTTCTGATAATAGTTTATCTCTTTTATAAGTAATATATGCATATCCTTGCCTATCTGATCTACCTACTCTACCTCTTATTTGATATAATTGTGCTAACCCCATTCTATCAGCATTTTCTACTATTATTGTATTTGCATTTGAAATATCTATACCTGATTCTAATATTGTTGTACATACTAATATATCTATTTTTCCCTCAATAAATTCTTCCATTATATCTTCAATTTCATTTCCTGTCATCTTTCCATGTGCATATGCAACTCTTGCACCTGGTACAAGTCTTGATATAAAATCTGCTTTTTGCAATATTTTTTCAACATTATTAAATAAATAAAATACTTGACCTTTTCTTTCTAATTCTTTTGTTATTGCTTCTCTTATTACTTCTTGATCATATTCTAACACATAAGTTTGTACTGGTTTTCTATTATATGGAGGCTCATATATAACTGACATATCTCTTACACCAACTATTGACATATGTAATGTTCTTGGTATTGGAGTCGCCGTCATTGTAAGTACATCTATATTTGTTTTATATTGTTTTATTTTTTCTTTTGCTTTTACTCCAAATCTGTGTTCTTCATCTATTATTAATAAACCTAAATCTTTAAATTCAACATCTTCGCTTAATATTCTATGTGTTCCTATTATTACATCAACTTCACCAAGTTTAAGTTTTTTTACTATCTCTGTTTGCTGTTTTTTGGTTTTAAATCTATTTAGTACTTCAACTCTTACTCCAAACTCAGTCATTCTATCTCTAAATTCTCTATATTGCTGTTCCGCAAGTACTGTTGTTGGAGCTAGATATGCTACTTGCTTTCCTCCCATTACTGCTTTAAAAGCTGCTCTTATTGCAACTTCTGTTTTACCATATCCTACATCTCCACATAATAACCTATCCATCGGCTTATCTTGTTCCATATCTTTTTTTACTTCTTCTATACAACGTAATTGATCATCTGTTTCTTGATATGGAAAACTATCTTCAAATTGAGTCTGCCATGGAGTATCTTTTTCAAATGCAAATCCCTTTGATTTTTCTCTTTTAGCATATAATTCTATTAATTCTCGTGCAACTTCTCTTAAGTTTTTCTTTACTTTTGCTTTTGTTGTTAACCATTCTTTGCTACCTAATTTATTTACTTTTAGTCCGCCTTCATCTCCGCCAATGTATTTTCTTACACTATCTAATTGATTTGTAGGTACATATAAAATATCATCACCATAATATTTTATTTTAATATAATCTTTTGTTGTTCCATCTGCAGTAATAGTATTTACACCTATAAATATTCCTATTCCATAATTTTTGTGTACAACATAATCTCCTACTTTTAAATCCGCAAAAACTACTTTTTCTCCATTTTTAAATGCTGAATTTTTATATGTTTTTCTTTTCTCACCCTCTATTAATTCTTGTGTAGAAATTACAAGTTGGTTTGTATCAAAACATTCAAATCCTGATGATAATTTTCCTATACTTACGGTTACTAGACTTTCTGTATTTTTTACAATTATTGTTTGATTTAATTTTTCTTCATATTTATTAATTATTTCTTGTTCATCTAATAATGAACATATTTTTTTTGCTTTTTCTTTCGTTTCTGCTAATAAATAAATTTTCTTTTTTTCTTCTTGAGCTTTTAGCAACTCTTTAAATAATAATTCTATTTCACTTTTATAATATGTTTTTTCTTTATAATTCCATGAATATTTTTCAGCTTGTAATTTTATTTGACCATCAAATTTTTCAATATATATTTGTTGCTTTTTTTCAAGTTTTTCTTCAAATTGTTGATAATTTAATAAACTTTTTAAAGCTTCTGGAACAATTTTCTCTTTCTCTAATAAAAGTTGTGTAATATTTTGTGTATCTTTTTCTATATTTTCTAATCTTTGATTAATTTTATTTATTTCATCTAATACAACAATATAATTATCTCCTAAATAATCTAATATTGTTTCTTGTTTATTATAAAATGAATTCAAATATCTTTCTATTTTGCTTATATGATTTCCTGTTTTTATAATTTCTATATCTTGATTTACTTGTTCTTGCACACATTCATTAAATATTGTATTTCTTATCTTATTTGCAACACTTTCAACATCATTTTCTAATAAATATTCATGTGCAGGATATATTGTTATTTTCTCAATATTTTCTGTTGACCTTTGACTTATTATATTAAAATATCTTATTGAATCAATTTCATCTCCCCAAAATTCAATTCTAACACCCATTTTATCTGTTATTGAAATATCAACAATTCCGCCTCTTACACTAAACTCTCCTCTTCCATCAATTAAGTCATATCTTACATATCCTAAATCAATCAATTTTTGTTTAATTTCTTCTAATTTATATTCTTCTCCTAATTTGAATTTTAATGTATTTTTATATAATGCATTTTTACTTATCATTTTTTGCATTACAGCTTCTATTGTTGTTACAATTATACCAGTCTTAGTTTCTTGCATTTTATTTAATGCATCAATTCTTTCATATGGCAAATCTTTGCTTTCTGCTATATAATCATATGTTACAATTTCTTTTTTAGGTAAATATATAATTTTATCAGTAAAATATTTTAAATCTTCTACTATTTTCCTTGCTTGTATTTCATTATATGTTATTAAACAAATTGGCTTTTTTGCAAATTCTCTTGTTCCTGCTATAATTTGTGCCATCCCTACGTCAGTTAAGCCCGATATAGCTATCGGGCTTTGTTTATTTTCTATATTTTTTATATAATCACAAAATTTGGAATTTTTACCTAATTCTCCCACTATTGTATTCATCATATCATTCCTTTTTAAGTTTTATAATTAAGAACTCATTTTATTATATCTTCTCTTCCAAAAAAAGTCAATACAGTTAATAATTAATATAGTTTTTTCTTAATTATCTCACTTGGGAATCTTCTTTTTCCGGAATATATTTACCTCTTTCAATATAATATTTTTGTCCTGTTTCTAAATCTATAGCTTCTCTTACAAATTCTCTTTTAGATTTAAATTTTCCTTTCTTTTTAACAATTTTTTCTCTAGTTAAATGTTCAGGAATCAAAGATGAATCTGTCAAAAAGCTTATATGACTAACAAATCTATTTCTATAATCTGTACTTCTCATATTGTTAGCAGTTAATTGTACAGCATTTCTCTGTTCTCTATTTAATGGAAATAAAAAACTAGTTCCAACATTTCTTCCTCCAAGGAAAAAATCTTCTCCGCCTGAATAAATTGGTATAATACTATTGCCTTGATTTTCTAAAATATAATCTTTAATCATTGACTTTTTTATATGCAACCTCAATGGCATATTTAATCCATCAATATCTGCCACTAATAATACAAAGCCTGTTTTAGGATCATCTTCAAAAATTCCCCAATTTTTAGAAATATCTGCATTGCATAAAAGCTCCAATATTCCTATCATAGAGCGATCTTTTTGTAAATATAAATTTCTAGTAGCATTTTCTAATCCAAAATATAAATAAAAATCTTCTTTAAAATCATTTTCAGATTCCTCTAATCCATCTATATTTGAGAAAAACTCTTTATATTCATCACCTATTTGTTCATATACCTCATTTATTTGATCTTCAATATAAATTTTTCCTCCACCCACATTTTCTTTTCTTGCTTTTATATAGATTTCAAATGCTTTAATATGTATTGCATTCATTTTTAAATTTAGTTGTCTAAATTTTTCTAAATCTATTTTTTTATCATAATCACCTGCTTTTAATAAATCTTTATTATCTAACCCAAGTTCATACATCATAAAATATGATTTATATATATCTATAATTTCTTTGACTAGTCTATTATTCCAAAAAGAATATAAAGCTGCCAATTGAGAAATTGTTAAATTTTTCAAAATTTGTGGATCTGAAATTTGTTTTCCTATTTTTTCCTCACTTTCTTCCTTTATATTAATCTCTTCTGGCATGCCTGTTCTAGAATTAGTTTGATTTTGGTCTTTTGCATATTTAGTTAATACTCCTAAATTTTGCAATATTAAAGTTATTTTACATATTGCTTCCATAAAATCTATTTTTAATTCAAAATCTGTATTTTCTAGATTTATAACTCTTTCTAAATAATATTTTACTTTTTCAAATTCTGTTTTGTCTCCAGTTAGATTTATAATATGATTTACTAGATCTTTATTATCATTTCCATCCAATATTTTTCTCATTTCTTTTTTACTTATAGGTTTAAATCTTTGCAAGTTTTCTAATACTTTCATATCTTCAGATTGTTCTAATTGTCTTATATAACAAACAATTTGCGTTATTATTTGTTTTATAGCTTTTTGCTTATTATGACTATATACTATTCTTTCCGGACCTTTTAATTTTTCCCCTGTTTTTCTCTCATCAGCTAATACCATATCATATTCTTTTCTGAAATCTAATATATTTCTAATTAGATGAGAAATTACATTTCTTCTAATTATATCACTTTCGAAATCTTTGATTGTAACAGTTTCTTCTAATATATCATTAAGTAATTGTTGCATTCTTTCTTTAACTTCTTCTCTTGTAATATTTGGATTTTGATTATAAATTCTTAATAACAACTTTTGTGCTGTTTGTGATGTTCTTTTGAATTCTTCAATACCTCCTATAGATTTCCTTTTAGAAAGTTCAATTGCTTTTTCTATTAATTCATTAAAATCATTTCTCAAAATAATACCTCTTTTACCTCTTTATTACTAATTTATTAAATTTCGAATATATGTAATTTTCTAATTTTGCCATAAATTCATTTGATTTAATTTCTTTTTTTGCAACCATATCTAGCCCCTTTTCCCAACTTGCCGTAAGTTTTGGATTAAGCATATCTGGCATTGCATAATTTACAACATCAAAAATAACTTCACCTTTTTTGGTTGGTGTTACAATTTGTGTTTTTGGATTTATTTCAATATATTTTATTTTCTCTAGTTTTTTTATTATTTCTCCTCTCGTTGCACTTGTTCCAATACCTGCACCTTTAATTTGTTCTCTTAATTCCTCATCTTCAATTAATTTTCCTGCATTTTCCATAGCTAAAATAATTGAACCAGAATTATATCTTGATGGTGGAGAAGTTTCCGCATCTTTTATTTCATAATTTTTTACAATTACTTCTTGACCTTTTTTTAAAGTTTTTAAAACATCTAAATTATTTTCATTCTCATCATTTGTACCTTTTTCTGAATTTTGAGCATCACTTTCCACAGTTTGTTCTCCTTTTGTGGATTGTTTATTAAAGTTTTTACTTTTTTTTTTTTTTTAATACCCTTGTTTTGTACATACTTTTCCACTTGTATTAAAAGTTTCACCATCTACATCAATTGTTAAAGAAATTTTATTATATTCTGCAGGTGGATAAAATATTGCTATAAATCTTTTTACTATAACATTATATATTTTCTTTTGTAATTCCGGTAATTTTTCATAATTTTCATAGCCTTGCCCTGTTGGAATTATTGCATAATGGTCAGTAATTTTGCTATCATTTACATATTTGGTTTTTAATAAATTTGTTGAATATTTTTCAGTTATCATTTTATTTAACAAATTCTGAATTTCTTCATCTTTATATCCTTTTACTAATCCATTCAAATTTTTTCCTATTTCTTTTGCAACTGCACTTGAAAGAACTCTTGCATCAGTTCTTGGATATGTTACTAATTTTTTTTCATATAAATTTTGAATTATTTCAAGAGTTTCATCTGGCTTTATTTTAAATCTTTTTGTACATTCATTTTGAATTTCTGCCAAATTAAATAATAATGGTGCATTTTCTTTTTGTTTTGATTTTTTTAATTCTGTAATTATTGCTTTTTTTCCCGCCAAACTTGCTATTAATTGTTTTGCATCTTCTTCTTTTTTTAATCCACTTTCATTATATAATTTTGGTGATTCAAAAAGTTTTGATTTTTCATTTACTTTCCATTCAGCTTTAAAAGTACTAACATCATTTCCAAATTCACCAATAATTTTATAATATTTTGTTTTTACAAAATTTCTAATTTCTCTTTCTCTAGTAACTACCATCCCTAAAACACATGTCATTACCCTACCAACTGATATTGATGCTTTTTCTTCTTGAATTTCTCTTGCAACTTTTTTGCCATATATAATTGATAATAATCTTGAAAAATTTATTCCAATTAAATAATCTTCTTTTGCTCTTAAATATGCAGAATCTGATAAACTGTCATATTCACTCTGTTCTTTTGCTTCTGTTATTCCTCTTATAATTTCTTCTTCTGTTTGAGAATCTATCCACACTCTTTTTATCTGTGCATTTGGATTTGGTTTTGCCATCATAAACACAAGTCTTTGAATATATTCTCCCTCTCTCCCAGAATCTCCTGCATTATATATTTCAGTAACATCTTCTCTTTGTAATAAAGATTTTACAATATTAAATTGATTTGCAACTTGTGGGATTATTTCATATTTCCATTCTTGTGGTATAAATGGGAGGGTATCTAATCTCCAAAATTTTAATTTTTCATCATATGCTTCTGGGTAACTCATTGTTACTAAATGCCCAACACACCAAGTTATTATCCATTCATCTGATTCTATATATCCATTTTTTCTGTTTGTATTTATTTTTAAGGCTTTTGCAAATTCCATTGCTACAGATGGTTTTTCTGTTATTAGTAATTTTTTGGACATTTAGATCTCCTTCCCACAAAATTCATGTAGCAAATTTTAATGATTTTCTACATATTTATTTGCAATTTTTCTTATTTCTTCAATTGAATTTTTTGTATATTCATCTTTAAAATTATATCTATTTAAAACTTTGTTAATATAATCATTTTTTCTTAATATTTCGAAACTTGGTTTATAGTTTAAATCAAATATAAATGCAATTATTTTTATCACATCATTAACTGGGTTCTCAATTTTTCTATCTTTTTTTGTTTGTATTTGTTCAAGAAGTCTAAATTGCTCAACTGTCTCTTCTGAAATTGTAGATTCTTCTACTTTGTATTCTCTGTCCTTCCAAAAAAATTCCACAGCTTCATAAAAAATATCTATTTTATCTGCATCTCTAACTATTTGTGCAAACATTTTCTCTTTTTCTGTAAGACCATCTTGTATTTTATATTTATTATGATTTCTTACAGCCTTTTTTATAATTTCATCAAATTTATTTGTTTCAATATATTTTCTTATTTCTCTATCTAATATTTCTTCACCAAAATCTCCATGATCTATACTATCAATATCCCTAAATGTTTGATATTTTGTATATTGCTCAAATCTTGCAATATCATGTAATAATCCTATTAATGTTGCTATTTTAATTTCTTCTTGAGATAATCCTAAATTTTCAGCTATTTGTTCTGATATATCCATAACTCTTAATGAATGTAATTGTTTACCTCTCAATCTATCATTATTTAAATCATAATTCTCTGTGTATTTTATAAACTCTTTTTTGGCTTTTTCTAAATCTATATCCATATTAAACACCTCATCTTTAGATAATTTCCCCAAAAAAATTTATTTTACAACAACATTATAAATTTTGTTTTTAACATATATTTCTTTAACAATATTTTTTCCATCAATTTTATCAGAAATAGTTTTATGAACCTTTTCTTTAACAGATTCTTCATTTTCATCTAGTGAAATCATAATAGTTGCTTTAAGTTTTCCGTTAACTTGAATTGGAAGCTCAATTTCATCATCAATTGTTTTTGCTTCATCATATAAAGGCCATTCATATGTAGAAATATCTTCCTTAAATCCTATTAACTTATTTAATTCTTCTGTAATATGTGGCGCAAAAGGATTTAATAAAGTTAAAAATGTTTTAAATTCAGCTTTATTTATTTTTTTAATTCTAGTAAATTCATTTAACATTGTCATAAATGTAGAAATACATGTATTAAATTTCATTTCTTCAATATCTTGTGAAACTTTTTTAATTGCTTTATTCATCATTTTTTCACATTCTTTAGAATAATCTTCTCCATCGACTAGAATTTCTTGTAAATTCCATACTTTATCTAAAAATTTGAAACATCCTCTAATACTTTCCATAGACCAATTTGCAGTTTGATCAAATGGTCCCATAAACATTTCATAAACTCTAAATGTATCTGCTCCGAATTCATTTACAATATCATCTGGATTTATAACATTTCCTTTTGATTTAGACATTTTCTCTCCATTTGAGCCTAAAATCATACCATGTGATGTACGTTTTGCATATGGTTCTTTTGTTGGCACAATGTCAATATCATATAAAAATTTATGTCAAAATCTTGAGTATAATAAATGAAGTGTAGTATGTTCCATTCCACCATTATACCAATCAACTGGTGACCAGTATTCCAAAGCTTCTTTTGAAGCTAATTCTTTATTATTATGTGGATCCATATATCTTAAGAAATACCATGATGAGCCAGCCCATTGAGGCATTGTATCTGTTTCTCTTTTAGCAGGTCCACCACAATGTGGACATTTTGTATTTATCCATTCCGTATGTTTAGCAAGTGGTGATTCTCCATCTTCTCCTGGTAAAAAGTCTGCAACTTCTGGTAATGTTAATGGTAAATCCTTTTCATCTAATGGAACCCATCCACATTTTTCACAATATACCATTGGTATTGGCTCTCCCCAATATCTTTGACGCGAAAATACCCAATCACGAAGTTTGAAATTTACTTTTTTAACACCTATTTTATTTTTTTCCAAATATTCTATAACTTTCTTTTTAGCATCTGATACTGATAATCCTGTTAAAAATCCCGAATTTACAGAAACACCTGTTTCAACATCTGTAAATGGCATTTCTACTTTACTTCCATCAATTGGTGCAACTACTTGTACTATTGGCAAATTAAATTTTGTTGCAAATTCAAAATCTCTTGTATCATGTGCAGGTACTGCCATTATTGCTCCTGTACCATAACCAGAAAGTACATAATCTGCAACCCAAATAGGAATTTCTTTATTTGTTAAAGGATTAATTGCTTTTATTCCTTTAATTTCTACACCTGTTTTTTCCTTATTCATTTCACCACGTTCAAAATCAGATTTTAATGATGCTTGTTTTTTATATTCTTCTATTTCAGATAAATTTGTTATTTTATCAGAAAATTTTTCTATTAATTTATGTTCTGGTGCAACTACCATATATGTTGCTCCAAATAATGTATCTGGTCTTGTTGTATATACAAGTAATTCTTCATTACTTCCTGCTATTTTAAATTTAACTTCTGCTCCTTCGCTACGGCCTATCCAATTACGTTGTTGTGTCTTTATTTTTTCTAAGAAATCTACATCATCTAAATCATCTACTAATCTTTGTGCATATTCTGTAATTTTTAACATCCATTGTGATTTTTCTTTTTGAACTACAGGACTTCCACATCTTTCACATACACCATTAACAACTTCCTCATTAGCTAAACCTACTTTACATCCTGTACAAAAATTTATTGGCATTGTAGCTTTATATGCTAAACCTTTTTTATATAATTGAATAAATATCCATTGAGTCCATTTATAATACTCTGGATCTGTAGTATCTATAACTCTTGACCAATCAAATGAAAATCCTATTGATTTTAGTTGTTCCGTAAAATGTGCAATATTTTTTGCTGTTGTTATTTTAGGATGTACATTTGTTTTTATTGCATAATTTTCTGCTGGAAGTCCAAATGCATCAAATCCTATTGGAAATAATACATTATATCCTTGTAGTCTTCTTTTTCTTGCAATTACATCAAGTGCAGTATAACTACGTGGATGGCCAACATGTAATCCTTGTCCTGATGGATATGGAAATTCTATTAATCCATACCATTTTTTCTTATTACTATAATCATTTTTGGCATTAAATGTTCCCTCTTCTTCCCATTTTTTTTGCCACTTTTTTTCTATCTCTTTAAAATTATATCCCATTTGTTTTTCTCCTCTCTCTCGAATACTCTAACATATCGATTATACTAGCAAAATGCCTGAAAGTCAATGGAAATGACATGATTTTAAATTAAATCATAAGATTTTAGGCATATAAACTCGAAAAAATACCAAAACTTAAATTGAATTGTACTTGAAAAAAATAGTAAAATAATTTAAAATATGTTTATATGAAAGTGGGGAAAATATGAAAGAACAAGAATATAAAATAGAAAATATAGAGTCATTCGAATTAGCAGATATTTTTGATTGTGGTCAATGTTTTAGATGGAATAAACAAGAAGATGGAAGTTATACAGGAGTATTTAAGGAAAATGTAATGAATGTCCAAAAAGTAGGCAATACTGTAATATTTAAAGGCATTTGTAATGGAAATATTCAAGAAATTGTAGAAGATTATTTTGATTTAAAAAGAAATTATGAAGAAATAAAATCTATATTGGAGAAAATAGATGAAAATGTAAAAACAAGTATAGAATATGGTAAAGGAATAAGAATATTAAATCAAGACTTATGGGAAATGATAATATCATATATAATTTCTGCTAATAATAATATACCAAGAATAAAGGGAATAATAGAAAGATTATCAAAATCTTATGGAAAACCAATTCAATTTCAAGGAAAAACATATTACACATTTCCAACAATAGAAAAATTAAAAAATGTTTCAGTAGAAGATTACAGAAAATTAGGCACAGGATTTAGGGATATACGCTTATATGAGACTGTACATATGATATTAGACAAAAAAGTTGATTTACAAGAAATGCAAAATAATCCAAATACAATTGAAGTAAGAGAACAATTATTATCATTATCTGGAGTTGGACCAAAAGTTGCAGACTGTATTTTACTTTTTTCAACATTAAAAAGATTTGAAGTATTTCCAATAGATGTATGGGTGCGTAGAGTAATGAATGAACTTTACATTAAAAATGAAGATGAAACTAAAGTAAATAAAAAAGAAATTGAAAAACTTGCACATGATAAATTTGGAAATTTAGCAGGAATAGCACAACAATATTTATTTTATTGGAAAAGAGAAGCATAGGACATCTAATATAAATGTCCTATGCTTCTTTTCAATGTTTGTAAGCTTCTGGCTATGCGAGGAATAATTACTAAACCCTATTTCTCACAAACTTTTGCAAATTTCTTTAATTTTTCATAAACTAAATTATTAATTGTACCTGGTGGAAATGTCCCATCTTTGTTTTTCTTTCCTGCTGGAACACCAGTTAAAACTTCAATTCCTTCTTCAATAGTAGAAACTGCATATATATGGAATTTTCCATGTTTTACAGCATCAACAACATCATCAGAAAGTTGTAAATTATTAACATTTTGTACTGGAATCATAACACCATGTGAACCATCAAGTCCACGTATTTTGCATATTTGGAAAAATCCTTCAATTTTTTCATTAACACCACCAATTGGTTGAATTTGTCCTTTTTGATTTACAGAACCTGTTACAGCAATTGATTGCTTAATTGGTATTTCAGATAAACTAGAAAGTAATCCATATAATTCTGTACTAGATGCACTATCTCCATCAACACCATTATACAATTGTTCAAAACATATACTTGCTGTCAAACATAAAGGTATATCTTGTGCAAACATTTCTCCTAAATATCCAGATAAAATGTACACACCTTTTGAGTGAGTTGAACCTGACATTTCAACTTCTCTTTCTATATTGACAACACCTTCTTTTCCTGTATATGTATTTACAGTAATTTTAGCAGGTTTACCAAAAGTATAATCACCAATTGTCATAACAGTCAATCCATTTAATTCTCCAACACATGATCCACTTGTATTAATTAATAAAGTATTATCTTTAATCATTTCAACATATTTTTGATCATATTTTTTTATTCTTTCAGTTCTTTCAAATAATGCTTTACTAATAAATTCTTCTGTAACAACTTTTGATTTAGCAAGTTTAGCCCATGTTCCCGCTTCTCCAATTATTTCAGATAGATCTGTAAATTGATTAGATATTTTATCATTATCTCCTGCAATTTTAGAAGCATATTCAACAATTCGAGCCATCGCATTTTTATCTAAATGTGGCAATTCCTCTTGTTCACAAAATGTATGAACAAATCTAGCAAGTTTATTAACATTTTCTTCATTTATTTTTGCTGTTTCTTCAAATTCAACTTTTATTTTAAACAATTTCCTAAAATCACTATCCATAGATAATAATGTATGATAAATATTTGCATTTCCAATTAATATTACTTTTAAATCTAATGGTATTGGCTCAGGTTTTAAAGATATAATTGCCATTGATGCACGTTGTTCCATAGAATTATCTATACTTAGTTCTTTTACTCTTAAAACTCTTTTTAATTCCTCATAACACATTGGATTTGCAAGTAAATCTTTTGCTTGGAAAATAATATATCCTCCATTTGCTTTATGGATTAATCCTGGTTTTAGCATAGTATAATCTGTTTTTAATGATCCATAATAATTTTCATATTCTAATTTTCCAAATAAATTTTGATATGAATAATTAGAATCCATAATTACAGGACAACCTTCTTTATTACTATTATCTATAAATAAATTTACTCTATAATTTAAACATGGGTCTGGCTTTTTTTGCATAGGAGCTTGTTGTAATTGCACATTATTTTGAACTTTATCTTCTTCTAAAAAATATGGTACATTTTGTAAAACATCTTGTTTTACATCATTTAAAAATTGATTTATTTTTTTATTTCTTTTATATTTTGATTTTATAAAATTTATATGTGCATTTACAGTTAAAAGAGCTACATTTGACTGCCATTCAGATACTTTTTTATCTGATTGTCTTTCAATTTGTTTTATTACACTAATAGCATCCATAATTTGTTGTTGAACTATTACTGATTTTTCTTCATATTCTTGTTTTACTTTCTCATCTAATTTATCAAATTCTTCTTCTGGCAATACTCTTCCATCTATTATAGGCATCATATATATTCCATTTTGTGCAGATTTTACTTGAAATCCATGTTTTTGAGAATCTTCATTTAATTTTGTCATAACTATTTCTCTTTTTTCTTCAAACTCTTTTTTTATTAATGCTTTTTCCTTTTCAAAATCATCTGCATTAAATGTCTTTTTTATATCTTTTTTTACTTCGTGAATAAATCCGTCCATACTTTCTTTAAATTCTTTTCCTTGTCCTGCAGGTAAAGATACTGCTATAGGTTCATTTGGATTTTGGAAATTATAAATATAACACCAATCATTTGGTACTTTCTTTTTTGGTGCAATACTATTTAGATAATTTTTAGCATACATCGTTTTCCCTACTCCACTTGGACCTTCTATATATATATTATAACCTTTTATATTTACATTAATTCCAAACTCTAATGCTTTAACACCTCTTTCTTGACCAATTCCATCTGCAATTGGTTCAAGTTCTTCTGTTGTTTCAAATTTAAAAACATCTGGATTACATATCATTTTTAAGTCTTTATAACTTAATTCATTTTTTTCTTTCATTTTTCTCCTCCGTACTTTTGTTATTTTGTCCTATTTCATCAATTTTATTTTATATTAGTTATCTTTTTTTGTAAAGTTTTTTCAAGTAATTTCTTTATAAAAAATTTGAACAAATAAAAAACCCCAGTAAAATGGGATTTTTTATTTTTAAAGTTTTTATTATTATTCAGCTTTTTCTGTAGCTGGATTTTCTGTAACTTCTTCTTTAACTTCTTCAACTGGTTTTTCTGCTAAATCTTCTTTAATAATAATTTCTTTATTTTCAATTCTAGCTCCAACCATTTCTTTAGTTTTAGAAGCTTTACCTGTTCTTTCTCTTAAATAGTAAAGTTTAGCTCTTCTAGCTTTACCAACTCTAACTACTTCTACTTTTTCAACTAATGGAGAATGAAGTAAAAATGTTTTTTCTACACCAACACCATAAGAAATTTTTCTTACTGTAAATGTTTCATTAACTCCTCCACCTTGTTTTTTAATTACAATTCCTTCAAATACTTGGATTCTTTCTTTATTTCCTTCTTTAATTTTAACATGTACTCTAACTGTATTTCCAACTTTTATTTCTGGAACAGAATTTTTAAGTTGTTCATGTTCAATTGATTTTATTATATCCATTGTATTTATACCTCCTTCTTTGATGTGCAAGCGGTGCTCTGAATTGATAGTAAGCACTTTGCAATTATTTTTTATTGCCTGTTCAATAAATCAGGTCTTTTTAATTTTGTATTTTGTAAAGCTTGTTCTTCTCTCCATTTGCTTATATTTTGATGGTGTCCTGAAAGTAATATTTCTGGAACTTTCATATCTTCAAAAATTTCAGGCCTTGTATATTGAGGATATTCAAGTATTCCATGTGAAAACGATTCTTCACTAGTTGAACCTTCACTTAATACTCCATCTATATATCTACTCACAGAATCAATCAATACCATTGCTGGAATTTCTCCTCCTGTTAGTACATAATCTCCTATAGAGATCTCCTCATCTACAATTTTATCAATTACTCTCTGGTCAATTCCTTCATAATGTCCACAAAGTAAAATAAGATGTTTTTCTTTACTCAAATTTTCAACTTTTTTTTGATTTAATACATTTCCCTGTGGTGTTAAATATATTACTTTTGCATCTTCACTATTAATAGATTTATATGCATCATATACTACATCTGCTCTCATTACCATTCCAGCACCACCACCATATGGAGTGTCATCTACTTTTTTGTGCTTATCTTTTGAAAAATCTCTAATATTTATTAAATTTATATCTATTAGTTCTCTTTCTACGGCTTTCCCAATTATGCTCTGTTTTATAGGTTCAAACATTTCAGGAAAAAGTGTTAATACATCAAATTTCATAGATCCTCCATTATATTAAACCAGATATAAGATGAACTATAATTTTCGAATTATCTAAATCAACTTTTTTTATTACATCTTTAATACCAGGTAATAAAATTTGTTTTCCTAATTCATCTTTTACAACATATATGTCATTTGCACCAGTATTATATATATCATCAACTTTTCCAAGTAGATTTCCCTCATCTGTATAAACATCTAATCCTATCAAATCTGCTATAAAATATGTATCTTTTTCTAAAGGAATTGCATCTTCTCTATCTATTTCAAGAAATGCATTTCTCAGTTTATCTGCATCTTCTGGATTATTTATACCTTCAAGTTTTAATAATACCATATTTTTGTGATATCTTACACTTTCTATTTTATATAATTTCTCACATTTATTACTTTTGACATACAATTTTTCTAAATCATCAAATCTTTTAATATCATTTGTAAAAGGCATTACCTTAATCTCACCTTTTATACCAAATGTATTTACAATCTGACCAATTTCTAGTCTTTTTTGCATGTTTGTACCATTCCTTTCATGGTATAACTTTTGCAATTGCTATTTATCTATAAATTCTACTGTAACTTTTTTGTCTTTTCTGTTTGCTACAGCTCTCATTACAGTTCTTATAGATTGAGCAATTTTTCCTTGTCTTCCAATTATTTTTCCAAAATCTTCTTCAGCAACTCTTACTTCAAAGATTATTGTTTTTTCTTCTTCGATTTCTTTGATTTCTACTAAATCTTTGTTATCTACTAAGTTTTTAATAATTGTTTCTAAAACTTCTTTCATTTTGTCCTCCAATTAAGCATTTTTTATTAATGCTTTTACAGTATCTGTTGGTTGTGCACCATTTTTTAACCATTGTTCTAATTTTTCTTTGTCTAAAACTATTGTTGATGGTTCTGTCATTGGATCATATGTTCCAATTTGCTCAATGATTTTTCCATCTCTTGGAGATTTTGAATCAGCTACTACTATATGATAAAAAGGAGCTTTTTTCTTTCCCTCTCTTTGTAATCTTATTTTTACCATTTTAATTCACCTCTTTCTGCATATTTGTTTTAAATATTTATATATTTTAAATATTAATAACTATATTTTAAAATTTTTTAAATCATTCATGTTCATATTTTTCATCATATTTTTCATGCCACCTTTGTTTGACTTAAATTGTTTCATCATTTTTTGTGTCATTTCAAAAGATTTTATGAATTTATTTATATCTTGTACAGTAGTTCCACTACCTTTTGCAATTCTTTGTCTTCTACTTGCATTTAATAATTTGACATTTCTTTTTTCTTGTTTAGTCATTGAACAAATTATTGCTTCTACTTTATCAAATTCTTTATCATCAATATTCAAATCTTTTATTTTATTCATTCCAGGTAACATTTTTAATATTGATGAAAATGAACCCATTTTTTTAACTTGTCTAATTTGAGCTAAATAATCATCTAAATCTAATTCATCTTTTCTTAATTGCTTTTCTAATTTTTCAGCTTCCTCTTCAGTTATTGCTTCTTCAGCTTTTTCAATTATTGAAAGTACATCACCCATTCCAAGTATTCTTGATGTCATTCTTTCTGGGTTAAATACTTCTATGTCACTTAATTTTTCTCCAGTAGCCGCAAATTTTATTGGCTTTCCTGTAACTTTTTTTACTGAAAGTGCTGCACCACCACGAGTATCTCCATCTAATTTAGTTAATATAACTCCATCTATACCAACTTCTTCATTAAATGTTTGAGCTACATTTACTGCATCTTGACCAGTCATTGAATCAACAACTAATAAGATCTCATGTGGTTTTACATTTGATTTTACATTTTTTAATTCCTGCATTAATTCATCATCAATATGTAATCTACCTGCTGTGTCTAATATTACTACATCATTCAATTTTGATATTGCAACATTTAAAGCTTGTTTTGCTATATGTACAACATCTTTTGATGTTTCATTACTATATACAGGAATATTCAACTGAGCTCCTACAACTTGTAATTGTTTTATAGCAGCTGGTCTATATATATCACATGCAACAAGTAAAGGCTTTTTTCCTTGTTTTCTTAAAAGATTTGCAAGTTTTCCTGCTGTTGTCGTTTTACCTGAACCTTGAAGACCAACCAACATTATTATTGTTGGAGGGTTTGGTGTAAGATTTATTTTACTTTCTGTTCCACCAAGTAATTCTATCATTTCATCTTTTACAATTTTAATTACTTGTTGACCTGGTGTTAATGATTTCATTACATCTTGGCCTAATGCCTTTTCTTGTATATTTGCTATAAATTCTTTTACTATTTTGTAGTTTACATCTGCTTCTAATAGGGCAAGTTTTACTTCTCTTAGCATTTCTTTTAAGGCAGATTCACTTATTCTTGCTTTTCCTCTAATTTTTCTTGTAATTTCTTGTAATCTTGACGATAATCCTTCAAATGCCATTTGTCTATCAACCCTTTCATTCAAACTTTCCTATATTTTGTTTATAATAAACAACATAATTCTTTTCTAACTTCTTCTAATATAATTGTTACTTTTCTATCAGATGAATCTTTTTCTATTTTATTTAATTGTAACAATATATTTTCAATTTGTTTTTCTTGATTAATTGTCCTTTTCATAAACAATAGCTTTTCTTCAAATTCGAAAAGTTTTCTTTCCCCCTTTTTGATAATATCTCTTACAGCTTGTCTTGTAATATCACTGTTTTCTGCAATTTCTGATAAAGATAAATCTTGATTATAGTAGTAGTCTATAAATTCATATTGTTTTTCTGTTAATAGCTTTCCATATATTTGCCATAACATACTAATTTCCACTTTTTTCTCCATACTACTACCTACTTTCTTAAGATGTAATGCTAATATACTTTACACCTTTTTTGCTCATTTGTCAAGTCTTTTTTGAAAATTTGCTAATTTGGTGCCGGTTCTCTTTTTTACATTTTATAGTTTTATTTCTGGATTTTCTATTAATATTTTGTCAATTATATTGTCACTTTCCGTAAATTGTGTAACATATCCTTCAAGAGAATCTGCTTTTTGCTTTAATGCTTCAACCTCTGAATTTACATATATTTTCGATTTGCCTTTACCATTTTTTGCCTCTTGAATCAAATTTGATACAGGCGAATTTCCATCAAATGCAATGACAATTGATTTCCTTCTTTCGAAAATCTCATAATTAAAACTTTTATAAATTCCTAATTCTTCACTTTCAGGTGAAATGCAGATTCCATTAACATTTTCATCTAATAATCTATTTTTTACTTTTTCAGTAACTGTTTTTGGAACAATGGCATCTATTTCAACTTTTTTATTTAATTCTTTTGAAATATCTACAACAGCTTTCTCATATCCTTGCATTTTATGACCAATTACAAAATAAATATTATTACTATCTACATTTTGAATAAAATTTCTCAATACTTTTAGACCTTGCTCTGATGGTACAGTTTCTCTACCTTTAGTATTAAAACTTCCACCTGCAATTATAACTGGAACTTTATCAGTTGGTAATGTTTTTATTTTCTCTTTTAATTCTTTTTCAGTATCTAAATTATTCAAAACTCTTAATTCTTCATTATTTTCTGTTTCTTTCATATATTTATCTTCTAACTCAAAAACCGCTTCCCTAATTGTTCTTCCATTTAAAAATTTTTCAAATTTCTTGCTTTTTTCTTTAAAATATTTTTCAGCATTGTAAATAATTTCCTCTTCAACAACTCTCATTTTTTCAAAATCATCATCTGTTAATCCTAATAAATTTTGAAGTGCTAATTGTTCATCAAAAGTATCTGAACCATACATTCCGCAGCCATCAGTCCCTTGAACACATTTAACCCCATTTGCAAGAAATTTTTTTATAGGATGATTTTTTAAATCACTTAAATTATTTAATCTTACATTTGATGTTAATTGAAATTCTATTATAACACCAGTTTCTTTCATCAAATTCATTAATTCTATTCCTGCTTTAGTTGATAAATTTTCAGAATAAAGTCCATGGCCAATCCTACATTTTGGCATTTTCTGTCCTTTTTGTAGAGCTCCTTTCACACATAAAATTGATTTTCTTACATTATCTCTTAAACTATCATTTTCTCCTGCATGAATTCTCATAGTAAAATTCTTATCTTCATCATTTATATATTTTACAATTTCACTAATAGCTGGTTGTAAATCAGAAATATCATTTATTTCTTCACCTATAAAATCACTTCCCACAACATATGGGCTTTTAGCAACAGCTTTTAAAACATTTATATTTTCTTTTAAATATGTATTACTAGTTTTTTGGTCTCTTATAATTGTAAGTGGAATTCTTCTAATCCCTAGCAAAAATCTTATCATAACACCAGTTTCTTTTTCTATTATTGGGAAAATTTGGTGTACTTCTTCTAATAATTTTACTGCTGGTTCTCCTGTTTTTGCTAAATCTGTATCTGCAATTTCTACATATTTTATACCTTGTTTTTGATATTCTCTTGCTATCCATAAAAGCTTGTCTTGTCTCAATGTATTATTTTTATATGGGCTATCTGGATTTTTATCTTCCATCATTTTAAATACCTTTTCCGATATATCTTCTTCAGGTATTTTATTTATCATCTTTTTTGTTATTTTTATTTTATTATTTGAAGAAACTCCTTTTGCAAATACATATCTATAAATATAGCATTTTTCTAAATTTGTAAATACTGCTTGACCATCTTTTAGAATCGCTAAACTTGTTCTTATTTTTTCAATATTATATTGTGCATCTTTAATATTATTTAAGATAAAATCAGCAAAATTTATAAATGTATTATCATCTATTTTTCTAATCTTATATTTTCCTTGTAATTCGCAATCAGCAAATTTCTTTTCAACATCTTCTCTCTGATTATATATTTTCTCCTCTTGCTCTTTACTTAATTTTAAATTTAATTTTTTTATATAATATAATGGATATCTTATTTGATGAACTATTCCTAAAGCAATTAAACAATCTGGTGATAAATTAGCATTTGCATGTGTATGTAAATCTGTTCTAAATTTTGATTTTTTTAATATATATGTTTTTACTATTGTTTTTTCTATTGGTAATTTATAATTTTTTGTTTGTGACATAAAAGTTTTTGTTATTGCAGGAATTTTAGCTTTAATTTCTATTCTATTTTCATAAATATTTGCTATTTTTATACCTCCAAGCCTAAATATATATACTTCTTCATTATTACTATTTATACTTGCTGATATTTTCCCTGTAATAATTTTCATATCTTTTTCATTTTTAATTGTTTCTAATCCACATATTTTTGCTAAATTTGTTATTAAATTTCCTGTATTATGATTTGGAGTTTCCAAAATATATGTAATTTCATCTTCCCCTGTTTTATTTAGGTTTACAATTATATCTTTTTCTTTATCTAAATAAAATTTTCTTATCATAACTTATTCCCTCCAAAAAAATATTAATAACCATTATAACATATAAAAAGACACATTTCAACACTTTATGTCAATTTATTTTAATTTGAAATTTTTACCTTATAGTCAATAGAACAAATAAGAGTAACCTTTTAATAAAGATTACCCTTTTCATATTATTTATATTATTTTCTAATCTCAGCATTACATTTTTTAGAAACAGTATCAATAATTTTATCTAATAATGCATTAGTTTCTTCATCTGTTAAAGTTTTCTTTGTATCTTCAAAAGTTAGTGCATAAGCAATAGATTTTTTATTTTCATCTAAATTAGAACCTGTATAAACATCAAAAACTTCAATATTAGTTAATAAACTACCACCTGCACTTTTAATTACTTTTTCAATTTCTTTTGAAGTCAAGGCTTTATCAACAACAAAAGCAACATCTTTTTTTACACTTGGAAATTTAGAAATCTCTTTATATTTCATTTTTCCAACTTTCTTTTGTAATAATTCATCTAAATTAATTTCTAAAACATAAACATCTTCTTTTGTAATACTTGGATGAATTTTACCAATCATTCCTATATTTGTACCATTTACATTAATCATTGCACTTTGACCTGGATGCATTTCTTTTGGCATTTCTTGTTTCATAAAACTATATCTGCCTGCATATCCAAGATAATCTAGAATTTCTTCTGCAATACCTTTTATTATATAAAAATCCACATTTTGAGGTTTAAGTCCATGTAAGTATTTTCCAGACATTAAAACACATAATTTTGTATCTTCACCATATATTTCACCTTTTTTATAAAATCCTTTTCCAATTTCAAATATTGAAACATCTTTTTGTCCATGAGAATAATTATATTCATAAATTTTATATAATGATGGTATCATACTATATCTTAAAGTATTCCTATCCTCTGTTATTGGATCTAATAATTTTAAAGCTTCGAATTTATCTAATGTGTAACCATTTACTTCTTTGTCATTTATTAATATATATGATAAAGTTTCATTTAATCCTAATGCTATCATTTTATTGCGAATTTCTCTTTGAGTTTTATCATAACTACCCTTTTTCATTGGAACTACAGGAAGCTTTCCTTGGATATTATCTACTCCATAAATACGACTAACTTCTTCTATTAAATCTTCTTTTATAGATATATCAAGTCTTCTTGATGGTACAGTAACTGTAACTGTTTTACCTTTTACTTTATAAGAAAAACCTAATTTTCTAAATACATTTAGTATTTCCTCATTTGGTATTACAGTTCCTAGCACATCATTAATATTTTGGAAACTTATATTAATTTCTTTATCTTTGTTATTTGTTTTATCATATTTTATTGTTCCTGTAACAACATTTCCACAAGCATATTCTTCTAATAATTTACAAGCTCTTTCTGCTGCCATAACTGTTCTTACAGGATCTAAACCTTTTTCAAATCTATTACTTGCTTCACTTCTCAAAATCTTTTTAGAAGTTAATCTAACTTTTACAGAGTCAAATATAGCTGATTCTATAATAATATTTTCCGTATCTGGTTCAACCTCTGTTTCAAGACCTCCCATAACTCCAGCTAAACCAACACTATGTGTATTATCTGCTATTACAATATCTGTTTTATTTAATATTCTCTCATTTCCATCTAATGTTACTAATTTTTCTCCTTCTTCTGCCATTCTTACAATTAGACTATTTCCTAATCTATCAGCATCGTAGAAATGTAGTGGTTGGCCTAATTCAAGCATTACATAATTACTTATATCTACAACATTATTAATTGGTCTTATACCTGATGCAATTAATCTATTTTTTATAAAATCTGGGCTTTCCTTAATTTTTACATTTTCAACTTTTTTAACTATCAACATTTTACAATTATCTGTTTCTACTTTTGCATTAAATATTTTATTAATATCTTCACCTTGTTCTTTATGAGATAAATCAACTTCTTTTACAGGTTTATCATAAATTGCACCAATTTCATATGCCATCCCTAAAATACTTAATAAATCTCCTCTATTTGCTGTTAAATCAAAATCTATTACTCCATCATCTAAGCCTAAATATTTTATTGGATCTTCACCAGGAACTGCGTCTGCCCCTAGTTCTGCAATACCTTCAGAATCTTCTGATTTCAAAAATTTATGCTCTAATCCAAGTTCTGCTATTGAACATAACATTCCATTTGATTCTTGACCTCTTATCATTCCTTTTTTTATTGTTTTTTCTGGTAATTCTGCTCCATCTAATGCGACAATTACTTTTATACCTTTTCTAGCATTTGGTGCACCACACACAATTCCTAATACTTCTTTCCCTACATTTACCTTACATAAATGTAAATGGTCTGAATCAGGGTGGTCTACACATTCTATGATTTCACCAATTACTAATTTTGTAGCATTTATCAAATTTCCTGCAGAATCATATTCATTTCCAACTCTTGTCATATCTTCTGCAAGTGTTTTTACATCTACATCTATATCTACATAATCTTTTACAAAATTTGTACTTAATTTCATTATTTTTTCCTCCTTGTTAATTTGGTGCCGGTTCTCCTTTTGCCATTATTCTTGATCTTTTCTGTCAAATTGGGTTAAAAATCTTACATCATTTGTATACAAATATCTCATATCTGGAATACCATATTTAAACATCGCTAAACGTTCAAGGCCTGTTCCAAATGCGAAACCTCCATATTTTTCAGGGTCATAGCCATTCATCTTTAATACATTAGGATGTACAATGCCTGAGCCTAAAACTTCAATCCAACCTGTTTGCTTACATAAATTACATCCTTTGCCACCACATTTAAAACAACTTACATCTACTTCATATGATGGTTCTGTAAATGGGAAATAACTTGGTCTAAAACGTAATTCACTGTTTTTCCCTATTAATTTTCTTACAAATACTTCTAGTGTTCCTTTTAAATCAGCAAGAGAAACATTTCTCTCTTTTTTGTCTATAACAAGACCCTCTACTTGACCAAATTGATGAGAATGTGTAGCATCATCTTCTCTTCTATATGTTTTACCTGCACATATCATTCTAATTGGTGATTTTTCTTCATTTGCAAGCATTGTTCTTGCCTGAACTGCTGAAGTTTGAGTTCTTAACAAATATTCTGGTGTAATGTAGAAACTATCTTGCATATCTCTTGCAGGATGTCCTTGTGGCAAATTTAATCTTTCAAAACAAAATTCGTCTGTCTCTAACTCTGGACCAGATACTACATCATATCCCATTGATACAAACAAATCCTCAATTTCTTCTATTACTCTATTTACAGGGTGTTTACTCCCTCTTTTTATTTTAGTTGATGGAAGTGTAATATCAATTGTTTCTTTTTGTAATTTTTCAGCTAATAAATTTTCTTTAATTTTTTCTTCTACGCTTGCAATTTTTTCCTCTAGTTCCTTTCTTGCTTCATTCACTAAAGCTCCCATTTTAGGCCTTTCTTCAGCTGATAAACTTCCCAATGTTTTTAGCAAATTTGATAATTCACTTTTTTTGCCTAAAATTTTTACTTTTAAATCTTGCAATTCTTGTGCAGTTTTAATATTTTCTATTTCTTCTTCTGCTTGTTTTTTGATTTCCTCAATTTTTTCTTTCATCTTTTCCTCCTTAAAATAAAGAGCCACTCATCCCATATTTTAGGACGAATGGCTCTTTCGTGGTACCACCTAATTTTATTAATCACTAGCATTTTTATTTTATAAAATATGCATTTTAATTAACCTCTTTATAGTTTTAACGGTTCAACCGCTTCTTTCTACTCACATAATAAATTTGAATTTTATTCCATTTTATGTTTTAAAAAGAAGGCCTCAAAAGTGAATTTTCAATATATTGTGTATAAATAGCTCTCAGCTTTGCTACTTTCTCTGTAATACTTTTAAATATATTTACTTTGCTTTTTCATAGGCTTTTTTATTAACTTTACATATTATAACATCTTTTTTTATATTTGTAAATACATATTGTGTTTAAATATGAAACATCTTTTTCTAAACCAATTTCTTTATCTATTATATACCTGTTGTTATTATAAATTTTATCTTTTTCCTATAATTTTAAATATTTTTTTAATAGAAATGTTAAGAAATAAGGAAATGTATAAAATTTTCCATTAAATCCTATATTTTTATTACATAACTTTATTCCATATTTAATATCTTTATATAAATTGCTATTTATTAAATTATTAAGTGAAATAGTAGCATTGTCATTTGCTTTTACTTCTATAGGTATTAAAGAATCTTTATCTCTTATCATAAAATCCATTTCAATTTTTTTGCTATCTTCTTTATAAAAATACAAATCATATCCTTGTTTTACAAGCATATCACTTACAATATTTTCATATAAAGCTCCTTTATAAGTATTCATATTCTCATTATTTCTAAGATCATCTTGTACCTCTTCATCTAATGAACCAATTAATAATCCTGTGTCTGCAAAATATAACCTATAATTATCTGGATTATAATTTCCTTTTAATGGTAAACATGCTTGTTCCATTGCATAAGAAATGTTTACGATCCCAGCATTTGAAAGCCATTCCACAACACCTACATATTCTCTATTTCTAGCTCCATCTGCTATTTTAGATATCTGGAATTTTTTATTTTCATTTCCTAAAAATACTGGTATTTTTCGGTAACAATTTAATATTTTTGTTTTTTCTAATCCACCTGCATATTTTGTTATATCTTCTTCATAATCTAATAATATTTGTTGTTGCATTTTTAAAATTCCACTAAAGTTCTTATTTTCTACAAACAATTTTACTATAGCAGGCATTCCTCCAACAATCATATATTCTTTAAAATTAGACATCATAACATTATACTGTGTAATACCTAATGGCTTTAATTCAATCATATGGCTAAATAAATCATCAATTTGTTCTTTACTATATCCTTTAGCCCATAAAAATTCTTCAAAATCTAAAGACCTCATTATATAATCTTCTTTATTTCCTACACTATTTGATTCTATTTCTTTATAATTGACTCCCATTAAAGAACCTGAGCAAATAACATCATATCTACCATCTTCCCTAAATGCTTTTAGTGAGGTTGCTGTACTCACACATTCTTGCATCTCATCAAAGAATATTAATGTATCATTTTCATTTAATATTAATTCTGGCATTTTTAATGTTATATTTTTTATTATATTATTAACCTCAAAACCATCTTCGAATATTGTTTTAAATTGTGGTTGAAGCACAAAATTTATTTCAATAAATGTTTTATAATTATTATTGCCAAAATTTCTAATTGCATTTGTTTTTCCAATTTGTCTTGCACCTTTTATTATTAGAGGTAACCTATTTTTATTTTGCTTCCATTCAATAAGGTAATCATCTATTTTTCTTTTTAATCTTTCCATATTTAATTTCAGTCCTTTCTAAATCATAAATATAGCTAAAAAATAATTAAATCCCAAATGAAATTATGGACTGTTTAATAATGTAATTCTAATTATTTTCAACCTTTTTATCACTAATAATAGTTTATCACATTTTTAGATGATTTTCAATACAGTATTATCACATTTTTAGAAAGTTTTTTTGACATTTTATCACATTTTTAGATTTTATTATTAATAATATAACAAAAATAAATTTAATAACATCTATAAAAAAATTACATATTATATAAAAAAGAAGATTTACGGAGTGTGATTTTATGCATAACTTTTATAGATCCCCATATTATAATTATAGAAATAATGCCCAAGTTCCACCTAATTTACCTCCTCCTGCAGCTCCTCCCATTCCAAATCCACCACCTGCAAAACCTTGTACTCCTGAAGAAAAACATAAAAAACCTCCAAAAAAGAAATTTGATTTGAAATGTTTTAAAAATAGTACATGTAAATCTCTAAATGAAGTTGAATGTTTTTTAAATAATTTTAGTGATTTTATTAAATATATTAAATTAATTAATTTATTAAAAAAATAATAAATAAAATATTTATAAATTATTTATTATTTTTTTAATATTTTTATTTAATTATTTTTTTATTTATTTTTTTATTTATTTTTTTATTTATTTTTTTATTTATTTTTTTTATTTATTTTTTTTATTTATTTATTTTTTTATTATTTTATTATTTATTTATTTTTTTATTTAGTAAATTATTTCATTTTCAAAATCTCCTTATTTTATTTTTTTTAATATATTCTCTTTTCCATCTAATATTAAACATTCTCCTTTTCTATATTATTTAATTTTTATTTTTTCTTTATTATATAAATCTGTATATTTTTCTAATATTTTTTTATTTTCTTTTTTTATATTAAAAAATATTTTTATTCTTTAGTTTTTTAATATACTTTTTCCATAGG
>CALXQP010000026.1 GCA_944390695.1 uncultured Clostridia bacterium
CTAGCGTGACAGGCTAGCGTTCTAACCAACTGAACTACCAGGCCGTAAAGATGGTGGTCGCTATAGGGCTCGAACCTATGACCCTCTGCTTGTAAGGCAGATGCTCTCCCAGCTGAGCTAAGCGACCATGTCTTTCGACATTGCTTAGTATACTATCTTTTTAATAAAATGTCAATAGTTTTTTACAATTTTTTTATAATTTTGCAAAAAAATTATTTATAAGCCGCTTTACTCAGTCAAAAAATACTTAAACTTTAATCTATTGTTGTACTTGTTCTTCCTGTTCCAACAACATTTTCTTGTAATGACCTCCATGTATTACATCCAATTATACCATCAACTGCTAGCCCCCTTGACGCCTGATATCTTCTAACAGCATTATATGTTTGTTCTCCAAAAACTCCATCTAATCCTCCTGTTCTAAAACCTAAAGTATTTAAATCATCTTGTGCTATACATACATAATTTCCTCTTGAACCTCTTCTTATAATTGGATATCCACCTGAACTACAAGCTGGAGTTCCAAATCTTCTATCAAAATGAACCCATGTAGGTGATAATGTAACTGGCTCCACATATCCCCAAAGCCCTGAACGAGATGCACTATTCCTTAATACTGCTCTTTGAGCATTTGTTAAATTCTGCCCAACATCAAATGCTGTCCCAGCATAGTGTTGACTTTGGTTTCCATGTCCTCCCTCATATGGTCTCTTAAAAGCAAAGCCAACATATATTGGTGCACCATAAATATATCTTTGACTATTCCAAGCTTGCATAGTTCTTTTATCTGTCCATAATAAATTACTTTTACTTGAACCTCTAAATTCTCTTACTCTTAAAGTCCTATTTGTATTATATGGCATTGCATCACTTTCACTTCTTATAAAAGATTCCATTCTATTTGTATCTTGATTATAAACTAATATTCTGGCCATAAAAAATCCTCCAATTCATAATAATATTTTTATATATTATGAATTAAGAGGATTATTTGTTATATTTTTTCTTTACATCTTACTATTCTTCTTAATTTATTATCATCTGTGCAAGTGATTAATGTAACTTCTTTTCTTCCATTAGTCTTTTGAGTAGTATCTTCGACATTATCATCAGTTACTGTATGCATTTCATATACTTCATATTGAATTGTTCTTTTACTTAAATCTTGTATTTCTACGATATCTCCTTTTTCCAAATCTTCTATATCACTAAAAAATACTCCCTTTCTTCTATAATTATGTGCAACAATACACAAATTTCCTATTTCATTTGGGTTTCCTCCGTGAAATTTACAAGGAGCTACTTTCATCAGCTCATCTGTAGTCTCTGATAATATTGGATAATTTAAGTTGATTTTAGGAATTCTTATAATTCCTATTGTACTATATTTTTTGCCATTTGGTGCTGTATATATTGATTCTGCTGTTGACATTTGTGCATTTATACTATCATCTGAAGCTTCTTCTGCAATTTGTTCAATATTACTTGCCACATCTTGAGTAATTTGTACAACAAGTGCATTTTCATCTGCACTTACTGTTGTATCATCATTAGTTGGCGATGATAAAAAAGATAATATATCATCTGATATGCTTTCTTGTTTATTTCTATCATACTCAGCATATATATATACTGAAAATAATGATATTATTATAAATACAGCTAATATAAACAATATTTTATATAGTTTCTTTTTTCTTTTTAGTTCTGGGGTTACATAGATTTTCTCTGTTACTAAAATCTGGTTCATAAGTTCTCCTTTCCAGCAATCCCTATTTTTCATTCTCCTTTATCAAAATATGACTAATAAGTCCATTGCTCTCATTATATGAAATTGTAACTGTATATTCTCCTTTTTCCTTTATATTTTCTAGTACTTTTTCTATTTCTTGTACATTTTCTTTGTCTTTTTCTATATTTAATTTAAAAGTATATTTCAAATCTTCTGGTTTTACATTACCACTTGTTTCTGTATTCTCATTTGTTGTAATTTCACAACTGCCAAGATCATTTTTTGCTATATCTAATAAAATTTTCACATTATCTGCAGATACAGATTCTCCTGTATAAAACTCATATTTTGCATTAAATTTATTTATATCTATTTGTGTCATTTCATTTTCTGTTGGTTCTTGTGTTTCTTCACTACCTGTATTATTTACCTGAAGTGCTTCTAGTAACAAATTTGTTCTTGTTTCTACTTTTTTAGGAACACTTTCTTTTAAAGCATTTATTATTACCAATCTTCTTTCTTGGTCCAAATCATTTAACACAACATTATTTGTGTTATCTAATGTTAATTTCTTTTCAAACTCACTATTTAATTTTGTTGAAGCTGTTAAATTTGCACCTACCTCTAATATTCCTTGTTGATATTTAAATGATGTATTTGATGATATTGTATTATTACCTAATTCCATATTATTTGAAATTGTAATCAATTTATTTTCTTCTTCACCTGAAACAATTTCTACAATCATATCTACTTTTTCTTGTGTTTCAGTAGCATTTTTATTTAAAGTTATATTATATTCATTATTTTCATTAGAAATTTGTACTATAAATTTTAATGTTCCATTTTGTACAATATTTTCAATACTAATTATATATGAATTTACTTCAATTGTAGTTTTTATAGTTTGTCCATTTTGTTCATATACTGTTATTTTTATTTCTGGCATTGTATTTTCAGAAATTTTATTAATTATATCATCTATACTTGTTTCAATATTTTCTTTAAATAATGTTATATTTTCTGATTTTACATTATTTAAAATTTGTATTAACATATTTCCAACTTGTTCACTACTCAAAACAACTGTATAAGCATTTGCTTCTACATCATTATTATTGTATTTTATTATTATATTTTTATTTTTGCTAAATGCTCCATTTAAAACAACATCTTTTAATATATTAGTATATTTTTCTACTTGAACTGCTTCTCCAGAAGTTCCTTGACCTTTGTTTCCATCAATCATATCCATCATTTCAATTAATTGATCAACTTCTACACCTATATCTTTTGCAACTGCCACAAGATTTTCATCATCTTTAAAAGTAGTAAATTGTTTTGCAACATCTGAAAATCTTATTCCATATAATTCTTGTTCTTTTATAAGTTCTACTTCTAAATATTCATCTTCTGCAAGTAGAATTTGACCATCTGCATAAAAATAATTGTTTTGTTTATCTTTTTGTATATCTACTGTTGCCTTCAATTCATTTAATGGGTTAGAAATTTCCCCTCCCTCAGAATGAATTCCTGCAATTTCAATATTTGATTCATATTTATTTTCATTTTTCAAATTTTTATATGTTTCAATCGATTTTAAATCAGTTAATTCTTTAAAACCTTGTATAGTTTGTGATATGTATTTTGTAAATAGTTCTGAATCACTCTTAAATGTATCTGTTGCTATATATAAATATCCAAATACAGTCCCTGCCACAGCTAATAACAAAATTATAATTATTATCATAACTAATATTTTACTTTTTTTCATTTACTACTCCTTACTATGCTATTAAGCATTTTATAATTTTTATCTCATGTTTCTTTGTTTTACAGCTTCATATACTATTATACCAGTTGAAACTGCTGCATTTAGTGATGTTACTTTTCCTTTCATTGGAATTTTTACAGTAAAATCACAATTCCTTTTTACTTTTTCACTAATTCCCTTACCTTCATTCCCAATTACAATTCCTAATGGTCCTGTTAAATCTTGATTGTAATAATATTTATTTGTATTAATATCTGTACCACAAATCCATAAACCTGCTTTTTTCAAGTCTTCTATTGCATCAGATATATTTGTTACTCTTGCTATATTCATATGTTCTACTGCTCCAGCAGATGTTTTATTTACTGTACTATTTACAGATGCCGCTCTTCTTTTTGGTATTATTATTCCATGAACCCCTGCCGTCTCTGCTGTTCTAATTATTGAACCTAAATTATGTGGATCTTCTATTCCATCAAGTATTAATACAAATGGATCTTCATTCCTTTGTTTTGCAGTATCTAATATATCTTCTATTTCCACATATTCAAATGGTGGCACTATTGCTATTACACCTTGATAATTTTCTTCTTGAGCCATTTCATCCATTTGCCTTTTATCTTTTTCTACTATTATTATTTTTCTTTGTTTTGCTATTGCTAATATTTTATTTATAGATCCATGTTTTTCTCCTCTTGCTACAAATATTTTATTAATGTCTCTTCCACTTTCTAATAATTCTAAAACTGAATTTCTTCCTTCTACTTGGTCTTCAAATTTTTGTTCTTTCATTTTCTCACCTTTCTCTTGTCAAATTGGTGCCGGTTCTCTTTTTGCCTTTTTCGCTCTGTGTTAATTTGGTGTCGGTTCTCTTTTTTCCATTTTGCTATTCTTCATCTAATTTTAATACTGATAAAAATGCTTCTTGTGGCATTTCTACACTACCAATTTGCCTCATTCTTTTTTTACCTCTTTTTTGTTTTTCAAGTAATTTTTTCTTTCTAGTAATATCTCCACCATAGCATTTTGCTAATACATCTTTTCTCATTGCTGAAATTGTTTCTCTTGCAATTATGGTTCCACCAACAACAGCTTGTAAAGGAATTGCAAATAAATGTCTTGGAATTACAGTTTTTAATTTTTCAACCATTTTCTTCCCTCTTGCATAAGCATTATCTTTAAATACTATAAATGATAATGCATCAACAGGTTCTCCATTTACATGAATATCTAATTTTACAAGTTTCGATTCTCTATATTCTTTAAATTCATAATCAAATGATGCATATCCTTTTGTCCTTGATTTTAGATTATCAAAAAAATCGTAAATAATTTCATTTAATGGCATATCATAAATTAATGTTACTCTGTTTTCATCTAAATATTTCATGTCTATGAATATTCCTCTTCTATTTTGACAAATCTCCATTACATTTCCCACATATTCTTTTGGAGTAAATATATTTGCTGTAACAATCGGTTCTTCCATATATGATATTTCAGTTACAGGTGGCAAGTCTGCAGGATTATATATATCAAGCACTTCTCCTGTAGTTTTATGTAATTTATATATTACTGATGGGGCTGTTGTTATTAACCCTAAATCAAATTCTCTATCTAGCCTTTCTTCTATTATCTCTAAATGTAATAATCCTAAAAATCCACATCTAAAACCAAATCCTAATGCAGCTGAAGTTTCAGGTTCATATTCTAATGCTGCATCATTTAATTTTAATTTTTCTAATGCTATTTTTAAATTTTCATATTCACTACCATCAATTGGATATAATCCACAATACACCATTGGTGTTACTTTTTTATAACCTGGTAGCGGTTCTTCTGCTTGATTATTTGTTGTTGTTATTGTATCACCTACTTGTATATCTGTTAAACTTTTTATACTTGCTGCTATATAACCAACTTCCCCTGCCTTTATTTCTTTTGTTTGCATATATTGCCCTGGTGCAAAATATCCAACTTCTGCTACAGTAAATTTTTTTCCTGTTGACATTAATTTTATTTCATCACCAACTTTTACTGTTCCATCCATTACTCTTACATATGCTACTGCACCTTTGTAATTATCATAATATGAATCAAATATTAAACATTTTGTTTTAGCAGTTTCATCACCTTTTGGTGCAGGCAAATCTGTTACTATTCTTTCTAATACTTCATCCACATTTAAACCAGATTTAGCAGAAATACATGGTGCATCCATTGCAGGAATTCCTATTATTTCTTCTATCTCATTTTTCACCTCTTCTGGTCTTGCATTTGGTAAGTCAATTTTATTTATTACTGGCAAAATTTCCAAATTATTTTCTAGTGCTAAATAAACATTTGCAAGTGTTTGTGCTTCTACCCCTTGACTACTATCAACTACTAAAATTGCACCATCACATGCAGCTAAACTTCTTGATACTTCATAATTAAAATCAACATGACCTGGCGTATCTATTAAATTAAATATATATTCTTCTCCATCTTTTGCTTTATATTTCATTCTTACTGCTTGTGATTTTATTGTTATTCCTCTTTCTTTTTCTATATCCATATTGTCTAATACTTGCTCTTCCATTTCTCTTTGAGATAAAACTCCTGTTTTTTCAATTAATCTATCAGCAAGTGTTGATTTTCCATGGTCTATATGTGCAATTATACTAAAGTTTCTAATTTTGTCTTGACTCATTTTACCTCCTGATTTTCTTGATATTTTTCAACAATTTTATTATAACATGTTTCCATTTTTTTTTCATCATTTTTTGTGAATTTTTTTAATTTTATGCTCGCCAAAATATTTAAATTTTCAGTTACAAGATTAAAAGCACAAATAGATAGCAACTGTAGCTTTTATATAGGAGAAAATTTCAAATGGCTAGTGATTGTATCTTTTTATATAATAAGGAAAGTATAACTTTTCTATTATATAAAAACTAAAGAGGGTGTCCTGAAATAAGACTCCCCCTCTTTAATTTATTGAACTACCTCTACAGGTAAATATCTGACTCCCCATGCTAATGCTTCTGCATGTGAATTCATGTAAATATCTATTTTGTTTCCTTTAATAGCTCCTCCTCTATCTTCTACTACATACTCATTACCATTAATCAATAATTTAGTTCCAAAAGAAAATTGACCTGAGGCAGCTACTGTACGTCCTGCTGTAGCTCTCGTTCCTGATGCAGTTATTCCTGTTGTCTTTCCACAACATTTAGCACATGGGCAATATGCTGTTACTTTAAATATTTTTGTTGAACCTGATGAGCTTACTGTTGAACCAGATCTTGTTGTAGTAACTTTTCTTTGTATTTGAACAATTTTATCTACTGGTTCTTTAATTACCTTTTCAGATAACTTTATTTTTTCTATTTCTTCGTCATTTTGATATTTGATTTTATATGTTATTTCTTTTATTCCGTCTTGACCATTTTGTATTACTTTATTTTTTTTGTCTGTTGCACCTTCTGATGCATCTTTTGTAATTGTTTCATATGGTATCGGTTCTTGTTCTACTACTATTTTTTCAATTATTGGTGAATAACTTTCTAATATTTCATCTAAAGTTGTTTCTATTCCACTTTCTGATATTTTTGCAATTTGAATTTCTCTTTCAGATTTATTTGTAATTACAATTTTGTTATCATCTGTAATATCACTTTCTAAATTTGGAGTCACTCTTTCATCATCTTCTACAAATATGTTATTATCTTCCAAAATTTCTTCTACATTTGTTTTTGTTGTAACAACTGTCATTTTATATCCATTTGCCATTGTGATTTCTACACTTCTAATGTCTATTTCCGTAGCCATTACACTAACTCCAAATATTAGTATCAATATTAAACTAACACCAATAATTTTCATAATAGATGCAGGTATTTTGTCCTTTTTATCCATAAAAATCATAAAACCTCCTTTTAATGACATTTTTATTATACACTTTAAAAATTATTTTGTCAAATTTTATATTTTTGTGTTTCCAATTTCCGTAAGTGTTGGAAAATCTTGGTCCTATATTATTATATGCTGCTTGTACCCAAAAAATTCTTAAAAAAATTTTTTTATTTTAATAATATAATTTATAAAGCATAAATAAATTCAAAAAAATAACAGAATTTAATAAAGAGATTTTTTTGTTTCAGCTTTTTGCGAATCCCTCTCTCAGGCTTCCAAAGCTACAAGTCTCACTCCAAAATCCTTGCATTTGATTGGAATAAAAAATAGAAAATATTATCTAAACAGTTGAGGAATGTTCAGCAATTTGCCATAATCATTATATATTTTGAGAAAATTACGAGTGTGACCAGAGTAGTGTTACAAATTCTTGGGCAAAAGGCATAAAGGGTCCTGTCTTCGGGTATAGTTGTGCCTTTTGCATTAGAATTTGTTAACGTTACGTCGGGTAGCCGAGAAATTTATGAAAAATATATAATGATTATGGCAAACGCCGAAAGAAACTC
>CALXQP010000027.1 GCA_944390695.1 uncultured Clostridia bacterium
TATTTCTTTATAATATTTTTTTCCATCTTTCTGATTATCTACTGTTTCAACAGGACTAGAACTAACATTTTCAATTGTAAAGTTAAAGCCTTCCCTACTTGTAACACTATTTTCAATTACTTTGTATGCAACAATTATACCCATAACTATAATCAAAACAATTAAAATACCAATAATTATTTTCTTGTTTTTGTTCATTTTTATCACCAATTCAACCTTTCATTTTATAATTTAATCATAATTTATCACCAATTCAACCTTTCATTTTATAATTTAATCATAAAGACAAATTGGTTCTATCTGAATATTTCTTTAAAAATTCCTCTAATTCTGTTTCACTACTAAAAATTTCTTCAAAAATATTATACAATGTATCAGTAACTTCATATTCACCTATTGCATAACATTTTTTGCCTAAACCATAAGCTATACCTGCTTCAATATGAGCTGCTTTTCCAGCTGGTAAAACTAATAAGAAATTTTCAGAACTCTTTTCTCCTTCCAAATCACTATGAAATAGGTCTAAAACAACATCACTCTTTAAGCTTAATGATTCAAATTCTTTTTGCTTTTCTTCTGGAGTTTGATTTTTATTTCCATATCCCCAATCAGCTTCATTTTTTAAAAAGCAATAATAAGAAACTTTATATTTATCAAACAAATTGCATATTTTTAATATATTTTCTTTGTTTCTAGCTCTTCCTGCTATAAAAAACTTGTATTTATTCTCCATAATCATCCTCCTATATAAACTATTTATCTAATAAATCATATCTCTTAAATATAGTTATTATCATACTATATACTAACTTTTTACCAAGTAACTCTCTAAATTTAGTGGTCTTGTTCTTGCCCTCGTTTCTTAACTTTTCTAATTCTTTCCCTAAATTATCATATTCAGACAATATGTCATTTAGTGCTTTTTCAAATCTTTCCAATCTCTCCATATTATACTCCACCTTATTCCATATCTAATACTAATGCTTTTTTAGGACAAAAATTTGAACACTTTCCACATTTAATACATTTTTCATAATCTATCTTTGGTGCCTCAAATTCCTTTTGTGACAATGCTCCTACAGGACAAACTTTTACAGCAGGGCATTTATGATTTTGTGGGCAATTTTCTATTATTATTTTTAATTTCTTTTCCATATATATCCTTTCTAATTTAATTTTTTATATCCTTATACATTATATTATCTTTCCTCTTCTTCATCAAATTCTTTAACTCTTGTATTTACACCATTAATAATCTTATATTCCCTTTTGGCATTTTTGTATACTTTTTTCTGTATTTCATCTTCTAAGTTTATACCTAATATTTCTGATATTCCTAATAAATATATGGCAACATCAGCTAGTTCTTCTCCTAAATCATCTTTCTTTTTTCGCCAAGCTTCATATGCTTCTGCAACTTCTCCATAAGTTAAGCAAAATTCTTTATTTATATCTGTTACATTAAATCCTTTATCAACTTTATTTTGATATATTTCTTTTTGCAATTTATTTAAATCTACCATATTTATTACCTCCATATCTCATCTATTTACTAATTTTAATAATTACGTTTTTCTTCATTTTATTAATCGTCTTTTACTAATTGTTCTAATATTTTGTCAATAATTTTTGTTATATTTTATGCACCAATTTTTTTGATTAATTTTTTAAGTTCTTATTTTCTAATCTGCAATATATGGCTTAACTTTTTTTGATATTTCCTCGAATTTCTTTTGCATAGGTGTTCCATAAATAATCTCTTTATCTTGAAAATTTTTATCATATTCTTTCACCATATTATCATCTACATTATAAATTTCGTCTTCATAATAACAACCTTTTATTTCTGATAGTGCCCCTTCATATAATTCAAATATTTGTAATGCATCAGCATACATATTATTAGAGTTGCGAATACCATATATTTCAGCTTTTACAAAACCTTGTCTACTATAATATTCTGGATCTCCGCAAAGTAATATAGCTTTATAATTCATTGTTTTGGCTATTTCTTTTGTATATTCAATCAATTTTTTACCTATGCCCTTTTTTTGATATTCTGGTAATACTCCAATAGGGCCAAGACTTAATACCTCGTATTTTTTTCCATTATCCCCTATAATAAAAGATTTTAAATACATTATATTTCCTACAATTTTATCACTTTCTGTATCTATTGCTACAATGTCTAGTTTTGGAATAAAATTTGGAGAATTTCTCATTATATGAATTAAATAGTGCTCATTACAAGCTGGTGAATAATGATTCCAAAAGGCCTCTCTAATTACATTCTCTGTTTCAAAAAAATCTTCTTTTCTTTCTTGTCTTAATTTAATCATATATACCTCCTTAAACTTGCTATATTTAATATATTACACCTTCACATAATAGTCAATACCGAAACTTCAAAATGAAATAATATTGAAAAAAATGTCGAAATTTTTAATATTTAAACAGAAAATTTACAGTTTTTTCAAGAAATGAAATTGCATTATATGTCTATAAGTGTTATAATTAGATTATTAAAAAATGTAAGGGGGTTATTAGATGCCTAAAATTGAATTAAGCAAGGTATCGAATGTCACTTTATATACTGGGAACAATAGTCCCTGGTATTGCACATGTTCATGTCCTTGCTGTTCACAGTTACAACGAAACCAACGGTATGAGGGAACTTTAGAACAGGCAAACACATTTTTCGAAATGTTGCCTAATTTAAAGCAACTTTACATCTTTGGCAATCCTGACCCAACTGTTGATCTTGGCTTTTGTCATCAAATGATGGAGATGGCTATTTCAAGGGGAATTGAAGTATGTACTTCCACTTCTGGTATCGGAGGTAAAGCCACATATGAAAAGCTCTTGAATGGAATTCCTGCTTCTATGGTTGTCTATGTGTCTGTCAGCATTGACTCTGTAAATGAGCAAAAATTGAGTGTTCTGAAAGGAAAACAATATTCATTACCAAAAGCTATTGATGGAATTAAATGGCTTTTAGAAAATGGATATACTGTGAAAATCCAACCTACACTGTGGTCGTCAAACTTCAACGATGTTGAGGAAACATTGGAATATTTTATTCAAATGGGAATAAATTGGTTCACATTCCACATTGGCTCTCTTGAGTCTGGTGTAAAACTTCCAACTCATCGTCATCTCACTGTAGACGAAATGCGCAGTGTTCACGAAGCAATTCAACATGTTGTAAATAGGCACAAAGATAAATACATTACCATTCGGTGTCCTGTCATTTATCCTGAATTATGGCATAATGATGAGACAAAATGGTATTGTATGAAAGAGTCATCCATAACAGAACTTATGATTACTTTTACAGAAAAAGGAATCAAAGGAACTCATGTTCCAATGCTGAGCCTGCAAGATGAGGAATTCTCCTTTTATTTTGAGAAAGGTCAAAATGAAATTCAATTACCTTCAATAAAGAAGGGACATATTTGCCCAATATCAAAAGAACTCAGTGGTACAAACAAGACATTTTGCCGCTATATTTCAAGATATTGGTAAATCCCCTCTAGGCTTTGTAAAGCCTAAAAAAGATATTCTGTCAATTTATAGATAGAGTATCTTTTTTTAGATTAGTCATTTATTGAAATATTTTGCGCAAACTCTTTATTTTTTTCCATTAAAGTGGTATTATATCAGTATAAATGTAAATATAAATGGAGTGTGAAAATATGATAGCAAGAGAAAAAAATCCCGAATATTTAAATTCATTTTTAAATTATTCAATAACAATACTAAACAAATCACCAAATTCAGTAAAAGAATATAATTATGATATAGCAAATTTTCTAAAATATATCATGATTCAATTCAAAATGACAAAAGAAACTGATTATGAAAAAATCGATATAACTACATTTTCGATAAATGATTTAAAAAGAATTACACTTGAAGACATACATACATATATTTCACATTTAGCAATTGAAAACAAAAGTAAAGCAACAACAAGAGCCAGAAAAATCTCTACAATAAGGATATTTTTTAAATACTTGTCACAAAAAGAACATTTATTAGAAGTAAATCCTGCACAAAATTTGGAAACTCCAAAATTAGAAAAAAGAATGCCTAAACATTTATCACTTGATGAAAGCAAAAAATTATTAGATGTCGCAAATAATGAAGATAACAGAAATTATAAGCGTGATTATGCTATTACTACACTTTTTTTAAATTGTGGCATGAGACTTTCAGAATTAGTTGGAATAAATATTGATGACATTGATTTTGAAGAATGTAAATTGACAGTTATAGGAAAAGGAAATAAAGAAAGAACTATATATCTAAATAAATCATGTATAGTAGCACTTTCAGATTACCTCTCTTCCCGACCTCCAAGAAATTTAATAAAACATGATTCAAAAAATTCAGATAAAGCTTTATTTCTTAGTGAGCAGAAAAAACGTATTAGTAATAGAACTGTACAAGCTATTATAACAAAAGAATTAAAAATGGCAGATTTAGATTCATCAAAACTATCTGTTCATAAATTAAGACATACTGCAGCAACTTTAATGTATCAATATGGAAATGTTGATATAAGGGCTTTGCAAGAACTTTTAGGTCACCAAAGTATTGCAACAACTCAAATATATACACATGTAAATAATGATAGAGTTAGACAAGCTGTTGAAAGTAACCCATTAGCAAATCCAAAAGATTTATAATTCAAAGGAGAAATATATGAAATTAAAACTATTATTTAAAAATGTAACAAAATATAATTCTAAAACATATAATGATTTCATTAATTTTCATAATGAAAGATTTGGTACATCTTATAATATATACACAATAGTTATGACAATATTACTAGTTTATTGTGTTATTCTAAATATTGTACAAAAAAATTGGCTATTTATAATATTTTTTCTATTATTATTGATTGGCTTTTTAATATTTAGACTTTATTTGCCTGTAAAAAGATACAAAAAAACTAAAAAAGAATATTCTAATAAAAAAGAAAACTTTTTTACATTTAGTTTTTATGATTGGTTTTTTACACTTAATGATACGACTTTTTATTATTTTAAATTATATAAGGCTTTTGAAACAAAAGATTGTTTTTATTTATATATAAATGAAGATACTGCTGTAATGGTCAATAAAAATGGTTTTAAAATAGGTACAAGTGAAGAGTTCAGTAAATTCATAAAAAAGAAATGCTTTTTTAAATATAGTAAAAAAGATTCGTAAGAAAAAATCTTACGAGTCTTTTTATATTCATAATAATATTGGTTGAATTTGTTCATTATCTAAGGCATATTCTATTGTTTTTACTAAATATGAAGAATCAAAGACTAATGAACGAGGTTTAGTAATTGGATTATCTTGTTTAAATGGAACAAAATAATAATGTTTCATATTAAGTAATTTCCCTATGTTTTGACCAGCACCTGAAAGACCATTATTAGTAGAAACTGCAATAACTACAGGTCTTTCTCTACGTAATACAGATTTTACTGCCATTACAGCTGGGCCATCAATTATATCATTTGCAAGTTTTGCAATGGTATTTCCTGAAGCAGGAGCAACCACTATTATATCTAACATATCTTTTGGACCTAAGGGCTCGACCTCTTGAACTGTATGCAAAATTTTGTTTCCTGTTATATCTTCAATTTCTTTTATAAAATCTTCTGCTCTGCCAAATTTGGTATCCATTGTATAACTATTTTTAGACATTATAGGAATCACTTTAGCTCCCAAATTCACAATCTTTTTTAACTCATCTATAGTTTTTCTAAAAGTACAAAATGAGCCTGTAAATACAAATCCTATCCTTTTTTCATTCAAATTCACAATTAAAACTCCTCCTTTCATACTATTTATATATAATATGAAAAGAGAAGTTTTTTGTCGAATAATATTTTTTATATAAGAACAAAATAAATTAAATTTTTAATTTTTCTTAAATTGCTTAACCTAACAATTTATCAGCTAATTTTTCCATATCCTCAATGTTTTCTTCTTTTATAGCAGATTTAATTGTAACAATTTTATCACATATTTTAATATCTTTCATTTTGCTAAATATATCTTTCATCAATTTTCCTGATGCAGGTGCCCATGAACCATTTTCAATTATTCCGACTTTTCTATTTTGATAATTTTTACTTTGTAGATGTTGTAAAAAATGTTCCATACATGGGAATATTCCCATATTATATGTTGATGATGCAACAAGTATTTTGTCATATCTGAATGCATCTTCAATTGCTTCTGCCATATCATCTCTAGCTAGATTTGTAATAACTACTTTTTTAGCACCTTTTTTTTCTAAAATTTCTGCCATTTTCTTAGCTGCTTTTTCTGTATTTCCATGTATTGAAGCATATGCAACTAAAACTCCATCATCCTCAGGATTGTAACTACTCCATATATCATATTTATTTATATAATAACCTAGATTTTCATCTAATATAGGACCATGTAATGGACAAATTATTTTTATATCTAAATTTGCGGCTTTTTTTAATAAATTTTGTACATTTACACCATATTTTCCAACTATATTAAAATAATATCTTCTAGCTTCACATGTCCAATCTTCATCAGTATCAAGAGTTCCAAATTTCCCAAAACCATCTGCACTAAATAAAACTTTTTCTGTTTCTTCATAGCTCATCATTACTTCTGGCCAATGTACCATTGGAGCCATTATAAAATGTAATTTATGTTTTCCTAGTTCTAGTACATCTCCTTCTTTCATATTAATTGCTCTATCACCTAAATCTAATGCAAAAAATTGATTTATCATTTTAAAAATCTGTGGATTTCCTACAATCTTCATATTAGGATATTTCTCAGCCAAATTTGCTATATTGTCTGAGTGATCTGATTCCATATGTGATACAACCAAATAATCAGGCTCTTTACCTTTTAAAACATTTTCTATATTTTTTATCCACTCATCTGTTTTTCTATTATCTACTGTATCCATTATAGCAATTTTTTCATCTAAAATGACATATGAATTATATGATATCCCATTTGGTGTTACATATTGGTTTTCAAATAAATCCATTTCTTTGTCATTTACTCCAACATATATTATTGATTCAGTTACTTTATTTTCTTTCATTTTTATCTTCCTCTCTTTATTATGACTACTCAGGTACATTTAAATATAAATAATTTTTCTCTTAAATAACATACATTAAAACACATAATACATGTAATAAATTCCCTAAAAATACAAATAAGTGAAAAACTGAGTGTATGTATTTATGTTTTTTGCCAATCATATACAATACAGCTCCAATTGTATAAACAATTCCACCTGCAAAAAGTAATACAAATCCAGGAATTCCTAATAGTGCTGGTAATAAATTTACTCTAATTATAATACACCAACCCATTGCTAAATAACAAATCATTGAAAAAACTTTAAATTTCTTCAAATCAATTGAATTTAGTGTAATCCCTAAAGCTGCAAATCCCCAAATAATTCCAAAAATTGTCCACCCAAGTGGTGTTGAATATTCTCTTAATGTACAAAGAGCAAAAGGTGTATATGAACCAGCTATTAATACAAAAATTGCACAATGATCTAATATTTGAAATACTTTTTTTGATTTCAATTTAGGACTTAATCCATGATATATACTTGACATTGTATATAGAAATATCATTGAAACTCCAAATATTACACCATTAACTATTCCATAAGGATTATTGTTTATTGCACCTATTACACTTGCTAGTACAATTGTAACAATTCCTGCAACACCACCTACAATATGTGAAACCATATTAAATATTTCTTCACCTTTTGTATAATTTGGTAATATTCTTTCTGCTAATTTAGTTCTTTTCATAAAAAACCTCCAATTAAAATCTTGATAATTTCTAGCAATATCTATTTACTAAAATTTTTTTCAAATTCTTGTTCTAGATTTTTTATAGGTAATTGTTTTTGCAATTTTTCTTTCATATTTTTTACTGTTATATAATCATTTGCAAGTTCATCTTCACCAAGTATAAATACAAATGGTATATTTTCTTCATTTGCATATTCAAGTGATTTTTTCATTTTTCTATTTTTCATTTCTACTTCAACTTTATACCCTGCTAATCTCATCTTTTGAGCTATTTCAAGACATTCAATTTCTGTTCCCATTGGTATAATAAAAATATCTGTTAATGCTTTTTCTGTAAACTCTTCCCTATTTTTTAAAATTTCATATATAACATTTAGCCCAAAACTTACACCTACAGCTGGATAAGTTGTGCCATTATTTATAAAATCTGTTATCATTTTATCATAACGGCCTCCCCCACCAATACTTGATATTATACTTCCATCTTTTACATATACTTCAAATACAGTTCCTGTATAATATTCTTGCCCTCTTGCTAATGATGGTGAAAATTGAACATATTCTATTAATCCAAGTTTTTCTATATAATTTTTTAATATATTTAATTCATTAATTCCTTCTTCTAATATACTATTTTTGCTTTCAATATTTATCAATTCTTCTGCTTTCATATTCAAATATGTAAATAGTTTTTCCATTTGTTTTGAATTTAATCCAATTTTTTCAAATTCTTTTTCAAGCTCTTTTCTAGTTAATTTCTCGAATTTGTCAATTATAGTAATTGTATCTGTTACAAGTTCTTCCGCAATTCCTGCTTCAATTATTATTCCTGATAAAAATTTTCTGTTATTATATTTTATAATAACATCTATTCCTAAATTTTTATATGCTTCTACATATAATGCTACAAATTCCGCTTCAACTAATTGCCCTTCTATTCCTACACTATCTACATCACATTGAATAAATTCTCTGTCTCTTCCTAATTTTACTGGACCATTTCTAAATACTTCTCCTATTTCATATCTTTTAAAAGGCAATTTTGTATTTTGATTTATTGCTATATATTTTGCAAATGGGACTGTCAAGTCATATCTTAATGCAAGACTTCTATTACCTTGATCTGTTACTTTATATACTTCTTTCAATATATCATTTTCTTCATCATATTTTAATGCTAATAAATCATAATAACATAAAATTGGTGTTTGTAATGGCTTAAATCCATATTTTTCAAATACTTTTTTTAATGTATCTGAAATATAATTTCTGATATATTGCTCTCTTGGAGAATAATCTGTACAACCTTTTACATTTCTTAATTCTATTTCTTTCATTTTTATCGCTTCCCTTTATTTAATATTCCTCAATATTATATTGAAATTTTGCACTTTTGTCAACAAAAAAAGGGCAAAAAAAGAACCGGCACCAAATTAACAAAATGCCCCAAACTCGCCAGCCGAGTAGCAAAGGACGAAAAAGGCAAAAAGAGAACCGGCACCAAATTAGCAAACCGGCACTAAATTCCCATAATAGTTGTAGCTATTTGGAAATAAATTAATATTGAAAATATATCAACTAAAGTAGTAATTAAAGGAGCAGCCATAATGGCAGGGTCAAGATTTAATCTTTTAGCAAGTAATGGTAATAAGCAACCTAGAGCTTTAGCCACTGTAACAGTAGCCATTAATGTTAGTCCAATAACAATTGCTAATTGCAAATCCTGGTATTGTATCATGATTCTAATACCATTTACAACTGCAAGTACTGCGCCAACTATTAGAGAAACTCTAACTTCTTTCCATAAAGCTTTAAAAATATCTTTTAATTCAATTTCATCTGTTGCAAGACCACGTATTATTAATGTAGAACTTTGTGAACCACAATTTCCACCAGTTCCCATTATCATAGGTATAAATGCAACTAAAAGAGGAATTGCTGCAAAAGCTTCTTCATAATGTGTTATTATTTCTCCTGTAATTGCTGCAGATAGCATTAATACTAATAGCCAAATGATTCTATTACCTGCATGTCTGAATACACTTGTTTTAAAATATCCATCTTCAGTTGGGGTAATAGCAGCCATTTTTTCGAAATCTTCAGAAATCTCATCTTGAATAACATTAATAGCATCATCCATTGTTACTATACCAACTAATCTATTTTCAGTATCAACAACAGGTAATGCAAAATAATCATATTTGTCAAATAATTTTGTAACTTCCTCTTGATCTTCCATTGTATTGACTGAAATAATATTTGTTGCCATCAAATCTTTTATTAATTTTTCTTTTTTTGATATTAAAATTTCTTTTATATTAACAATTCCTATTAAAATTCTATTTTTGTCTAAAACATAACAGTTATAAATTGTTTCTGAATCTATTCCAATATCACGTATACGTTGTAAAGCTTGTTCAACTGTCATTGTTTCTTCTAAATCGACAAATTCTGTTGTCATTATACTTCCTGCACTATATTCAGGATATTTTAATAATTCATTTATAATTTTTCTATCTTTTGCATTTACTACTTTTAATATTTTTTTTACAACATTGGCTGGCATTTCTTCAATTAAGTCTACAGTATCATCCATAAATAACTCATCTATTACGTTTTTTAACTCTGTATCTGTTAAATCTTGAATAAGTTTTTCTTTCATATATGGTTCCATATATGAAAATGCTTCACCTGCTTTTTCTTTTGATAATATTCTAAAAACTTTTATTACACTTTCTTTATCTAAATCTTCTAATAATGCTGGTATATCAACAGCATTTACTCCATCAAGTTCTTTTCTTAATACATTGAATTTTTTTGTTTCTAATAAGTTTTTAATATCTTCTATTTCCATTTCACATTCCCCCTATTTTGTTTGTCAGAAATGGATTAGTACCTATTCTATTTTCTTTTTCCTATGTAATAATTCTTTTTACCTCTTTTCAAAACAATATATGTACTATCTATAAATAAATCCTGACTTACTAACATATTAATATCATTTACTTTTTCACCATTTATTGATATTGCTCCACTCGATATAAATTCTCTAGCTTCTCTTTTACTAGAAGCTGCACCTAAATCCATTACCATATCAACTAAATTAATATCAGTATTAATTTCTTTCATGTCTTGTTCATCAAACAATTCTTTTATATCTTCTTTTGACATTTCACTAAATTTATTATTAAACAAATTTTGAGCTAATTTTTCGGCCTTTTCATATTCATCTTTTCCATGTAGAAAAGTTATTATTTCTCTAGCAAGAGCTTTATGTGCTTCTCTTAATTCAGGATGTTCAGAATTTTTCTTTTCATATTCTTCAATTTCTTCTTTTGATAAAAATGTATATATTTTTAAATAATCTATTACCATTGAGTCTTCTACATTTACAAAAAATTGATATAATTTGTAACTTGATGTTTTTGTTTTATCTAACCACAAAGCATTTCCTTCACTTTTTCCAAATTTTTTGCCTTGAGAATCTGTAACAAGTGGCATTGTAAATCCATATACCTCATCACCTGTAGACTTTCTAATTAAATCAATTCCTGCTGTAATATTCCCCCATTGATCTGAACCTGCACATTGTAAATCTACACCCTTGTGTTCATGTAAATATTTAAAATCTAAAGCTTGTAAAATCATATATGAAAATTCTGTATATGTTATACCTGTTTCTAATCTTCTTCTTATTATATCTTTGTCTAACATATAATTTATATTAAAATATTTTCCATAATCTCTTAAAAAATCAATTATATTTATATCATCATACCAATCTTTATTGTTTACAACTTCAAATCCGAATATCTGTTCTACTTGATTTTTTAGTGATTCGAAATTTTTTCTTACATTTTCTTTACTTATCATCGCTCTTTCTGTAGTAGGCCTTGGATCTCCTATCATTCCTGTTCCTCCACCAACTAGTAGTATTGGATGATGACCAGCTTCTTTTAATCTCTTAGAAATTAAAAAACTCGACAGATGCCCAACATGTAAACTATCTGCTGTTGGATCTGTACCTATGTAGAAAGTCATTCCACCTTTATTTAATTTTTCTTCTAATTCTGGACTTGATATATCTTTTATTAATCCTCTCCATTTTAAATCTTCTACTAATGTCATTATAGTTCCTCCCTTATTTCTATATCTTCTTTAACTTTATTTCTCTGAGTTCTATTATCAGATTGATATAAATCTTGAACTGGTAAATAATTACAAGCATAACTTATTCTAAAATTTCCTGTACTATCTGATTTATCAGATTTTTCATAAATTCTTGTAAAATTTCTTTTAAACCTTTCTGATGAAGTTTCTTCAGAACTCCTTATATTTTCTCTCACAGTTATTAATCTTGCCAATTTTTGAAATTTAACAAATTTATTTTGCGAAAATTTGTTTGACTTTTGATATTTTTCAAATTCTGTTTTAAAATATTTATCAAATATTATGCTCTCTACATATGCAATAGCTTCTTCTTCTCTCTTTTTATGTATTTTTACTCTTTCTTTAAAATAACTAATTTTAGCATCTAATTCATTATCACTCTGAGCTTTTAAAAATAAATAATTTTCATCCTGGAGCATTTCTTGGTATAAATAATGTTCTTCCATATCACTAAATTCATCTTCAAAGTTTCTTTTTTCTATCTCAGACAAATTATCTCTATTTTTATATTTGCTTAATAAATATACAAAATTTTCCTCATTATAATATTTATCTTGTAAAATATATATAGAATCTATTTTACTTAAAAAAGCATAACATTGTAATTCACTCATATTTAAAATCTTTGCAATGTTCTTACTTATGTTTCCTTTTCCTAACTTCATTACATTTTTCGTTCCAATTGCTAATTCCAATTCTCTTACAAGCTCAGTTATTTTTATGTATGAAATAACATCTAAGCCTGCTTTTTCACATATCCAATTTGTTAAACCTTCATTAAGTCCTCTTCCAAACTCTTTCCCACCTTTAGTTGTTTCTAATATGCCTGTACCATTTTGAATTCTATATTTTTTACACTCTTTATCTGTTCTTCTAAATATCGCATGAATTGCTTCATGAAACATTGTAGACATTTTGACACTATCTTTGCTAAGCTCTTCAATTGTTAAAGGCTGTTCATTATGATTACTAGTATAAAGTGTAATTGAATGATCTCCAAATAGATTATATGTTCCAACCATTATTGAATCAAATACATTTGTGTACACTTTTCCTAAATTTAATTCTAATCTTTTTTTAGCAAATCCTTTACCAAATACTTGTACAAATGGTCTACAATTTTCTAATTTAGTAGATACATATTCTGTTAAAAATCTTTTTATCTGAGTATTTTCTATTCTCTCCATGTCATTCTTCCTTTAATATGCTATTAGGTTGCATCTCATATTGTTCTTTAAAAAAATTAAGTAAATTTATATTTTTAACTTCTTCAATTCCTTCTTCTTTAATTTCATAATAAATATATATAGGCTCATGTTTGACTATTTTTAAAGCTTTTATATATTTTCTTTTATTGTAATCAATATTATCAATAAACTCGAGCTTTTCTTTTTTTAATATCTTCTCTAATTCTTGTTGTTTCATCAGATTTCCTCTCATTGTATATTTTTTACTAGTGCTATTTTACTACATCAATTTAATTTTCGCAAGATTATTCTTCATTTAAGTTTTCTAATACTCTTTTTTCCAAATCCTGTATTCTTTCAGTCTTATTTAAATTTTCATTTGGATAAACAGGTTCTAAAACTTTAGCATGTATGCATTTTTTTCTTTTATAAAGTGCGAAAATTCCATCAGGTTCTTCAAATTGATACAATATAGGTATTATTGGACAATTTGTATCTACTGCAAATTTGAATGCTCCTTTTTTAAATGGTCTTATCTTTTCATAATACGGCCATAAAGATCCTTCTGGATACATATGTATTGTTTTACCCTCATTTAATGCTTTTTTTATTTCTTCAAAAAACTTTTCTTTATGTGTTTGTTTTTTAGGTATTGACACTGCATATAAAAGTCTTATTAAATGTCTAATTACAGGAATTTTAAAATTTGATGCAAGTGTCGGAAAATATGTCCTTTCTGGAAAATTTATTAATCCATTCATCGTACAATCCATTGGATGTATATGATTTGATATTGTTATTTTTCCTCCAGAAACTTTTCTTAAATTTTCTTTTCCATATACTTCAAATCCAAATAATACTTTATTTAATATTAATAATATAGGTGATGCTATAATTGCTAATAAATCTGAAAGCATATTAAATATTGGATTATTATTTATATATTTATAACTATCTTTTATTTCAAAATTTAAAGGTTCCCACATACGAAATATTTGTTCATCACCTTTTAAATTCAGTTCTTCATAATCAATTTCTTTCATTTACTACCTCTCTATTTATTATTCGTTTTCTCTTGTATCTCTTCTCTAAACATCTCTTCTACTTGTTCCATACTTTTTTCAATTCTATATTTTTCTGCATTATCAGCATATTGTTTTTCCATTTTCATTCTTTCTTCTTTATTGTCTAACCAATATTCTATTTTTTCTGCTAATTCTTTACTATTTCCAGCTTCAAAAGTGCTTCTTTCATCTAAAGCAAATTGACTTGTTGCAGATTTATTACTTTTTGCTATTATTGGTACTAGTCCTGTTGCTATTGCTTCTATGCAAGATATAGCTTCTATTTCTGCATCTGATGTATGTATATATAAATCAGTATATGCTAATAAATCTTTTAACTGCTCCTTTGTACAAAATTCAAATATAGGTTTATTCATTAATTGTTCACCTAATTTTTCATATGCTCGCTTCTTAGGTCCCTTTCCAGCAAATATTAATTGTATTTTATCTGCATATTTTGTTTGTTTTACAGCTTCTATTAAAACATCTTGCCTTTTTTCACCAGATAATCTTCCAACCATTGTTAAAACTATTTTATCTTTAAACTCTTTTGGCTTCTCTTTTTTCATATAAACCCAATCTGGCTCTATTCCATTTGAAATAACATGTAATTTTGCAGTATAATTATGTGCTTTTAGCTCATTTGCAATAAAATTACTTGGACAATGTATATGTCTAAATTCATTAAAGAATTTATCTTTAAATATCGTGTAAATTGTATCATTTATTTTTTCTTGTTTTCCCAACCCTATTGTATATGTTATATTTTCAGGTTGAACATGGAATGCTGCTGTCATTGGTTTATTCATCTTTTTTGCAATTTTCATACCTTTTATTGACAAGAAAAAAGGCATATAAAAATGCACTACATCTGCCCACTTTATTGCTTCTCTTAATTTTTCTGCATCTGCTTTAGCAAACTCCATACCTTGAGATGTTACTATCCAATTTACTATAGGTGCTAATCTTATCTTTTTTACAGTATATTTTCCTTCTTCTTCTTTTCCTGTACTTATTACTCTTACTTCATTTCCTCTTTTTCTTAGATTTTCTACAAATCTCCTTGCTGATATTGTAGTTCCATTATTTGCTCCATCATATTGATCTATTACTATTAATATTTTCATCTATTTCTCCTTATTATTCACATTTCTACGTATAACATTATAACATATTATTATTAAAATTACAAACAATATTTTATTTATACCAAAAAAGCCTCACATATTTCTATGTGAAGCTTTTTTGGGGAATAGTGTCAGTCCCTAGTTATTTTTTTGTTTTAAAGAATCATAGTATTTTTTCGCTTCTGACAATTCCTCTCTTGTGAGTTTTAGTGCAGGTGAGATTGTTATGAGATGTGCAGGTAACGCATTTATTACCTTAGGGTCAATTACTACACTTGCCCTATTAATCACAATCCCCTGTTGCTGGAAATAATCCACATTTTCAGGGTAAATGTGTCCCTCATAAATAAAAGAGGGGTCTCCTTTCTCACTTGCCATCAAGAGTTTCCTCTCGATGTACTCCCTTTGCACATACAAGTTCTGAATTTTGATAGTTTTTGCCAACATTAAACTCATCCTTTCTTAATGTGTGGCATATATTTGGTGTTGTGACCAAAATAAATAGAAAAGTTTTTTCCTAAAATATTTAGTCACTCGAATACAAAAAGGGATATCACCCTTTTCTTTTTTAGTATAGCACCTGTATTTATTATTGTCAACTATATTTTTTTAAATCTACCAATTGAGCAAAACTCTGTTATTTTATAGGGAAAAGGGCATGTATATAAATATACATGCCCTTTCAGTGCTATAGTTAGCTTTTCAGATTTAGTTCATAAACAATTTATCATCCTCACTCGAAATTGATATTTTGTTTTCATTTTCTTCTAAAATGTGCAAAATCTCGTTTGCGAAATTTTCAGAGATCTCTGCCTCTTCAGGAGAAAGATCTGGCATATCATTTACAGTGATATACCATGCCGGAAGATGACTAAGTTTCTCTTCTCCCAGCTTGACCCTTATGCATTTGAACCCTTCTGCCATCAACCATCTCTGGTTTTCAGGAAATAAAGTTCCCACATAAGTTACAGATGGATCTCCATCTTGACGTATTGTTGTTAAGAGACGTTCCAGGTACTTCCGTTGCAAGTAAACATTGCGTATTTTGATGTCTCTTGCTAACATGACTATCATCCTTTCTGTTCTAACAGTAGCAAACATATGTAACTAAAAAGTTCAGACATTTTTCCTCTAAACCATTTAGCCACACGACCAGTTGTAAAGGGACTTTGCCCTATGACATAGCTAAGTATATCACAACAAATGATTGTTGTCAACATAATCTTTTTTTAATATTCTATCTTCTTTTTTTATTTTTATGCTAATAAGCTAGTTCTCATGGATTTAAATACTTATAATAGTTCACTTACTTTTTTTGATAATAATCTCTTATTTATCAAAAATGTATTCATACTTTCAATTATAATTAAAGAAAGTGAAGCAAGTATTGAAAATTTTATACTAATTTTTTGAGGAATTTTCAATAAATAATATAATTCTTTTCTTAATTTATTTAAAGTTATTCCGACAGAATCTTTTTGAATAATATAATTAGATAACATGTTCAAAAAGATTAATAATATATAAAAAATTACAAAAGCAATTAAAATACTAATTATGCAAACTATAATATTTTCTAATATTGTAATTTTATGAATGTCTTTATTTGTATATCCTTCTGCTTTTAAAATCCCAAATTCTGATGTTGATAAATATGATTTATTAATTTATCATTATTTTGTATTTTTCTTCCATAAATTACTTCTGGACAAGTTTTATCATTAATTGGTCTTATACTAATATATCCATTAGTATTTTCTGTTTTTAATTTCTCACTATATGTATCAGCATATACTTGTCTTTCATACATATCTACTACCATTTCAACATGCTCTATATTTTCTAATTTGCTCAAGATTTCATTATATTGTGTTTCTGTATATTTTATGCCATCTATTGTACGCATTTCTATATTTTCTTTTATACTATTAATATATTGTTTAGTAGAATATTGTATCATATTTATTACTAAAAGAATTATCATTGTAATCATAATTGGTATTCCAATTATTAGATTTCTATTTCTGTTTCTTATAGCTCTATGTAATGCTATTTCTAAAATCTTTTTAAATTTCATCTTTATATATCTTTCTTTCTTCAATTTTTAATATAATATCTGCATAATCTTTTATTCTATCACTATGTGATACAATTATAATGCATTTTCCTTTTTTACTTAAATCTTTTAAAATCTCAAAAATTCTAATTTCATTATCTTTGTCCAAATTTCCTGTAGGTTCATCTGCTAAAATTATATCTGGCTCATTTGCTAGTGCTCTAGCTATAGCAACTCTTTGTTGTTCTCCTCCTGATAACTCTCTTGGAAAATGTTTTTTTCTTTTACTTAAACCAACTAATTCTATTAATTCACTTGTTCTTTGTTTAATCATTTTTTTATTATATTTTTTATTAATAAATAATGGTTGTTCTATATTTTCTTCTACTGTTAAATATGAATTTAAGTAAAACTCTTGAAAAATAAATCCTATTTTTTCCATTCGTGTTTTTGCTTTTTCATCCTCTTTTAAAATATCTATTTCTTTTCCATCTATTAATAATTTTCCTACAGTAAAATTATCTAATGTGCCTATTATATTTAAAAATGTAGATTTTCCCGCACCTGATTCTCCAATTATTGCATATATTTTTCCCGCTTCAAATTTTAGATTTATATCTTCTAATACTATTATTTTTTCTTTATTTTTTATATATTCTTTATATCCTTTTATTACTTCTATTTTGCTCATATATTACTAATCTCCCTTTTAATTTTCATTTATTTTCATAGTGCTTATACTTGCAAATATTGCTATTATTGCTAGCATAATATTAATTATCCAGATATTATTTATGTTTATATTTGATTCTATTTTTATAACATAATTGCAAATAATCCAGAATAATATTTTATATAATATATAGCCACATATCATTCCAATAAAAGTTATAATAAGTAATTGTACAAATACTATTATTTTTAATTTTTTCTTATTATATCCATAAGTTTTTAGCATTTGAAAATCTTTTTCTTGATTTTTAATAATATTTTTGTAATATATTATTAATATTATTATTGATATTATTATAATTAGATATTTTATAATATTAGAAATAGTTTTAACTGTATCGTAATTACTATAAAATTTATCTCCTAAATTTGATGTATTAATATAATTTGAAATTCCATGATTGTCTAGATATTTTTGAATATCTACACAGTTTTTCCAATCATCTATTAAAATGTAATTTTTTACGCCAATCAAAAACATGAATTTTGGAGTAAGAATTATACATTGGTAAAATTGGAATATGATTTTATTATAAATACTATTTTAGTTCATTAAATGCACTTTCTGTAATTTTGTTTTTATCAAAAAATTTGATTATTGCTAAAGCTATAATTGTAATTACAAAAGTAATTCCATAAATAATTAAACTTACTTTTAAATTTCCTTCTGAAAAATACTGTCCAACTATTGTTGAAGAAATAATTGAAGGAAGTCGGCAAAAAGTTGAAATTAATATAAAATGAAGCGGCTTAATTGGTAAAAGACCACCAATATATATAAGAATATCTTTAGGAACGCCAGTAATAGCAAAACATAATGCCAAAATATATTCTATTATTTTAGGATTTTGGAAAATCTTACTATTTTCAATTTTATCAATTCTTTCTTTACTAAAAGATTGATATATAAACTCTTTTCCAAATTTTCGTACTAATAGGAATACAATAGTAGTCGAAAAAGCAACAGAAAATAAAATGAATAATGTTCCACCAATAGCTCCATAGCACATTCCAGCTAAAATTTCCAAAGGTTCCCCAGGCAATACAACCAAAAATATTTGTGCAAATTGTAAGCCTAATAATGTTAAAAATCCAATTACACCTGAACTATTTACTCTATCTTTAAAAGCTGCTTGTCCTTCTGGAGTAGTTAAATTTTTCATTACAGGATATAAATATGCAATTAATCCAGCTATTAAAGCTATTACTATAATTAATAAAATAAGTTTTATTATCTTCATTTTTTTGCTACTTTTATTATTCATTTTAATTCCTTTCATTAAATTATATCAAACCTAAGTTCAACTTTAAATAAATCTCCATCTAATCTTAAATCAAATTTACCATTTTGTAATTCTGTTAAATTTTGTGCTATAGAAATACCTAATCCACTACCTTCTGTATTTCTTGATTTATCTCCTCTAACAAATCTTTGCATTAATTCATCTGCTGAAATATTCAATTTATCTTTAGAAATATTTTTCATCTCTATATAAACTTGTTTATCAAATTTTCTTATATCAATATAAACTCTCGAATTTTCAAGTGCATATTTTGAAATATTACTAAATAAATTTTCAATAACTCTATACATATATCTACTATCTGCCATAATTTCAACTATATTTTCCTTAGTATCAAAATAAATTTGCAATCCTTTACTTGTAAATTTATCCTCAAACTCTCCTATAGCCTGATTTATAAGTTCCACAATATTTATTTTTTCCAATTTTAAAGATATATTTCCTGTTGAAACTTTTGAAGCTTCTATTAAATCTTCAGTAAGCTTTTTTAATCTTTGTGATTTACTATCTAAAATTCCTATATATTCATTTGCTTTTTCATTTTCAATATTTTCTTGTTTTAATAAATCAACATAATTTATAATTGATGTTAAAGGTGTTTTTATATCATGTGATACATTTGTAATAAGTTCTGCTTTAAGTCTTTCACTCTTAGTTCTATCTTGAATTGCATTTTCAAGACCATTTGAAATGTCATTAACATATTTTACTGTGTTTTGAAAAGTTGTTGAAAATTCAGACTCATTTAATTTATTTTGATTATTACCTTCATACATTTCTTTTAATTTATTTTCTATTTGACTAAATTCTTTCAATATTTTTATTATCTTATAACCTGCAAATCCAAAAAGTAATAATTCTAGTAAAAACACCATTACAGTATCTCTAAATAGTAATACAATAAATACAGCTATAAAAACAAAACTTGAAAAATAAAATATAACTTTAGATGTAGTGCTTGCTGAATAAGTAAGAACCTTTTTAAATTCTTTTATTTTTTTATCAAATTTCTTTAATAATTTTGCTATTAATATTATTATTTTTCCTATAATAGTCGTCTTCAAAAATGATTTTGCTTTTATTCTTTTTATAATAGTATGTAAACATATTGCTGAAAGTGTATATACCATTAAAAATGATGTTACTAATAATGAAATTACTGCTTCATAATCTTCTGACAATTCTGATATTGAATTAAGTCCCACAAATGGAATACATCCTATTGTAATTGCAACAAATATAATGATTTCTAATGGTATTTTATCAAAATCATTTAAAACAACACCATCTTGTCCTTTTTTATATCCTATTGAAATTATTAAATATATAATTATTAGCATTATTAATAATGACGAAATTGGAATATTTATATATGAATATTCCTGATTTTTTATTAATATATCTCTTAATTTTGTCATAGCAAGTTGTTCTGTTTCATTATCAAATTCCTCTAGATAACTACTATATATTTCAAAATCCTCAAGTTTTGTTGTAATGTAATTTATTGAATTATCATTATTTTTAGTATAATATGTTATTTCAAATCCATTCAAATATTTTATTCCAGTATCTTGTATTTTTTCAGAAGTTGACTCTATTTCTCCATTGATTATATCAACAGTTTTTGCATTAGGGTTACTTTTAATATATGTTTTAATTGATTCAATCGTTTTTGTGCTTGCAGTTAATTCTACATTTGTTATTGCTTTATTTTTATACATTACCAGATAATAATCATTTTTAGCATTTACATATCCAACATTATATGGATCTGTATAAAATATTTCTTTTTCTCCATCAATTATACCATTATAATTCGTATTTCTAAATATTAATTCATTTGATAAACTTATTAATTTTGATATATAACCCTCTGTAAACATTTCTGAGGCAAAATATTTTTCTTTATTATAATATACAGATTTTTCTAGACTCATTCCAACAAATGCAAGTATTAATGTTCCTATTAGTATTGGCAATATTATATAACTTAATGCTTTTAGAATTTTACTTTGCTTCATTTTATTCCTCCTCAAAAATACAATTTACTTTTATAATAAAATACTCTTTTTATATAGTAGATTTTTTCTTATTGTACTTCTACTTTATAACCTACTCCCCATATTACTTTCAAATACTTTGGTTCTTTAGGATTTATTTCAATTTTTTCTCTTATGTGTCTTATATGTACTGCAATTACATTTTCTACAGCAAAACATTCATCATCCCATATATGTGTATATATTTCTTCTATTGAAAATACTTTTCCTTTGTTTTGAGTTAAAAATTTCAAAATATTATATTCTGTTGGAGTTAATTTTACATCTTTGCCATCTACTGATACTTTTTTTAATTCATCATCAATAATTAATTCTCCATTTTTAATAAGATTATCTCCTTGTTTTTCTTCGATTGCACCTAATCTTGTATATCTTCTTATTAATGCATTTACTCTAGCTATTAATTCTATTGGATTAAAAGGCTTTGTTACATAATCATCAGCTCCAATATTTAAACCATTTATTTTGTCTATATCTTCAGATTTGGCTGATAACATTATAACTGGTATATTTTTGTCTTTTCTAATTTCTTCTAATGTCTCTAATCCATCTTTTTGTGGCATCATTACATCTAATATTACTAAATGAATTTCATTTTCTCTTATTTGTTGTAAAGCTTGGTTGCCATCATATGCTTTAAAAATCTTATAATTTTCCTTTCCTAAATATATTTCTATTGCTTTTACTATTTCTTTATCATCATCAACAACTAATATGTTATACATATTTTGATTCATCCCTTTCTTTCATGTTTATATTATAACATGTTTTTATTAATAAAAAATAGAGAATTTATTAATTTTTTCTTTATATTACAAATTTTACTTTTGCTCTCTTATTTATATATTATCTTTTCTTATTGTTTCAATTATATTTTGCTTATTAATTTTGTTTAAAGAATATCTCATAATAATTCCTACAATTATTGCAATAAATATAATAGAAGTAATTATAGCTGTTGTTGGGAAAATAAAAGGTAATCCACTTGTAGCCTCTGCTCCAATTACAACTTTATATATCCAATATGATATACCTAATCCTAGAGCTATACCAATAACTAAAGATTTAACGCCATAAAAAATACTCTCTAAATTAATCATTTTATTAAACTCTTTTTTAGTCATACCAATTGATTTCAACATTGCAAATTCTTTGCTTCTTAAATTCATATTTGTAGTTATAGTATTAAAAATATTTGTAACTCCTATCAAACTAATTACTACAATAAAGCCATAAAGGAAAATTGATATTAATAATACCATATTTTTTTGTTCTTCTGCTTGTTCATAATAATTATTAACAAACATTGAAAAATGTTGTTCATTATTTGCTTTGTAACTATCAAAATCTTCTGAAATTTGGTCACAAGTATTATTTGCATCTTTTGCATTTATTATCATAGTGTTACAATTATAAATGCCTATAGAATCCATTAACTCATCACTTACAATAAATGATCCATAAGAAGTATTTGGTGAAATACCCATTGGAGCTTTATCAGCAATTTTTAATATTTTTAAACTTATATTTTTATTAGTATCTTCATCTATATAAATTTCTCCTGAAATTTCATCATTTTTATTAAAATTAAATGGACTAATTCTTTTTCCATCATAATCATATATAAGTGAATTATCATAATATATAATTCCATCTTTATAATCTTCATATTTTCCGCCTATATCTTTTATGTAATTTTTGTATGATTGTTCACCTAAAGATATCAAATTTATTGTTATTTCTTCTTTTTCTCCTTCTATAGAATTTGCATTATTTTTAAATTCATCTGTCATTTTATCTGTTAAATTTGCATCTATATAACAATTTCTTATAATTGCATATTTTTCTTCATCACTTATTATATTTTTTAAATTCATATAATATTGATATATTTTTTCTGAACCCTCTTGAGTCTGATTATCATAATCTGCAGATAAACTAATATTATAATCCATTTCTTTATAATATATTCCAGACAAATCAAATGCATAATTCATAAATGTTGTAAGAGATATAAATACTGTTATACTTACAACTAATGATATTACTGTTGTTCTATATTTCTTTTTATTTCTTTTCAAATTTTTATATGCAATTTCTCCACCTATGCCAAATATTTTTTTAATTATTTTTGGTGATTTAATTTTTTTAGATTTTATTTTTATATCTTCATTACTCCTAATTGCATCAATTGGAGATATCTTGCTTGCTTTTCTTGCAGAAAATACACATGATAAAAATATAGTTACAAATCCTAATAAAACACTTAAAACAATTGCAAGAAGCGGAATATTAAATGCAAATTCAATTTTTTCTGAAAATGCTATATTTCCAACTAATGCTGTAGTAATTTGAATTAATACATATGTTGCAAAAATCCCACATAATATTCCAATTGGTATAGAAATAGCACCTAATACCATTCCCTCAAATAACACATTTCTTTTTATTTGCTTTTTTGTTGCTCCTATACTTGATAGCATTCCATATTGTTTCATTTTTTCTGTAATTGAAATTGCAAAACTATTTCTTATAACAAATATACTTGACACTACTATTATTCCTATAACAATTCCAGCCAAAGAATATAACATCATTAATGTATCATCTGATCTTGTAATACCAGACCATCTTAATACTTCTGAATTAGTATGATAATTATATTTATTATTAAAATTATTACTCATTTCTTCTGTTAATTTATATGTATCTCTAATATTATTAAATTTTATTGCAATATTTACATTATCTTTTATTTTATCTAATTTGGTAATAACTGTAAAACCAGGTGTAGAATAATCTTCTATTTCCATATTAGGTCTTTGAATAACACCTACAATTGTAAATTCTCTAGTTTCTTCAGGTATTAATGTTTCTTCCATATAATAATCTTCTTCACTATCTTTTGGATTATTATATGGATTATATTGTTCTAATTCATACTCACCAGATTTTCTTTTTCCCAAATTTAAAGTAATTTTTTCACCAACATTATATTTAACTCCTCCATTTTCTTCTATATGTTCAGAAATTACTAATTCATTTGAATTTTCAGGTAATCTTCCTTCAACTAATTTTAATCCCCAATTATTTAATGCTTTTTCATCAAATTCCATTAAATATAAATATGGTTTATAATCATTTATACTTCCCTCTAATTTAGAATATCCAACTCCTTGTGTAATAAAATAATTTTCCACATTTCGATTTTGTAATATATATTTTTGATCTTCTTTTTCAACATCATAAAATAGTGTATGATAATCTCCATCAGATTTTATTGCACGATTTAATAATGTTGTTTGAAAACTCGAAAATACTCCTGCTACTGCACAAATTAAAGCTGTAGAAAGTATTATTCCTATACATGTTGCAATTGTTCGTTTAATATTTAACTTTAAACTACGCATTGTAAATTTATTTAATATATTTTTCATCTTTTCATCCTCCAATAATAAAACATCAAATTTCTAATTTTTCTCATCTTTAATGATTTTGCCATCATCAATAGTAATAACTCTATCTGCTTCTAATGCTATTTTTTCATCATGTGTAATTACTATTACAGTTTGATTATATTTTTTATTAGAAAGTCTTAATAATGATATAATTTCTTCTGATGCTTTACTATCAAGATTACCTGTAGGCTCATCTGCAAGCATAATTGATGGACTATTAATTATAGCTCTACCAATAGACACTCTTTGCTGTTGACCTCCTGATAATTCATTTGGAAGATGTTTTCTCCTATTTTCTAGTTTTAATGTTTTCAATAATTCTTCTAATTTTTCAGAATCAACTTCATTTCCGTCTAAATTACATGGTAATGTGATATTTTCTTCTACATTTAATATTGGTATTAAATTATAAAATTGATATATTAATCCTACTTGCCTTCTTCTAAATATTGCTAAATTTTCATCATTTAATGAATATATGTCTTTACTATCTATATATACTTTGCCACTTGTTGGCCTATCTACTCCTCCAAGTAAATGCAATAATGTAGATTTACCACTTCCTGATGCACCAACTATTGCAACAAATTCTCCTTTTTCTACTGAAAATGAAACATTATCTACTGCTTTGACTTCATTCTCTCCTTTCCCATAAATCTTACTTAAATTTTCTACTTTCAAGATTTCCATTAATATTCATCCTTTCTTAATCACATATTTGATTATATAATACTTTTCAAATGTGACTATAAAGTGACAATTTGGTGCCGGTTCTCTTTTTTACATTTTGGACTGCTTGGCTCAAAATGTAAAAAAGAGAACCGGCACCAAATTGCCCTCGCCTTTTACTACTCAATATTTGTAACTTCAAATCCTATATCTTCCACAGCACTTTTTATTACATCTGAAGAAATATCCTCTTTTAATACAATCTCTGCCTTTTTATCTTCCAAAAGAACCTTTGCAGATTTAACTTCTTTAATTCCTTTCAAAGCATCTTCAACTCTTTTAGCACAATGACCACAAGTCATTCCTTCAATATATATTGTTTTATTCACTTTATTTCCAAACATAACAAATTCTCCTTTCAATTTAATTTTGGTTTTCTTTTTAATCTAAGGGCATTTAAAATCACAGTAAGACTACTAATTACCATTGCAAAGCCTGCCATCATTGGATTAATTGATATTCCCCATGGTTTAAATAACCCAATTGCAACAGGTATCATTAAACTATTATAAAAAAATGCCCAAAATAGATTTTGTTTAATATTTCTTATAGTATGCTTACTTATATTAATCAAATCTAAAATTTTGCTCAAATCATTTTTCATAAGAATCACATCTGATGAATCCATAGCTATATCTGTTCCACTATTTACACTCACTCCTATGTCTGCATTTGCTAAAGCAGGGCTATCATTTATTCCATCCCCACACATCATAACTTTTTTTCCATCTTTTTTTAATTTTTTCACTAATTCTGCTTTTTGAGCTGGAACAACATCTGCAATTATATTTTTTATTCCAATTTTTTCTGCAATCATATGAGCAGTTTCCTTATTATCTCCTGTTAGCATAATTGTTTCTATTTTGTTTTGATTTAATTTTTCAATAACATCTTTCACATTTTCTCTTATAATATCATTTACTCCAATAATAGCAATAATTTTTTTGTTTTGAACTACATATATAATACTATTTCCCTCTTTGCTTAATGATTGTTCATCTTTTTCATAAAGATTTTTTATATTAAAATTTGATAAAATTTTTGCATTACCTAAAATTAGTTCATTTGCATCTACTAATCCTTTAATTCCATGTCCTGAAATATTTTCAAATTCTTTGACTTCTAATTTCTCTATTTTATTTTCTTTTAAATATTGTTCAAATGCTTTTGCTATTGGGTGTGTTGACTTTGCTTCAAGACTTCCAACAAGTTGTAACAAATCTTTTTCACTTAAATTACTGTAATTTATAATTTTCGAAATTTTAAGTGTTCCATAAGTTAATGTTCCTGTTTTATCAAATATAATTATATTGATTTTCTCTGCATTTTCTAATGTTTCACTCTTTTTCACAAGAATTCCATTATTTGCACAAACACCCTCACTTACTACAATTGCAAGTGGTGTTGCTAGACCTAAAGCACATGGACATGCTACAACTAATATTGTAACAAATGAACTTATTGCTTCATTAAATGGAAAACCTAATACCAAATATGCAACAAATGTAATTATTGCAATTATTATTACAATTGGTACAAAATATCCACTTACTTTATCAGCAACTTTTGCAATTGGAGCTTTTGTATTAGTCGCTTCAACTACTAATTTTACAATTTGTGATATTGTTGATTCTTTTCCTATTTTTTCTGCTTTATATTCTAAATATCCATCATAATTTATACTACCTGCAATAACTTTATTTCCAATAGTTTTACTTGTTGGCTTACTTTCTCCTGTAATAAATGCTTCATCTAAATGAGCCTTTCCATTAATTATTTCACCATCAACAGAAATTCTATCACCTGCATGACTTATTACAATATCACCTTTCTTTATTTCATCAATTGTTACTTCTTTTTCTTTACCATCAATCTTAATTATCGCTTTATTTGGCGTTATTTGTACAAGTTTTTGAATTGCCTCTTTTGTTTTGTCTTTACTTATTCCATCTAAATATCTTCCAAGTTTTATAAAAAATATTACTATAGCTGCACTTTCAAAATATAAATTTTCTGCATATTCATGATTTCCTCTAAATATCATTATCATACTATATATGCTATATGCCATACTACTCAAAACACCTATTGCTACAAGTGTATCCATATTAGGAGTCTTATGCACAAAATTTTTATAACCATTTTTAATTATGTCAAACCCATACCATATAAATGCTATGGCTAAAATTAGCAAAGAAATTGAATAATTTATAGGATTTATATGCATATTTAAAAATTCTGGTATTGGTAGACCTACCATATGTCCCATTGATATATACATTAATATTATTGCAAGTACTCCAAATATTATAAATTTTGCTTTCTCATTCTTATTTCGGTTTTTTTCTATTTTATTATCATATAAACCTAGACTTTTAAAACCCGCTTTTTTTACAAATATTTCAATTTGATTTATATCTAATTTTGTTTCGTCATATTCTATTAATGCATTTGCCATTACTAAATTTACACTTGCATCTAAAATTCCTTCTTGCTTTTTTAGATATTTTTCAAGCCCATTTGAACATGCACTACATGTCATTCCATCTATTTTTAATATTATTTTTTTCAAATTTTTTCCCCCTTTCTTTTGAATATCATCTTTTTAAATTGTACAAAAAATACTTAAATAAGTCAATAACATTTACATCATAGATATTTTTTCATATAATATAATGGTGATGTTTATGAATACAAGAACTTATGATAGAAATTCGGCTATTTCCTATGCTAAAAAATGGGCTTTATCTAGAAATCCACGATATTATAATTTTGACGCAGTCGGCGGAGATTGTACTAGTTTTGTATCTCAATGTTTATTTGCTGGAAGTAAGAAAATGAATTATAATAATGAACATGGATGGTTTTATAATAATGGTTATGATAAATCTCCATCTTGGAGTGGTGTAGAATATCTTTATAAATTTTTAATATCTAATAGAAGTTATGGTCCTAGAGGAATAGAAGTTTCACCCGAAAAAGCAGAAATTGGAGATATTGTTCAACTTTCTTTTGATGGTAATAAATTTTCACATAGTTTAATTATTTTATCAACAGCAGATGATTTCAATAGTTTTTCGATTGCTGCACATACTTATGATGTTTTAGGAAAAAAGATTGGCGAATATTCTTTTCTTAAGATAAGATTTATTCATATTAATGATGTAGGAATTTAAAAAGAAAATAGTACTATTCTCTAATTTATTAAAAGAGAATTAGTACTATTTTTTATATAATAGGAAAGTTATACTTTCCTATTATATAAAAAGCTACAATCGCTAGCCCTTTGAGATTTTCTCCTTATAGTCGAAAACTCAAATCAGGCAAGAACAAATTATTATTTTACATATTCATTTAAAGGTTTTACTCTATAATTTAATTCACCAAATTCACAAGTTGGAACATAACCAGATCTAGAATTTATAACATCTGGAATTCTATTTACAACAGATGCACATGTTAATTCAACTGTAGCTGGTCTTGCAACAACTATTGTTGTATCAGGCTCACCATGGATTGTCCATTCATTTTTATCATAATCTTCTTTTGAATAAACTTTACCTATACATTCACTTTCTATTGTGATTCCTTCTTCTGTTTCTGTAGTAACAACAGCACTCATTCCTGTTGCATCTCCAGCTTTAACTGTCATATTAAGAGTTGATGAAAATAAATCTTCTTTATAAGTTTGTGGTACACATTTTTGAGTTTGTGATTTTACTGTTAAGCCAAGTTTTTCACATAACCAACCATTAACATTCCACATATATGATGGTAAATATTCTCCACTATTTATAATTTTTTGTCTCTCTTCATCACTTATTTTATCAACTGAAGCAACTTCTCTGTCAAAAGCTTCCATTGTAAGACCTGCTCCATGTGCTTTTGCTAAAGCTATTCCATATTCCTCAACATTATAACTTGAGCTTCCTGTAATTTTTGTGATTTTTTGTGTTGAACCTGCAATTGAAGAAATTAATTGTCCCCAATATATATCTTGATATCCACTTCCTGTAATTGTGCAATTATTCTTTTTTGCTAATTCGTCTATTTTATTTGTTAATTCTGGGTTTGAATTTGCTGGGAAGAATGCTTCTTCACATGTTGTAATAGCATTTATTCCAAGTTCTGCACATAATAATAAAGCATCTGCAGTTTCTTTTATTAAACTCATTGTTGTTACTATACATATATCTGGTCTTGTTTGTTCTAGCATCTCTCTTGCATTTTCTGCACTAACAACTTTTACGCCTTTATTTTCTGTACCCAAAATTTCTCCAATGTCTTTTCCTATTACTGCTGGGTTAACATCTACTGCTCCTACAATTTCTCCTCCTTTTTCATACACATATCTCATAGTGTATACACTCATTTTACCTACTCCATATTGTACTACTTTTACTTTTCTTTCCATAGAAAGACCTCCATTTCCGCCACATTGGCTATTTAATTTTTTCTTTAGATATCGCAATTCAAATAATTTGCGATTTATATATTACTATTTTATCATATTATTACCATTTTTCAAGATTTTATTAAATTTAAGTTTAGGTATTTTTTTAAATTACACTGCCTAAGCCTAACTCAGCTATAATCCTTACTCCAAAATGCATGTTGTTAACGTTACGCCTAGTAGCTGAGAAATTTATGCAAAAAAATATAAAAATTATAACAAACGCCAGAAGAGATTCACTGTTAGGTTTAAACTGGTATAACCTGAAAAATACCTAAAATTAAAATTATAATACTTATTTTACACAAATTCTTCCCACACTAAATTGGCCAAATCTAACCCTTTATTTGTAAGGCGTATATTGTTTTCATCTACATAGAGCAAATTTTCGTCACACAATTTTTTCAATTGATTTCTAAAAAGATAAATTGGATTATCTCCAAATTTATTTTTAAAATCACTAATTTTCACACCATCGATTTTTCTAAGTCCTAAAAGCATAAACTCCTTTTTGGTATCATCTTCTTTTTGAATTTCATGAATTATCCTATTTCTTTCAAGATTTCCACTTTGCACATTTTTTATATATTCTACTAAATTTTCTGTATTAGAATATCTCGTAATATCTCTATACGAATGAGCTGCAACACCTACTCCAATATATTCTTTTTGATTCCAACAATTAAGATTATGTTTAGATTCATATCCCTTTTTGGCAAAATTAGAAATTTCATAATGAATATATCCATTTAATTCTAAAGTATTTTTAATATACCAATACATATTTCGTTCCAAATCTTCTTCAGGTAAACTTAATTCACCATTTTCAATTTTACTTGCAATTAAAGTACCCTCTTCTACAATTAATGAATATATAGATATATGTTCTGGTTTCAAATTTATAATTATTTCAAGTGATTCTTTTAAATCTTTAATCCTTTGGTTTGGAAGACCTAACATTAAATCAACATTAATATTTTTAAATCCTACTTTTCTTGCCATTTCATATGTTTCAATAAATTGTTTAAAATCATGTATTCTTCCAATTTGTTTTAATAAATCATCTTGTGTAACTTGTAAACCTATACTTAATCTATTAATTCCACAATTTTTATAATCTTTTAATTTTTCTAATGTGACTGTTCCTGGATTAACTTCTATTGTAATTTCTATATTTTGTGAAACTTTTTTCTGATATATTTCATCTATTATTTCTTTTATATATTCACTATCTATATAAGATGGTGTACCACCTCCTATATAAATTGTTGTAATTTCAGATTTAATTTTTTGTAATTTAATTTCCTGTTTTACAGCTTCTATATATCCTTTTATTTGACTATCTTTATCACTATATGATACAAAATCACAATAATGGCATTTTTTCTTACAAAATGGAATATGTACATATATTCCAATCTCTTTATTATTCAATCTCGATTCTCCCTTTCTAAATATCCATAGTACATAAAATTAATTTATGAATTAGCTAATTGAATTATTTTTTTTAATCTATAATTTACTCCAGATTTTCCAAGTGGTAATTTTAACATTTGACCTAATTCTATTAAACTAGCATTTGGATTATTTAATCTCAATTCTGCAATTTCTTTTAATGTATCATCCATCCTTTCAAATTTACCATTCTTTTTTAGTTTTTTAATTGCTTCAATTTGTTCTATAGAAGCATTTATAGTTTTATTTATATTTGCGGTTTCACAATTAACTATTCTATTTATTTTATTATTCATTTCTCTTTGAACTCTTATTTCTTCAAATTTTATTACAGATTTACTTGCTCCAATTAATGCAAGAAATTTTGAAATCTCTTCACCATCTTTTATGTAAATCGCATATTGTTTGTTTTTTTCTATGATATTACTTTTTATATCAAAATCTTTCAAATATTTAACTAGCTTTTCTGTCTCATTTTTTTGAGTTATTCCTATTTCTAAATGATATTTCCTTTCAGGATTATTTATTGAGCCTGCTCCTAAATATGCACCTTTAATTAACCACTTTTTCTGATTTTCATCTAACTCCTTATTTTCGCTATTTATTGATAAAATATCTTTTTTAGATACTTTAATCACAAATATTTTTCCTTGTATTCCAATATCATATTTATTGATATTATTATTACTTAAAAGCCTTGCAAATCTATTTATATTATATTCACTCTCTGTTGCAAATTTTATTTTATTATTTTCTTCACTTATATTACTACTTATTAAATATCCAAAAAGCTCATATTTTAGAGCCTCTTTATTTGTAAGATTTTCCGTTTTGCTTAACTCTTCTTTTAATTCTGTTGAAAATGACATTTTATCACCTTTTTCTTTATATATAATTTTGAAATTTTAATTAAATAAAATTTCAAATATCAGCCAGCTTGAGTTATTATAATTCTATCATTATCATATAAATCTTTTTTACTATATGTATTTTTATAATGATTTGACTTATCTATAATATCTATTACATCTAATTTTTGATCATAACCAATTTCTAAGCATAAATAACTTTCAAATTTTAAAAAATCAATTGCTTGGTTAACAATTTTTCTATAAAAATCTAATCCATCAATTCCACCATCAAGTGCTAACTGTGGCTCTTTTTGAACTTCTTTACTTAAATAATTGATATCTTCTTTTCTTATATATGGTGGGTTTGATACAATTATATCAAATTTAGTTTTTTTTATTTTATCAAATAAATTAGATTTTATAAATTTAACTTTAACACCTAATTTTGTTGCATTTTTCTTTGCAATTTCTAGTGCTTCTTCACTTATATCTACAGCATAAATTTCAGCATTAGGCACATTTTTTACAATTGATATTGCAATAGCACCACTTCCAGTACATAAATCTAAAATTTTAGGATTTTTCATTTTTTGTGCAATTTTTATTACTTCTTCTACTAATATTTCTGTATCAGGCCTTGGTATTAATACTTTATCATTAACATAAAAGTCCATTTTCATAAATTCTTGCTTATTTGTTATATGTTGTAATGGAATTCCACTTGTAAGCTTTTCTATGTCAACAAAATATTCCCATTGCTCTTTTTTGCCAATTTCTTCTTTATCATATATTATAAGATATGATCTTGTCTTTTTTAATACATGTTGCAATAATAATCTAGCTTTCAATTTGGGACTTTCTATATTACTTCCTTTTAATATTATCATTCCTTTTGTCAAAGCTTCTTTTATAGTCATATTAACACCGCCTTTCTCATATAATATATATCATTTAATAATTTTTTTCAAGCTATTTACCCTTTAAGTTTCAGTAATTTTCAACTTACCCTCTTAGGACTTCCTAGCAATAACTCTTACCACAAAATCCTTGCTGCTCATTACGTAAAAAAAGAAAATGTAATCTCAAAAATCAAGCCGCTTTCACTCAGGCCAAATCCTGAAATATATTACTTCGACAAAGGCTGAGCCTGGTACGAAGACCCTGGCATGGTTCAGCCATGGAGGAGTAATATATTTCAGGATTTTCCGTGAACATCCCTCAATTTTTGAGATAACATTTTCTATTTTTTTACTCCAATCAAACGCAAGGATTTTGGGGTAAGAGTTATTGCTTGGAAGTCCTAAGAGGGTAAATTGAAAATTACGAAACTGAAACTTTACTCAATTCGAGTTTTTTGTTATAAGAAAAGAACTATCCAAAATTTGGACAGTCCTTTTATACTAATTGTTCTTTCATCTTTTTTCTTTTGTTTTCTACTACAAGTGGCGGTAATAATGGACTATATTCTTCTCCATTAAATACATCAACCTCTACTGTTCGAGTTAATAAATCTGTATATGTGTATGATGCTGTTCTTTCGTTTTCTTCATATTTAACTACAAAAAGATTAGAATATGCTTTTTCAATCGTACCTTCTTTTGCAAATTCTTTACTTCTACCTAAAGAACCTTTAACAATTATCTTTTGACCTATATTATCTAAGATGTCAGTTTTTAAATTTGATATGTCAGCCCTACAAATCATTAAATCACCTACTTTGCTTAAGATGTCTTTAATATATCATCAGTAGGTGATTTTGTCAAAGCATGTAATTTTTTGTCACTTCTTCATATTCTTACAGTCTCAACGTTTTCAAAGAAATTTTTAGTATTTATTACATTTTTATTACATTTTTATTACAAAAATATTACATTTCTTTTTCCTCTTGCACCTAATCCACTTACTCCCTTTTTTCCATCTCTTAATTCTTTCGCGAAATCATCAATTGTTATATATTTATTTTTATCGGCAAAAGCAACATTTTTTGCAACAACCAATGGGTCGAGAAAATCTATTAATATTCTTGCTGGTGATGATGCAAAATTTGCACCTGCATCCATTAATGCTTCAAAATAACTCTGACATGCTCCAGCAAATATCACAAGATTCTTTCCATTGATTTCATCATATTTTCTTGCCTCTTTTACTGTTTGTATAAAATGTCTTGAATTTCTGTAATTATATATGTCACCATATCTCGCATCATTTTTTATCATTCCATCATGTCCTGTTATAACTAATATATCTGGATTATATATTGTAAGTAATCTGTATACTACTTTAGGTTGTTTATTTTCTGGTATATTTTTTACTATAGCATTTAATCCCATTTTTTTATAATACATCATTGATTTTTCACTATATCTTTTATCTCCATCTGCTGACTGTAGTTTAGTAAACTAAAATTTATTAATCTTTTTTCACGTTTTTTGGAGATAATTTTTAATGTTTTTACACGTTTTTGGGAGATGATTGTAGATATTTTTTCACGTTTTTTGGAGATAATTCTAAATATTTAACATTTTTTCTAATTATCTGTTTCTACTTTTTATTATACAATAACAATACTTTTTTAAAGAATTAATTTATATCCAAAAGTCAAATCTAATTTCTAATGTTTTATCATTATTAAAAGTCACTTCACTTACTAATTCGTTTAAATAATTCATTAAATTGTTTTTATCTTTAAATTCTTGAAATTTTTGTATTATTTCATTTTTACTTTTTTCACATATTATTTCTTTAGTTAATCCTTCCTTTTGTTTTTCATAAATTTCTATTTTCTTATTTAAACTCTCTATTTGTTTTATGAATTCATCTACTGTTATAACATTATTTGTTTTATCTAAATATAGCTTTTTTATTTGTATTTTATTTTTTTCAATCTCTTTATTTAAATATTCTTTCTGCTGTTTATATTTCTTTAAATTCACACTATATTTAGTTGCACTTTGGATAATATAATCTTCGGTTGTTTTGTTATTTATAATTTCACTCAATTTGAAGTAAATTATATTTTCTATTTTTTTAGTTGATATAGTATGTGTATTGTTACAAGTTTTGTTTTTATTTTTCCCATTTGGGCAATATAAGCTATATGTAACTTTGTCATTTTCTCTTTTTCTACCATTTACCTTCATAAAATTTCCACATTCTCCACACTTCACAATTCCTTCAAATTTTCCATAATATTCTTTTTTTCTATTAATTTTTTCATTATTTATTTTTATTTTTTCATTTGCTTTTTTATATAATTCTTCACTAACAATTGCTGGATGTGTATTTAATATAATATCTCTTTTAGATTGAACTATATACTCTCTTTTCTTTTGTCTGTAGTTTTCTTTGCTTGATTTTCTTTTATATGTATTACCAATATATATTTGATTTCTGATAATTCTATAAATAATGCTTGAAGACCATTTATCATAATATATTTTATTTTTTGATTTTGTCATTTTTAAATATTGCATAGGTGGAAGTATTTTTTCTTTATTTAAATCTTGAGCTACTTGATTTCTTGTCTTTCCATTTGCAATCTCTTCAAATATTCTTTGTATTATATTTTTAACTTTTTCATCAGGAATCAATGTTATTTTTCCTTTGTCTTCTTTTATCTTTTTGTATCCATATGGTGCAATAAATCCCATATAATAGCCTTGCTGAGTCTTTTGTTTTTTTACTTCTTGTATTTTTTGGGATGTTTCTTTTATGTACTTGTCATTCATAATCCCTTTAATACCAATCATAACTTCATCTACATCATTTTTATTTCTATTACTATCATAGTTTTCATTAATAGCAATATATCGTATATTATGCTCTGGGAAATATCTTGTAATATAATAGTTGGTTTCTATATATTCTCTCCCCAATCTTGAGAAATCTTTAGTTATTATAGTTTCAATATTTCCTTTTTCCATTTCTTTTAACATTTCCTCAAAAGCAGGTCTTGAAAAATTTATTCCTGAAAATCCATCATCTATATATTTTTTATGTATTTCAATTTGATTCTTTTTTGCATATTCTTCTATTAATGAAATTTGATTTAATATACTTTCTGAATATGCATTTTTATTATCTTCTTCAGATAATCTTATATATGCACAATTAACTCTACTCATTTTCGTTTGCCTTCCCTACATTAAAATTCAAAAAAACTTTAACCTGTTTATTTTTCATAATTTCAATTTTTTTAATTAAATCTAATAATATTGTTTTACTTGGATTTTTTAATGATAAGAATTCATTTATTTTATCAAACATCAGTTGTTGGTTCTCCGCTTCTTGCTCATTTTTTTCTATTATTTCTTCAATTTCGTTTATTTTATTGTCCAGAATATCTTTATCATTTTCTAAATCTTGTTTTAGTTCTACAAACTCTACTTGGGAAATAATATTATTGGTTTTATCTACATATAAATCTTTAAGTGCTTTTTTTAAAATATTTCTTTTTTGTATATATGTTTCTTTTTCTTTTTCAAAATATTTTTGGTTAAATACATTTTTGTTTTGTTCTTGATAAATAATTTGCATTTCTTTTTTATTAGAATATCTTTTTAATATATCTCTCAAATAATCAATAATAATTTTATTTAATTTTTTCTCATTAAAATAATGTAAACTACAAACTTTATTTCTATATCTTATATTATTTGTACAGCAATAATAAGTTTCAATACTATCCTCTTTATACTTTCGTTTGATTTTCCTTCTTCTAACAGTCATTGTTCTACCACAATCTCCACACTGGACCAATCCTTTTAATAAATAATCATATTTTTTATTTCAATCAGCAACATTTTTGCTTTTCATTGCTTGAACCTTTTCAAAAATTTCTTTACTAATAATTGGTTCTACTGCATTTTCTATTACTATCCATTGGTCTTTATTTAGTTCAATTTTTTTCTTGCTTTTGTAACTAACTTTGTCAAATTTTCTTTGTACTAAATTTCCTATATATATTGGATTTGAAAGTATTTGATTTATAGTAGATAATCCCCATAAATTAGTTGTATAAGTTTTC